>NZ_CAJUBK010000078.1 GCF_910584465.1 uncultured Oscillibacter sp.
CAGCCACCTTGCCGGAGGTATCCGGGACCTGCTTGATGGAAACGATGATCTTCATGACCTTTTACCTCCTATCTTATTTCACGCCCAGGCGGCTGGAAATGACCATGCGCTGGACCTCGGATGTACCCTCATAAATCTCGGTGATCTTGGCATCGCGCATCATGCGCTCCACAGGATACTCGCGGGTATATCCGTAGCCGCCGAACAGCTGGACGGCGCGGCGGGTCACGTCGGACGCGGCCTCGGCGGCGAAGAGCTTCGCCATGGAGGCGTCCATGGAATAGTCCTCATGCAGCTGCTTCTTCATCGCGGCGGCGTACACGAGGTACTGGGCGGCCTGCATGCGGGTGTGCATGTCGGCCAGCTGGAACTGGGTGTTCTGGAACTGGCTCAGGCGGCGGCCGAACTGGACGCGCTCCTGGGTGTACTTGATGGCCTCATTGACCGCGCCCTCGCCCAGGCCCAGGGCCTGGGAGGCGATGCCGATCCGGCCGCCGTCCAGGGTCTGCATGGCGATCTTGAAGCCCTTGCCCTCTTTGCCCAGCAGGTTCTCCTTGGGGACGATGCAGTCCTCGAAGATCAGATCGCAGGTGGAGGAGCCGCGGATGCCCATCTTCTTCTCGTGCTTGCCGGTGGAGAAGCCGGGGAAGCTCTTCTCGACGATGAAGGCGGAGATGCCGTGGTTGCCCTTGGACTTGTCGGTCATGGCGAAGACGACGAAGGTGTCCGCCACGTTGCCGTTGGTGATGAAGCACTTGGAGCCGTTGAGGACGTAGTGGTCGCCCTCCAGAACGGCGGTGGTCTGCTGGCCGGAGGCGTCGGTGCCGGCGTTGGGCTCGGTCAGGCCGAAGGCGCCGATCTTGCGCCCGGAGCACAGGTCGGGCAGGTACTTCTTCTTCTGCTCCTCGGTGCCGTGCTCGAAGATGGGGGCGCAGCACAAAGAGGTGTGGGCGGAGACGATGACCGCGGTGGTGCCGCAGACCTTCGCCAGCTCCTCCACGCACATGGCGTAGGAGAGGACGTCGCCGCCGGCGCCGCCGTACTCCTTGGGGAAGTAAATGCCCATCATGCCGAGCTTCGCCATCTTCTTGACGGTCTCCATGGGGAACTCTTCCGTCTCGTCGACTTCCTCGGCCAGAGGCTTGACCTCGTTCTCGGCGAACTCACGGTACATCTTACGGAGCATCAGCTGCTCATTGGAAAGATGAAAGTCCATACCTTATTTACTCCTTTTCTCAGGTTTTACTTGGAATAGTCGAAGAAGCCCTTGCCGGTCTTGCGGCCCAGCTCACCGGCGCGCACCTTCTTGCGCAGCAGCAGGCTGGGGCGGTACTTGGGATCGCCGGTCTCGTTGTACAGGGTCTCCATGATAGCCAGGCACACGTCCAGGCCCACCAGATCGCCCAGGGCCAGGGGGCCCATGGGATGGTTGGCGCCCAGCTTCATGGCGGTGTCGATGCCCTCGGCATTGGCCACGCCGGTATCCAGCAGGTCGGCGGCCTCGTTGATCATGGGGATCAGGATCTTATTGACGACGAAGCCGGGGGCCTCGTTGACCTCGACGGGCTCCTTGCCGATCTCCTTGGAGAGCTCCCAGATGGTGTCGAAGGTCTCCTGGGTGGTCTTCGCGCCCCGGATGATCTCCACCAGCTTCATGCTGGGGACGGGGTTGAAGAAGTGCATACCGATCACGGGGTGGCTCAGGCCGTTGGCCATCTCGGTGATGGACAGGGAGGAGGTGTTGGAGGCGAAGATGGCCTCGGGCTTGCACATGGCGTCCAGCTCGCTCAGCAGGGCCTTCTTGGTGGCCATGTCTTCCTTGACGCACTCGATGATGAGGTCGGCGTCGGCGCAGGCGGACTTCTCCTCCACCAGCACGTTGGCCATCAGCGCGTCGGCGGCGGCCTGCTCCATGCGGCCCTTGTCGACCCGCTTCTGGAGAGAGGCGGCCAGCTTATCCTTGTGCTTCTGGGCGGAGGCCACAGAGCTGGCGTACATCAGGGCGGTGTGGCCCTTCGCTGCGAAGACCTGGGCGATGCCGCTGCCCATCGTGCCCGCGCCAAAAATAGCTACCTTCATTGATCGTTCCTCCTGTTATTTTTGATATTGTACGGTAGGTCCTGTTTACCATGCCCTCCGGCATTTTGAAACCTGGGAAATGCGAGCAGATCCCAACATTGCTAATTTGCTCACAATCTTTATTATAGGATCCTTCCCCGAAATTATCAAGTACAATTTCACCGCCGTCCCGCTCTTTTTCTCTTTTTTACACTTCGCACAAAATATTCGTTAAATTTTATACGATTTTATAGGACTGCCCATCCCGGCCAGTCCCTTCCATCCGCCGGCGCCGCCCCCCCGCCGCAGGCAGCTCTATTATTTTTTTAGTTTCCCTGAAAAATTTTCAGGTACCCCCTTGCGTTTTTCGTTTTCTGTGCTATCATACAGTCATGGACTAAATATCTTTCAGCCAAGCAAAAATTTTTTTGGAGGCGAGCGCACCATGAAAGAAGCCATCGAATGGACCCTGAACCATATGCCCAAGAGCGAGGACGCGCAGCTCGGCGTCATGTCCCTGTCCCACGTGGCGCAGGCCCGCTCTTTCCACACCAGCTTCCCCCAGTACTCCGTCACTCCGCTGGCCGATCTGGGGGGCATGGCCAAGCACCTGGGCCTGAGCGGCCTCTATGTGAAGGACGAATCCTACCGCTTCGGGCTCAACGCCTTCAAGGTGCTGGGCGGCTCCTTCGCCATGGGCCGGTACATCGCCAAGGAGATGGGCCGGGACGTGTCCGAGATGACCTACGGCTACCTGACCAGCGAAGCCTTCCGCCGGGAGTTCGGCCGGGCCACCTTCTTCACCGCCACCGACGGCAACCACGGCCGGGGCGTGGCCTGGGCCGCCAACAAGCTGGGCCAGGCGGCCGTGGTCCACATGCCCAAGGGCAGCAGCCGGCCCCGCTTCGACAACATCGCCGCCGAGGGCGCCAAGGTGACCATCGAGGAGGTCAACTACGACGACTGCGTCCGCATGGCCGCCGCCGAGGCCGCCCGGACGGAGCACGGCGTCGTCGTCCAGGACACCGCCTGGGAGGGCTATGAGGAGATCCCCGCCTGGATCATGCAGGGCTACGGCACCATGGCCAGCGAGTCTGCCGAGCAGCTCCGCCAGATCGGCGCGGAGCGCCCCACCCACATCTTCGTCCAGGCCGGCGTAGGCAGCCTGGCCGGGGCCGTGGTGGGCTATTACGCGAACCTCTTCCCCAACGATCCCCCCAAGTTCATCGTCATGGAGGCCCAGGCGGCGGACTGCCTCTACCAGGGCGCCCTGGCGGGGGACGGCGGGCCCCGGATCGTGTCCGGAGACCTCCAGACCATCATGGCGGGCCTGGCCTGCGGCGAGCCCAACATCATCTCCTGGGACATCCTGCGCAACCATGTGACGGCCTTCGTCTCCTGCCCCGACTGGGTCAGCGCCAAGGGCATGCGGATGCTGTCCTCCCCCGTGAAGGGGGACCCGCGGGTCGTCTCCGGCGAGAGCGGCGCGGTGGGCATGGGCCTCATCGCCGCCCTGATGGAGTCGGACGCGCACAAGGACCTCCGGGAGGCCGTCGGCCTGGACCGCTCCAGCCGGGTGCTGATGTTCTCCACCGAGGGCGACACCGATCCCGAGAAGTACCGCAAGATCGTCTGGGGCGGGGAGCATCCCACGGTCTGAGACCGCGATACCGCATCGGACGCATGAGGAGCCGGGCCGCTGGGCCCGGCTCCTCAGATATCGTTGCCCGTCCGCTTCTCCATCACATAGTTGGTCAGTGAGACCCCCCGCCGGACGACCTGCTGTTTTTTGACGGTCCGATAGCCCCGGGCCTCAAAGAACGGCTTCGCCGTGACGGAGGCATGGGTGGTGATGGTCTTAGGGCCCGCCGCCGCCTCCAGCCGATCGCAGATGGCCGCCGCGATCCCCCGGCCCTGATAGTCTTTATGGACATACAGCCGGTCCAGATAGCCGGAGGGCCCCAGGTCCCCAAACCCGACGATGACGCCGTCCTCCACCGCCACGAGCGTGCAGTGCTCCCGGAACGAGCGGTCCCAGGCATCCAGGTCGACCGTGCCGGGGGCCCAGGCGGCCAGCTGCTCGGGGGAGTAGTCCCGCGCGTTCACGCTGTGGACGGTCTCACGGAACAGGTCCGCCAACGCTCCGCAGTCCGGCGGCCGGTATCTCCTGATGTACAAAGCTCCGCCTCCTCCGCCGCTCAGATCCTCTCAGGGGAGTATAACATGGACCGCGCCCCGGCGCAAGGTGCGGGACGAGACCGGCAGGGCCTGTCGATCTTGTTGCGTTCCCAGCGGAAATGTGTTATAACACCAAATAGAGACACGAACGAACCTTTTACGATGGAGGACAGCCTATGAACAAAGACATCCGTCCCGCGGACATGAAGCGGATCGACACCCCCGAGCTCGCCCAGGCGTTCATCGCCCGGCAGACCGCCCAGATCCAGGCCCAGGTGGGGGACAAGAAGGTGCTGCTGGCCCTTTCCGGCGGCGTGGATTCCTCGGTCGTGGCCGCGCTGCTGATCAAGGCCATCGGCAGGCAGCTGGTCTGCGTCCACGTGGACCACGGCCTCATGCGCAAGGGCGAGAGCGAACAGGTCATCGAGGTCTTCCGGGACCAGATGGACGCCAACCTCATCTATATCGACGCCGCGGACCGCTTCCTGGACCTGCTGGCCGGAGTGGACGAGCCGGAGCGGAAGCGGAAGATCATCGGCGGCGAGTTCATCCAGGTCTTCGCCGAGGAGGCCCGGAAGCTGGAGGGCATCACCTTCCTGGCCCAGGGGACCATCTATCCCGACATCCTGGAGAGCGACGGCGTGAAGGCCCACCACAATGTGGGCGGCCTGCCGGAGGACATGGACTTCGAGCTGGTGGAGCCGTTGAAGCTCCTCTTCAAGGACGAGGTCCGCGTGGTCGGCAGGGCCCTGGGCCTGCCGGCGTCCATGGTGGAGCGCCAGCCCTTCCCCGGCCCCGGCCTGGGCGTGCGGTGCCTGGGCGCCATCACGAGGGACCGCCTGGCCGTCCTGCGGGAGTCCGACGCGATCTTGCGGGAGGAGTTCGGCAAGGCGGGCCTGGCGGGGAAGGTGTGGCAGTTCTTCACGGTGGTGCCGGACTTCCGCTCCACCGGCGTGCGGGACGGCAAGCGGGCCTTCGACTGGCCGGTGATCGTCCGGGCCGTCGACACCGTGGACGCCATGACCGCCACCGTGCCGGAGATCCCCTACGCGGTGCTGAAGGCCGTCACCAGCCGGATCCTGGCCGAGGTCCCCGGCGTGTGCCGGGTGCTGTATGACCTGACGCCGAAGCCGATCGGGACCATCGAATGGGAGTGAAAATGTAAATCATACCGCCCCGCTGAACAGTGTTCAGCGGGGCAATTTTTGGCCCAGAAGAAGTAGAGAGGGCCGTGGAGGACGCAAAACGCCGGGAGGTGGCGGAGAAAGAGCAGAAGAAAGCAAAGCGGAAGTTCAGCCGGGGGGTGAGGTAATAATCGACAGGAGGGCACTTTAAGGAGCGCCCTCCTGCTTTGTACTTGTCAGCGGGTGTTTTCACTGCTATAATGAGAACAATAAATTGAAATTTGCAGCGGCAATACTAAATCTGTGATGAGGTGTTTTCATGAAGTTAATAAGTCTGAAAAGCCTACTGACAGCTCTGATGGGCTGTGCATTTGTTGTTATAAAGGCGGTGACCTTTGATGGGCTGGCGGATATGGTCTGGATCATACTCTTTGGATACCTGTCCGTCAAATGTCTGGTCACGGCGTTTTCTCAGGAGGCCTATGACGAGGACGTGAAACAGGCGCGGCAGGGAAAAGTTTTGTACCGTGATCTATTCGGAAAATTTGCCTACGTTGCGACAGATATTCCGATTATTCTGATTTTTTTAGCCGGTCTTTTGGCTATGCTCTGTCCCGCAACAAACTTGCTAAGAGTTATCCTGATTGGACTTATTCTGGTAGCGTTGGGATATGCTATTGGGTTCAGCCTGTATGTTTCAAAGCATAAACGGCTACGTATGGAAAACGGTGAGTGGGGCACGGGGGTTTTAAATGCGGAGGATGAGAAAGCATGGAAACAATCAGACCTGTGGCACAGTATTATTCTTGGAATTGTCGCGGTGTTGGGTATTTTGTGTTTCATTTTCGGGAATCCAAAAATCTATCTGAACAACGCCAGGCTGAAAAACACACTGTCCACGCTGGGCAGTGACAGTGCTACTCTGGAGGAGATAGTTCCCTTTGAGTGGACAGCCGTGTACACATTTGACCCCTATACATCAATCGACCGCATTGAGTGGGTCACCGGCTCAAATAGTCCAGCGTTGAAGGAGAGTGTCAGCGAGGGCATGACCCACGTTGTGTTTACAAACAGAGGACAGGTTGTCGCCAGTGTCTGCGCCTATCCCGAGGACATTGGGTATTATTTAGGGTTTACCGGTGGAAAATATACCTATTATGACTATTCGGATGGTGGATATTCCCACATTGAATACGGTGATAAGGTTGCCTTTGAAGTGACGCGGGATGAAGACTTCGTCAGGTTGTATGCTCATGTTGAGAAATAATGTATGATATTACGCATCGACTTAGAGACCACAAATTCCTGATTTATCGGGGGAGCTTCCTATTGATGAACACCTGGGAAAAGCGGGGGAATGTAGTTGCATTTCCTCGCCTTTTGTGCTATCATCAAAGTTGTAAGCCAGCAGAACAAATAGTAAGCAACTCCCTCACGTTATCACTGCTGATAACAATTTGATAACAGCCCATCGTATAGGCTGGATAATATGGATATATCAAATAATCAAAAGAACAGGGTATCATATTTCTAAAGCAAAATCCGTTAGAATATGATACCCAGCAACGAGTGGGAGTGATATCCAGATGTTCACCGACGGGAGGAGCAAACGGGTCGTCTTCCTGGCCCATTGTCTCCTGAACCAGAACGCCATCTCCGACGGCACCGCCGTCTGCCCGGCAGCGTTCCGGGAGCTCCTCGAAACGCTCCTGGACGCGGAGGCCGGCATCGTCCAGCTCCCCTGCCCGGAGTTCTGCTGCCTGGGGCTGGACCGGGGGGACATCCACGGCGCGGAGCGGCCGGTGACGGTGGAGAACACCCGCATCCGCAGGGCGATGGGCGAGTCCCCCGCCAAGGAGCGGCTGGACGCCCTGGTGGAGCAGACGGTCTGGCAAATCATGGGATACCACCGGCACGGCTTCCAGATCTTGGGGATCGTCGGCGTCGACCGCTCTCCCACCTGCGGGGTCGGGACCACATCGGACCGCGGCGCGGAGGTCCCGGGACGAGGGCTTTTCATGGAAGCCCTCTCCCGGCGTCTGGCACAGGAGGGCCTGACGGTCCCCATGCTGGGGCTGAAGCGCCCGGAGGATGCCCCGAAGATAACATCATCACTCAACTCTGCCGGATGACCGGCCCTGTTCAGGAGGACGCCGCCCTATGCGAATGCGGAAAAAGAAGAACCTCATCCCCCGGATGGAACGCTGCGCCGAGCGGCTCATCCGGGACCCCTACGACCGTCCCGGCCGCTGGCGGGAGCTGATGCCCCAGGCCCGGGAGATCCATCTGGAGCTTGGCTGCGGCAAGGGCCGCTTCACCGCCGGGACCGCCGCCGCCGATCCCGACGTGCTGTTCCTGGCGGTGGAGATGGTGCCGGACGCCATGGTGGTGGCCATGGAGCGCTGTGTCGGCGCCGGGCTCTCCAACGTTTTTTTCCTCAGCGCCAACGCGGACCAGGTCCCCTACTTCTTCGCCCCCGGCGAGGTGGACCGGATCTATATCAACTTCTGCGACCCCTGGCCCAGCGGGCGGCACGCCAAGCGGCGGCTGACCCACGGGAACTTTTTGAAGCTGTACCGCCAGGTGCTGAAGATGGGCGGGCAGATCCATTTCAAAACGGATAACCAGCCCCTGTTCGAGTTCTCCGTGGAGGAGCTCCCCCGGTTCGGCTTCCGGTTGTCGGAGGTCACGCGGGACCTCCACGGGAACGGCCCCGTGGGCATCATGACGGACTACGAGGCCAAGTTCTTTGGGCTGGGCCAGCCCATCGGCCGCTGTGTGGGGACCATGGTGGAGTGGGAGGAGCCCTTCCCCGCCAGCCGGAAGGCGATCGAGCGCCGCTGGCTGGACGCCTTCGCCGAGGGCGCCCCGGAGGCGGGGGTGGGGGAGCACGTGCTGGCAGAAGGGAACTACCTCTGGCACCTCTTCTCCTGGGAGCTGGTCCCCTGCCTGGAGGGCGCCGCCGCCAGGCAGGCGCTGGAGGCGCTCCCGGACGAGACCATGTACCTCTTCTATCATGAATATCCGCCGGAGGGCGTCCCCCTGTCCCGGCCCGTCTCCAAGGCGGAAGCCCTGGCCCTGCCGGAGCCGGAGGCGCTTCCCGGCGCGGACTGGTATCTGGTGGACAAGGGCTTCACCTGGACCTATGCCCACACCCATGAGGCGGCATGCGGGCCGTACTTCTGCCGGCCGGGGACGTGACAGATCCTCCGCCCGGCGGGCCCTGGGCGCGCAGGCATGAGAAAAAGGACTTCGGGAACACTTCCGAAGTCCTTTCAGCCTGTCGAAAGATCCTTTTCGACAGGCTGAGCAAGTTTTCAGGACTTTCTTGAAAGTCCTGAAAACTTA
>NZ_CAJUBK010000079.1 GCF_910584465.1 uncultured Oscillibacter sp.
TTTTTATCGACATATAGTATAATAAAAATAAGAGGTCCCCGTTTAGTTTTTACAGCAAGGAGGAAAATCCTTTGACACAGGTCATCACTGTCACGAATCAGAAGGGCGGCGTGGGCAAGACCACCACCGTTTCTGCGCTTGTCTGCGGCTTGAAGCAGAGGGGCGCGCGGGTCCTGGGCGTCGATCTGGACCCCCAGGGCAATCTTGGCTTCACTCTGGGCCTGGACATCGGCGAGTGCAAGACCGTATATGACGTGCTCACCGGCGCGTGCCCCATCGAACGGGCCATCTCCCACACGGAGTATGGCGACATCCTCGCCTCGGACATCATGCTCTCCACCGCCGAGGTGGAGTTCACCGCGCCCCGGCGGGAGTTCATGCTCTCCCAGCAGCTGGACATCGTGAAGCCGTTTTACGACTTCATCATCATCGACACCCCTCCGGCCCTGAACATCCTGACCATCAACGCCTACGTGGCCTCCACCGGGCTCATCGTCCCCATGGAGGCGGAGGTGCTGAGCCTCGTCGGCGTCTCGCAGATCCAGGACACCATCGACACCGTCCGCAGATCCTTCAACCCCGATCTGAAAGTCTTGGGCATCCTGCTGAACAAATACGACCGCCGCCTGACCCTCTCCCGGGAGATCCTGGACCTGGCCGAGTCCGTGGCGGAACAGCTGGACAGCCAGGTGTTCCACACCAAGATCCGCCGCAGCGTCAGCGTGGCCATGGCCCCCGCCCATGGGCAGAGCGTCCTGACCTATCAGCCCAACGCGAAGGCTTCCGCCGACTATCGCAGGATCGTGGACGCCGTGGCGGGCCCCGCCTTCCCGGCCTCCCGTCCCAAGTCCAAATGGTTCTGACATCCCCACTTTTCTGTCGTAAAGGAGATTTTGATCATGGCATCCAGTAACAGCAGCAAGACCGCCCACGTGATGAACCTTTTGAGCAAGAGCCGCGCGCCCGCCGCGGAGGCCCCGGCAGAGCCCCAGGCCCAGGCCGCTCCTCAGGCGGAGCCCGCTCCCCAGGCGGTCCCCGACGCCGCGCCCGCTCCCCAGGCGGAGCCCGCCCGCACCGCGCCGGTCGCGCCCATCATCTCTTCCATCAACGCCGATGCCGCCGTCTCCTCTCAGATCAAGGACGCCCTGGAGGCGGAGCTGGAGGAGGCCCCCAAGGCCGCCCCCGCCGCGCCGAGCGCCCCCATCCAGGAGGCCGCTCCCGTCCTCCGGGCCGAGCCCCCTGTCCAGCAGGCCGCGCCCCCGCAGACGGCGGCCCCCGTCCAGGAGGAGCCCCCCCAGGCGGCGGCAGCTCCTGTCCAGGAAGCGCCCGCCCAGACGGCCGCATCCCTCCAGCCGGAGCCTCCTGCGGAAGAGCACGCCTACGTCAACGTCATGCAGATCCTGGTAGACGAGAAGGCAGATGAGTACATGAAGATGTTCGGCATCTGCTGCTGCGACAAGTGCCGGGTGGATGTCCGGGCCTTCGCGCTGAACCACCTGCCGCCCAAGTACGTCGTCATGAGCGAGCGGGAGCGGGTGCCCCGCCTCACCGTCTATGAGAGCCGCTTCGCCAGCGACGTCACCGCCCAGCTGATCCAAGCCTGCAAGCAGGTCATGCTCACGCCCCACCACTCCAGGAAGGACGACTGAACGGTCCCATGTGAAAAAGTCCGGCACTGCGGTGCCGGACCTTTTCTATTTTTCACTTCACACCTTCGCCTCGGGAGCTCCCTCCGGGGCCGTCGAGGTGTTCGCGGGATCCACGCCGGCGGCGGTGCTGCTCAGCTGCTCCCACAGCACGTTGACGTTCTCCATACAGTTGAAGTACACGTTGGTCAAGATCTGGTTGGGGATGCCAAGCTCCTCCGCCAGCGTGGTGATGGCGTTCCAGTTGGCCGCCTCATAGCTCAGCACCAGCTCATAGAGCTTGCCGCAGCGGCCCTCCTTCTTCACCAGCGCGTCCTTCACCATGTCCGAGATCGGCAGTTCATCCAAGATCTCCTCCAGGGGAGCGTCCACCAAGTGGTTCAGCGTGGAGAACATGCCCATCAGATAGGCTTCCGCCTGGGAGACCGGCATGTTCTTGGCGTACTTCATCAGCTCCTTGCAGAAGGAGGCCCGCATGAAGGAGCGTTTCAGGAACTCCTCGGTCCCCGCGTCGGAGGGCGCTTCGCTGCTGACGCTGGCGCTGAGGAGGTAGATCCACTGCTTCAGCTGCGCCAGGCCCAGGGTCATGATGGCCTGATGGACCGTGACGGCCCGGTTCCGCGTGGCGAAATAGGCCGAGTTGGCCACCTTCAGCAGGTTATAGCTCAGGCTGGCGTCCATGGAGATCAGCTGCTCGATCTCGTCCACGTTCGGCTCGTCCCGGGTGATGGCCACCATCAGGCGGAAGAAGCTGGACTGGAGATAGGCGCTGCTGTGGACCCGGGTGGTCATCTGCTCGGCCACATAGGGGCCCTCCAGGCCGTCGGCCTTCAGCATCAGCGCCTTGCGGTACTCCGCGTCCGTCTCGATGTTGGTGAGCACGCACTTCTTGTGCATGCTGTGGGCCACCTCGATGATGTTGTGCATCGCCGGCTCCGGCGTGGTCTGGATGTTCACTTTGATGTAATCGATGCTGTCCAGCAGGGCCAGGTACCGCGGGGCGAACTGGAACTCGTTCACCGCGATCTTATAGCCCTCCTTGGCGAACTGGTTGACGAAGTGCATAGACAGCGGATGGATGATGACGCTGTCGTTGATCTGGATCACCAGTTCCGATTTGTCGAACAGACGGGGCGTCTTCTTCATCAGCAGCATGGTCGTGAAGGTCATGAAGTTCAAGGAGCCCTTGAGTGTCGTCGTACTGTTCTGGGTGAGGAAACTGTAGATCGTGTCGGCGGAGGCAAACTCCTTGGCCTGGGGGTTCTCCACGCTGAATGCCTGATTCTCCCCGTAATACAGGATCTCCTGCCCCAGGATCTTCCCCTCGGGGTCCTTGATCGGCTGCCTTACGATATATTTACTGCTCATGCTGTCCCTCCGTGATCATTCCCGCCGTCCGGCTTCTTCCAGCAGGTGGTCGATGACCTGCACCAGGTGCCCGATCTCCGGCTTGCTCATCTGCTCGTCCGCACCCAGCTCTTTGCCCTTGCGGCGCATCTCTTCGGTGATCAGGGAGGAGAAGATGATCACCGGCAGGTGCTTGAACTCCCGGTCATCCTTCACCAGCTTGGTCAGCCGGTGGCCGTCCATCTGGGGCATCTCGATGTCCGTGATGATCAGCGCGACCTTCTCGTCCATCTTGGGATCGTCCCGCAGGGAGTTCAGGTACTCCCACAGCTTGCTGCCGTCCGGGAACATCTGGGTGTTCTCATAGCCGGACTTATGCAGGGCCTCCTCGATCATCTTGCTCAAAAGCACGGAGTCCTCCGCCACCAGGATGCCGGCGTCGCTCCGCTTGCGCTCGCCCAGGCGGTCGATCTCGGACATCTGGATGGTGGTCTCGGGCGCGATCTCCGCCACGATCTTCTCGAAGTCCAGGATGGTCACCAGGTCGTCGCCGCACTGGGCGATGCCCGTGGCGATGCCCTCGTTCCCCCCGTTCACGGTCTTGTCGGGCTTTTGGATGCTGGTCCAGGAGATCCGGCTGATCCCCACCACCGTGTGTACCCGGAACGCGATGTTGATCTTATTGAAATTGGTGACGATGAACAGATCCTTATCCTTTTTCTCCTCGGAGACCCCCAGGAGGAAATTGGGCAGGTCCACCACGGTGATGACCTTGTCCCTGGGCTTGAAGATGCCCTCCACCGCCGGGTGGGCATGAGGCATGTGCTTCACGGGCTGGGAGACGATGATCTCCTTGACCTTCGCCACATTGATGCCATACAGGCTGTCATTGATGGTGAACTCCATGACCTCGATCTCATTCGTGCCGGACTCCAGCAAAATGCCCCGCTTGTCCTCTTCCAACAACATTCCGAACACACTCCTTTCAGTGGTTGCCCCCATACCATATGATATACGATGATGCGCTCAAAAGATCATCTCCGGCCGGCCGTAACACCGGACACAGGCCAGGCCGGTGGCGGGATCGAAGAGGAGCGTCCGGGCGACGGTGCCGCCCACGTCCTCCTTCAAGAGCTGGATGCCCTCCCGCTTCAGGTTCATATGTACGCTTTCGATATTGCGCTGTCCGATATTGCCCAGCGATCCGCCGCTGACCTCGAACATCTTGGCCCCGCCGGCGATCTTCGCCGTGATGCGGGACCGGGAGGCCCCCTTGGCCTCCATCATCTTCAGTGTCTCCCGGATGCCGGTGTCGGCGTATTTCATGGTGTTCTTCCGGCCCGGCTCCAGGTTCAGCGGCAGCATGATATGGACCAGGGACGCCAGGCGGATCCGCTGATCGTACAGGCAGATCCCGATGCAGGACCCCAGCGCGTAGGTGATCAGCATCCCGCTGTCTTTGGCCATCTTCATGTCCGCGATCCCCACTGTGATCTTCGTGCTCTTAGTCTCCACTGTTCACGCCCAGCCTCCTCAACAGAAAGTTCAGGGACCGAATATCCGGCGACAGGAGCAGACGGCAAGGGATCTCCTTCCCGTTGCAGATGAAATTCCCGCCGATGGTCATGATATAATTGGACTGTCCGCCGTACTCCGCCATGGGGACGGTGATGATCGCGCCCTGCATATCCACGGTGAAGGCGGGGACCGTCAGGTCGATCTCCAGATCCGTCAGGCTGCTGAGGGCGTTGATGAAGGTGGAGATCATGATGTTGCCCACCTCCGTCAAGGCGGAGCGGCCGATCTCGTCCAGCTCTTCGTAATCCTCGATGCGCTGGTCCATCATGCTCTCCAGCACCAGGTTCACGAAGTCCAGCTGCTGCACCGACAGCATGATGCCGCTGAGCTGGCCGCTCATGCCCACCAGCACGCCGGCGGTGATGGGCTCCGGCCCGCCGATCCACTCGATGGCCTCGTTATAGCCCATGATGCGGACCTCCGGCTGCTTGATGCGCACGGGCTTCCCGATCAGACTGGAGAGGCTGGTGGCGGCGTTGCCGGTGCCGATGCTGCCGACCTCCTTCAAAGCGTCCAGCTCCAAGAAGTTGAGTTCGTCATAGCTTTTCAATATCATGTCCTCTCCCCTCTCAGCCGCGCAGGCCGTTGATGGTCGTCTCGATCTCGTCGGAGACCTCGACCATCTTCAGCGCCATGCCGTAGGCCCGCTGGGACTCGATGACCTTGGTCATCTCCTCCGCCAGGTCGGCGTTGGACATCTCCAGGTGCTTGCGCATCAGCTTCCCCTCGCCCATACGGATGCCGCCGTTCTTGTCGATGGCCCGGAACAGGGTGCCGTCCACGTGCTCCATGCCGTCGTAGTTGATGTAGTCGAAAACGCCCACGGGCTGTTCCGCGTGCTCGTCCTCCACCTCGATCATGCCGCCGGTGGTGCTGAGGACGAAGCGGCCCTCGTTGTCCGAGAGGTAGTAGATCCGCTCCATGAGGGGCTGGCCGTCCGCGTCCGTGATCGTCTGGCCGTTCTCGTCCACCTCGCCGGAGGGGCGCATCAGCTCCGAGATGACGAACGCGCCGTTCCGGGTGAGGGTGATCGCGCCGGTGTCCAGGTCCGCGATGGCGAAGAAGCCGTCCCCCGCGATGGCGTAATCCTGGTCCTTCCCGGTCTCCTCGATCGCGCCGTTCTTGAAGTCCGTGTCCGTGGTCCAAAGGCATGCGCCCACGCCGGAGGGGAGCATCTCGAAATCCCCTCCGCCTTCGCCGCCTGCCTCGCCGACGGCCTTCAGATCGTCGTACATCAAGGAGGCGAACCGGCTCTTCTCCGCCTTATAGCCGTAAGTGTTCAGGTTGGCGATGTTGTTCCCGTGGACCGTCAGGCGCTTGAGCTGCTGGTGCGCGCCCACGGCCCCGATGAAAAAGGATTGATTCATGCGTTCCCCTCCCCTTTACTGGAAGCGGCCGACCTCGGTGGCCGCCCGGTTCATCACCTGATCGTACATCTTGGTGACCTGCGCAGCGCTCTGGAGGGCCCGCTGATAGGTGATCATCTCGGTCATCTGCTTGACCATGTCGCTGTTGGAGCGTTCCAGGTACTGGTTCCAGATCACGAAATCCGTGCTCTGCTGGGCGCCCTCCCCGGTGAAGAGGCCCCGGTCGTTCCGCTCCAGCGCCTCGTTGTCCTCGAAGCGGTAGACCCCCAGCTGTCCGATGGCGGTGCCGCCCTCATCCGAGAGCACGTCGTAATAGATGGTGCCCTGCTTGTCGCACCGGATCTTGTCGGTGCCCAGGTAGATGGGCTGGCCCTGGGGATCCAGCACCTGGCCGAAGCCGGGGAGGCAGAGGTAGCCCTCGTCATCCAAGGAGAAGTTGCCCATCCGGGTGTACGCCACCTCGCCGTCCGCGTCCTGGACGGCGAAGAAGCCCTCCCCCACGATGGCGAAGTCCAGCGGCAGGTCCGTGGGCTCCGGGATGCCCTGGCTGTAGTCCGTGTAGATGTCGCTGGGCGCCCGGATATAGCTCTGCCGGCCGATCTCCGTCCCGCTGCTGTGGTCCACGTCCACACGGCTGTACATCACGTCGTCGAAGGTCGTGGCGACGTAGCGTTCCTGCTTATAGCCCGCCGTGGAGATGTTGACCATGTTGTTGCCGATGACATTGAGGTTCTGCTGGTGCGTCAGCATGGCGGAGGTCAGATTGTAAAACCCCTTGAACATACGTTATCCCTTCTTCCTCTTCGGTTTCGGCGCCTCTGTCTCGCTGAAGTAGCTCTCCATATAGTTCCGCAGCTTTTGGATCGCGCGGGTATGTATCTGGGAGATGCGGGGCTCGCTGAGCTCCATCACCTGAGCGATCTCCTTCAGGTGGAGGTTCCGCTCATAGTACAGGGAGAGGACGATCTGCTCGTTCTCCCGCAGGGAGGCGATGCCCTGGGCCAGGGCCCTCTGGAGCTCCCGCTCCTGGAGGACCGCCTCCGGCTGGCTCTGCAGGTCGCTGGAGGGGACCTCCATCTGGTAGCCGCCGCCCGACGCCTCCCGGGTGTCCATCAGCACGTCCAGGGAGAGGACGTTGCTCAGGGCGATGTTGGCGGCGTCCTTCTGATACCGCTCCTGGGAGATGCCCAGGTGCTTGGCGATCTCCTCGTCCGTGGGGGTCCGCCCCAGGGCGGTGGAGAGCTCCGCCGCGGCCAGGTCGATCTCCTTGGCCCGCTTCCGGACGTTCCGGGGGATCCAGTCCTGCTTCCGGGCCAGGTCGATGACCATGCCCCGGATGCGCTTGGAGACGTAGGTCTCGAACTTCACGCCCTTGTCCGGGTCGAACTTGTCGATGGCCCCCAGCAGGGTCAGGATGCCCTCGTTGATGATGTCCTCGATCTGGGCGAAGCTGCTGTACACGCCCCGGATCTGCATGGCGGCGCTCTTGATCAGCCCCTCATACCGCAGGGCCAGGGGCCATTTCAGGCTCTCGTCCCCCGTTTCCTTGTAGAGCCGCAGGAGGTCCTGGGTATCCATCTCCTCGATCTGCCGCTCGTCGTAGCGCAGGGCGGTCGTCTCGTTCATGTGCCCACCGCCTTCCGTTCCGACCGGGCCGGGCCGTCCAGGGTGATGTTGCCGATGGCCTGGATCTGCACGGCGCTGGTGATCTCATTGAAGGAGAGCACATAGACGCCGGGATAGAACTGGGTGATCATCTTGGCGAAGTAGCCCCGGATCACCTGGCTGACCAGGATGATGGGGGTCTGGGAGAGGTCGTTGAACTTCTTCATCTGGTTCGCCAGCTGAGAGACGATCTGCTGCATCAGGTCCGGGCCCATCGCCAGGTACACGCCCTGCTCGTTCCGGGTGAGGGAGGCGATGATCTTCTTCTCCACCTCCGCGTCCAGGGTGACGACCCGGAGCTGCCCGTCCTCGCAGAAGCGGCGGGTGATGGTGCGGGCCAGCGCGCCGCGGACCTGCTCCGTGGCGGCGTCGATGTCCCGGCCCTGGGTCAGCGCGTCGGCCAGGGTCTCCACGATGGTGCCCAGATCCTTGATGGGCACGCCCTCTTTCAGGAGGTTCCGGAGCACCTTCTCCAGCGTGGCGTAAGAGATGATGCTGGGGATGGCCTCTTCCACCAGTTCGGGGGCGGAGCGCTTCAAATTGTCCACCAGCTGGATGGTCTCCGTCCGGCCCAGCATCTCGTAGGCGTACTTCTTCACCGTCTCGGACAGGTGGGTCAGCATGACGGACAGGGGATCGATGACGTTGTACCCGTAGATCTCCGCCATCTCCTTGTTCTCCGGCAGGATCCACCGGGAGGGGATGC
>NZ_CAJUBK010000080.1 GCF_910584465.1 uncultured Oscillibacter sp.
CTGGAGCACACCGGGGCGAAGACCGCCGTGGTGGGCCTCTCCGGCGGGCTGGACTCCACGCTGGCGGTGCTGATCACGGGCCTTGCCATGAAGCTGCTGGACCGGCCCATGACGGACATCGTCGCCGTCACCATGCCCTGCTTCGGCACCACGGACCGCACGCGCAACAACGCCGTGATCCTGGCCGAGCAGATGGGGACCACCCTGCGGACGGTGGACATCGCCGCCTCGGTCCGCAGCCACTTCCGGGACATCGGCCACGACCCGGAGGACCATTCCGTCACCTATGAGAACGCCCAGGCCCGGGAGCGGACCCAGGTCCTGATGGACATCGCCAACGCCAGCGGCGGCCTGGTCATCGGCACCGGGGACCTCAGCGAGCTGGCCCTGGGCTGGTGCACCTACAACGGCGACCACATGAGCATGTACGGCGTCAACGCCTCCATCCCCAAGACCCTGGTGCGCCACCTGGTGCGCTACCTCTCCCGGGACGGGGAGGAGCCGGAGCTCCACGACGTGCTGGAGGACATCCTGGACACCCCGGTGTCCCCGGAGCTGCTGCCCGCCGTCCAGGGGGAGATCAGCCAGCGGACGGAGGACCTGGTGGGGCCCTATGAGCTCCATGACTTCTTTTTGTATCACGTCATCCGCTGGGGCTTCGCCCCGGGCAAGATCTTCCGCCTGGCCCAGCACGCCCTGGGGCGCAAGTACGGCCGGGAGGTCATCCTGAAGTGGCTGAGGTCCTTCTACCGCCGCTTCTTCTCCCAGCAGTTCAAGCGGGACTGCCTCCCCGACGGGCCGAAGATCGGCACGGTGTCCCTCTCCCCCCGGGGGGACTGGCGGATGCCCAGCGACGCCCAGGCCGCGCTGTGGCTGGCGGAGGTGGAGGCGCTGCGATGAGGGCGCGCCGCGGCGCGTGGTGCCTGGCCTGCCTCCTGCTGGTCCTCACCGCCTGCGGCGGGGAGATGGTGCCCCCCGCGCCGGGGGGGCCGGAGATCCCCCCGGTGGAGGGCGCCCAAGATCCGTCGGAGCTCCCCGGGGAGGACGGGGAGGCCGGAGGAGACGGAGAGACCGGAGAGGATGAGGAGCCGGCGGGGCCCGTGGAGGCGGCCCTGCGGGAGGAGCTGGAGGGCATGAGCCTGGAGGCCAAGGTGGGCCAGCTCTTCTTCGTCCGCTGCCCGGCGGAGAACGCCGTGGAGGACGTGCTGACCTACCACCTGGGGGGATACATCCTCTTTGGCCGGGACACCCAGGATGTGACGGCCAACGGATTGATCCAGGCCATCGCCTCCTATCAGGGGGCGGCGGCACGTCAGGACACGGCCATCCCCCTGCTCATCGGCGTGGACGAGGAGGGCGGCACGGTGGTCCGGGTCAGCTCCAACCCCAAGCTCCGGGACAAGAAGTTCTCCAGCCCCCGGAAGCTCTGGCAGCAGGGGGAGGACGGGCTCCTGGCGGTGGAGGCGGAGGCCCGGGAGAGGTCCATCCTCCTGAAGGCCCTGGGCTTCAACGTGGATCTGGCCCCGGTGGCGGACGTCTCCCAGGACCCGGGGGACTTCATCTATGACCGCACCATCGGCGAAGACGCCCAGGCGGTCAGCGCCTATGTCCAGCGGGTGGTGGAGGTCCAGTCCCGCTGCGGGCTGGGCAGCGTTTTGAAGCACTTCCCCGGCTACGGGGACAACGAGGACACCCATACCGGCGCGGCCGTGGACAGCCGGCCGGTCGAGACCTTCCTGGAGCGGGACTTCCTCCCCTTCCAGGCGGGCTTCGCCGCGGGGGCGGCCTCCCCGCCTATGCCCGCTGTGCTGGTGAGCCACAACATCGTGGAGTGCATGGACCCGGAGCTCCCCGCCTCCCTCTCGCCGGAGGTCCACCGCGTCCTCCGGGAGGACCTGGGCTTCGGCGGCGTGGTCATGACGGACGATCTGGCCATGGAGGCGGTGTCCAGATACGCGGTGGGCGGGGACGCGGCGGTGCTGTCCCTCCAGACCGGGAACGACCTGGTGGTGACCTCGGACTACCGCACCCAGATCCCCCGGGCGATCCAGGCCGTGAAGGACGGGACGCTGGAGGAGGGGCGGATCGACGAAGCCTGCCTCCGGGTCCTGCGGTGGAAGGTGGAGCTGGGCCTCCTGGAGCTGACGGAGGATGGGGGCCTGGGGCCCGCAGGGGCCCTCCGGGGCTGAGGTGGGCGCACCAGGGAGCCTGTGGGGCCGGGCCCGCTCGGGGGCCTTGGCCTGCACGATCTTAGGAAGGAGGATGGAGACATGGGGACGGAGAAACTTTACTACGACGACCCTTTTTTGAAGACCTTCCCCGCCGCGGTCCTGCGCTGCGAGGAGGCGAAGGGGGCCTGGAAGGTGGTCCTGGACCGGACGGCCTTCTACCCCGAGGGCGGGGGCCAGCCCGCCGACCATGGGATCTTGCGGACCGCCGCCGGGGAAGAGGTCCCGGTGACGGACGTCCACGAGCGGGACGGCGAGATCCTGCACACCTGCGCCGCCCCGCTGGAGGCCGGGGAGGCCGTCTCCGGATCGATCGACTGGCCCCGCCGCTTCGACCATATGCAGCAGCACTCCGGGGAGCATATCCTCAGCGGCATCCTCTGCCGGCTCCATCACTGCAGCAACGTGGGCTTCCACCTGGGGGCGGAGACCGTCACCATCGACTATGACGCGGACATCAGCTGGGAGGAGGCTCTGGAGGCGGAGCGCCTGGCCAACGAGGCCGTCTGGGCCGACGCCCCGGTAGAGGTCTCCTATCCCCCGCCGGGGGCCCTGGCGGCCCTGGAGTACCGGAGCAAGAAAGAGCTGACGGGGAAGGTCCGCATCGTCGAGTTCCCTGAGGCGGACCGCTGCGCCTGCTGCGGCACCCATGTCCTCCGGGCGGGGCAGGTGGGCCTCGTCAAGATCCTCTCCTGCCAGCGGTTCCGGGAGGGCGTGCGGATGGAGATCCTCTGCGGCGCCCGGGCCCTGCGGTATCTCTCCCGCGTCTATGACGAGGCCCGCGCCGCGGGGCAGCGCCTCAGCGTGAAGCCCCTGGAGGTCCTGGCCGCCGTGGGGCGGCTGGAGGGGGAGCTGGCCGCCGCAAAGGAACGCATCGCCGATCTGGAGCAGACGGCCTTCGCCGCCATCGCGGCGGAGCAGGAGGGCCGGGGGGACGTGCTGGTGTTCCAGGGCCCCATGCGCCCGGACAGCCTGCGCCGCCTGGCGGACGCCGTGGGGAAGCGCTGCGGCGGTCTGGCGGCGGTGTTCTCCGGGGGAGGGGAGGCGTGGTCCTATGCCCTGGTCCGGGCCGACGGGTCGGACGTCGCCCCCCTGGTGAAGGAGCTGAACGGGGCCCTCCAGGGCCGGGGCGGAGGCCGGAAGGGCTTCGCCCAGGGCAGCGTCCACGCATCGCAGGAGGACATCCGGCGCTTTTTTGGGAGGTGACGCCATGCAGTATGTACTGCTCGAATGGGACCACGACCTGGACGACGAGCCCTATCGGATCTACTCGGAGCTGGACGGCAGCCGCCGGGAGACCCGCCGGGTGGAGTTCTACCGGAACGGGCTCTCCTTCTCCTACGGCGGCGAACGAGGCGGCGAGGGGGCCCTGGCGCCGGAGCCCTTCCCCGAGGATCTGCGGGCCCTGCGCCCGGCGGGGGAGGAGGGGAGCTCCCATGCCCAGAGCATCCCGGCCGGCCTGTTCCACGAGATCTGGGCCCAGGCCCAGGAGCGGCCCGACGGCTTCCTGGGCATGTTCTTCTGAGCGCGGGAAGGCCCCGCCGTCGAGAGACGGCGGGGCCTTCCCAGCGCGTTTTTTCATGTCCCGGGAGGCCGGTCCATCTGCTCCGTGATGAACTGCTTCCCATACACGGCGTCATAGATCACCGCGTCCCGGAGCTCCAGCAGCTCCAGGGCCTCGGGGCCGAGCTCCGCGTCCTCCCGGCCGGAGCTGGGGCGTCCCTGGCCGTCCACGAAGTAGAGGTCCGTCTGGGTGAGGCAGACCTCCCGGACCTTCCCCAGCAGCGCCCAGTACCGGGACACCGGCTGTCCCGTCAGCTCCAGGAGCTGGGGGCCAAGGGCGGTGACGCTGCTCTCCGCGCGCGTCCCCGCCTGTCCGGCCAGCAGGGCCGGGTCGTTGGCCCAGATCAGGTAGTCCGTGGAGAACAGCTCGCAGACCTCCTCCGGGGTCCAGCTCTGGGTATCGTTCTCCGGGCACATGCCCAGGAGGGTGTACACCGTGTCCCCGCCGGGCATGAAGAGGTTGGGCCGGTGGTCCCCGAAGAAGACCACGATGGTGGGCTCCTCAATCCCCCGCAGGGCGTCCGTCAGCTCGCCCAGGGCCTGGTCCGCCCGGGTGATGCCCTCCAGCATGACCCGGATGACGTCCCGCTGGGCCGGCGTGAAGTCCTCGGCGATCAGGGGGATCTGGCAGGCGTAGTTGAACTTCTCCGGATCGAAGGGCTGGTGGTTCTCCATGGAGATGCCGTAGAGGAAGGCCCGTTTGCCCTGGCGGCGGATGGCCTCCATCCGCTCCAGCATCCCCTGGAAGAGGTAGCCGTCCCGCATGTAGTACCCGCCGTAGACACCGCCCTCCCGCTGGATGCCCATCTGCCGGATGTCCTCGGAGAAATAGAGGTCCTGGAACCCCATCAGGGGATAGGTGACGGTGCGGTTGTAGAGCGAATCGTCGAAGGCGTGGAGCATCTCCGCGGTATAGCAGCCGGAGGCGGTGTATTGCTCCGCCAGGGAGCCGAAGCGCTCGTAGACGGCGTCGTCCTGGAAGCAGAGGTTCGCCCCCGGCGGCAGGTCCAGGCCGTTCAGCCCATAGAGCATGGACATCTCGATGTATCCGGTGCCGTATCCCAGGTAGTGGCTGTGGAAGGTCCCGCTGATGCCCTCGGCCTCCAGAGCGTGGAAGTTCTCCAGCGGGTCGCCGCCGTACCGGAGCACCGGCAGGCGGGTGAGGTCGTAGAAGGACTCGGAGAGGATGAAGAGGATGTTGGGCGCCTCCGCCGTCCCGGGAGGCCCCTCCCCCAAAATCTCGTCCACCCGCTCCAAAAGCTCCAGCATGCGCCCCTCGCTGTAGCCCTCCGGAGGCGTCTTGGGTTGGGGGAACGCGTCCCGCCAGAGGGCCAGGGTCAGCCCGTGGAGGCCGTGGTTCTCCGCGGCGTCCATCCGGGTGTAGAAGTCCACCCCCAGCCAGCCGCCGACCGTCCGGGTCCCCGCTCCGGTGAGGAGCACCCCCGCCAGCGTCAGGGCGAACAGGCAGGACCGGGCCCGTGCGGCCCCCTCCAGGGCGGTGAGCCTCCGCGTCAGGAAGAGGAGGACCACGCAGATCAGCAGGGCCGCGCAGGCCATCCAGAAGTCCTCCGGCGGCGTCAGGTCCCCCGCCAGCCCCGCCACGTCCCCCGCCTGCGCCGCCAGGCCGAAGTCCGCCAGCTCCAGCGGCGTGCCGTTGATGGCGTTTTTGAACCAGTCCACCAGGGCCAGGATCAGGCCGGCCGCCCCCACCGGGACGGCGGCGGCCCACAGCCGCCCCGTCAGCGCCCCCAGGACCCCCGTGGGCACGGCCCAGAGCAGGGCGGTCATGGCCAAGTGGCCGGGATGGTCCCCGGCCCACTCCAGGACGCCGGGCAGGGTCCCCAGGGAGATCCACTGCATGGCGCCCCCCACCGCCAGCCCCATGCAGAGGGCGGCGGCGGCAAAGAGGCACAGCCGGAGCCATGGGGGCCCGATGGGGCCGCGCCGCTTTTTCAAAAGGATGTGTCGTTTCATCACGTGAGCCTTCCGGGGCCGGGGGAGGATCCCCGCGGCCCCGCCTTTTCGCTAGTCGTATCGGAACTCCCTGCGGTAGTAGTATTGGAGGCAGAGATAGGTCTGCAGGGCCCGCTCCCCCTCCTCGTCCAGCTCCGCGGTCAGCCGGCCGTCCCGGACGTACCGCCCATGATCGGTGAGCACGGGGATCTCCCGCCAGATGTCGGCGGTGGCCTGGGCCCAGGCGCCGCCGGTCCAGCCCAGCCGGTCGAAGAGCAGGTCCATCAAAAAGCAGGAGGAGACGTCCGGCCCTTCGCCGCTGAGATCGCCGCCCAGGGCCGCTTTGGCGGCGTCGTTGGCCCAGATGAGATACCGGGTGGCGTAGTAGTTGTAGAAGCCCTCCCTGCGGGAGAGGGTCAGGTCGATGCCCAGCTCCTGATAGCCGGAGTTGCTGTCGCCCAGCCAGGGCTTGTGATCGCCGAACACCACCAG
The DNA here is from genome assembly GCF_910584465.1 of uncultured Oscillibacter sp. Lineage (GTDB taxonomy): Bacteria > Bacillota > Clostridia > Oscillospirales > Oscillospiraceae > Oscillibacter. Next base: position 6,237 of record NZ_CAJUBK010000080.1, read on the forward strand.
CACCACGGGCCGCTCCTCCTGCCGGAACCGGTCGAAGAGCCATCGGAGCTGCTCCTGCGTATCCAGCAGGGAGCCCAGGTAGTTGTCCACGATGTTGGTGGTGGCCTCCGAGTAGCGGCCGTCGGTGAAGTGCTCCCCGCGCCAGGCCCCCTCCGTGCTGTAGGGGCCGTGGCCCTGATAGCTGACGTTGAAGGAGAAGTAAGGCGCGCCGCCGCCGTCCCGGTTCTCCTCGTAGAGCCGGAAGATCTCCGGGAAGAGGATGCTGTCCGGGGCCGGGCCGGTGGGGTTCAGCTCCCCGAAGCGGTCCTCGATGAAGTGGTAGTTGGGGATGCCCAGGTAGGCGTTGACGTTCCGGCGGTTGTAGAACCACGCGTAGCAGGGGTGGCACCCCTCCAGGGCGTACCCCTGGGAGCCCAGGTACCAGGCGTAGGAGTTCGTTTTGCCCCGGTAGTCCCGCTGATCGGCGAACCCGGTCAAAAAGGCCCGCTCCGTGTCGATCGTGCCGCCGCCGAAGATGTTGGTCACCAGGTCCCCGGAGAGGCCCTCCGCCTCCAGCTGGTGGTAGATGCCATAGGCCCGCTCCAGATCGACGCCCTCCGCGCCGCCGCAGCGGGAGAGGTCGGCGAATGCCTCCAGCTGGATGGTGATGAGGTCCACCTTCCGCGCGTCCGGGATGTCCTGGGGCGTATAGGACGCCAGCAGGGCCTCCGCCTCCGCCCTCCGATAGCCCTCCGGGGGCCGGACCGCTCCGGCGGAGACGCTGTGGAGGAAGGGGTAGACGAAGCCCTTGGACAGGTACTGCCGGGTGGCGGACCAGCGCTCGGTGACGTTGAACTGGGCCATGTTGTCCGTCTCCCCGCCGTACAGCCCGTCGTCGCCGCAGGCCGCCGCCATGGGGACGCACAGCGCCGCCGCCGTCAGCAGCAGGGCCAGCCTGGCCTTTTTCGGCAGCCGTCCCCGCGCGAAGCAGAGGAGGAAGACCGTGCCCAGGAGGAGGGCCAGGAGGCCGCACCACACCCGCTTGTCCGGCGTCAGGTCGTAGTCCGCCATGGAGGTGATGGCCGCCGCGTCCCGGAGGTTCCGGAGGTCTTGGTACATCAGGGGGTCGTCCCGGAAGCGGAGCTTATAGTAGTTCCCCAGGGAGAGGCCCAGGACCACGCCTCCCCCCGCCAGGAAGGCCGGCCCGGCCCGGCCCAGCGCCCCGTACAGCAGGGCCAGGAAAAGGACCACCGGCGCCAGGTTCAGGCACAAGAGCAGGGGATGGCGGAGGTAGCTGTCCATGATCGTGTCCGGATAGTCGCCATAGGCGAACAAAAGCGACAGCAGGCCCAGGCACAGCCCCGCCGCCAGCAGGATGCCGCCGTTCCACAGCCAGAAGACGGCCTGCCGCGCTTTGGGCAGGCCGTCCGGTCCCGTTTGGAGCAGCCAAGGTCTTCGCATCAGTAGGCCAGCTTCTCCGTGAGGTACGCCTCCAGGCCGCTGATGGGGATGCGGACCTGGGCCATGGAGTCCCGCTCACGGACGGTGACGCATTCGTCGCCGGCCTTCGACTCGTCGCCCACGGTGTCGAAGTCCACGGTGATGCAGTAGGGGGTGCCGATCTCGTCCTCCCGGCGGTAGCGCTTGCCGATGGAGCCGGTCTCGTCGAAGTCCACCATCCAGTCCTTGGAGAGCTGCTGCCAGATCTCCTGGGCCTTCGCGCTGAGCTTCTTGGACAGGGGCAGGACGGCGGCCTTGAAGGGGGCGATGGCGGGATGGAAGCGCATGACGGTGCGCACGTCCTTTTTCGCCTCGTCCACGACCTCCTCGTCGTAAGCCTCCACCAGCAGGGCCAGGGTCATCCGGTCCGCGCCCAGGGAGGGCTCGATGA
>NZ_CAJUBK010000081.1 GCF_910584465.1 uncultured Oscillibacter sp.
CGCTGACCTCTTGAATGCCATTCAAGCGCTCTCCCAGCTGAGCTATACCCCCATGTCAGGCGTCCTTCATCAGAACAGTGATTATGATAGCAGAGCCTCCGGGAAATGTCAAGAGGTTTTTCAGGAAATTTTGCGCCCCGGCCCCGGCGGAAGAAAAGGCTTGCCTTTTCAGGCGCTTTCCAGTAGAATGGATGTTTGACAACGGCCCCAAAAATACCCGGCGGGGTGCCGCCGGAAAGCGAGGTATCACGATGGATCGAAAAGAGATCGGCGAGCTCCGCCGCCGCTTCCGCCCGGAGAAGTCCGCCGTCAGCCGGATCTACGGCTGCTATGTCAACGGCTCCAGCCGCCAGATCGTCTCTTATCTGGACGAGTCCCTGGGGAACATGCCCCAGGAGGAGGCGGAGAAGTACCTGTCCCTGCTGAGGAAGGCCCTGTCCGGCTCCCTGGGGAAGAACCTCATCGACGTGGTCTTCTCCACCCAGCAGGTGGCGGACAGCGACGAGCACCGCCTCCTCTCCGCCCTCCGGGAGTCTGAGCTGAAGGACGGCGAGATCCGGGAGGGGTTCTACCGCACCGTCATCGACGCCCTGGACCTGGAGGGTGGCAATTACATCATCCTCCTGGCCCACGACGCCTACGACGTGCCCCACCGGGACAAAAGCGGTGAGGTCGACGGCCACGACCAGGTCTTCTCCTATATCGTATGCGCGGTCTGCCCCGTGAAGGCGTGCAGGATGGAGCTGGGCTATTTCCCCGGCGAGAACGAGTTCCACAGCTGCGCCGCCGGGCAGATCGTCTCCGCCCCGGAGCTGGGCTTCCTCTTCCCGGCCTTCGACGACCGGGCGGCGAACCTCTACAACGCCCTCTTCTACACCCGGAAGGCCGACGCCATCCACCAGGAGTTCATCGACGCCGTCTTCCGCACGGAGCCCCCCATGTCCGCCGCCGAGCAGAAGGAGGCGTTCGAGGGCGCCCTCCGCGCCTCGCTGGAGGAGGCGTGCAGCCTGGAGGTGGTCCAGGCCGTCCACGGCCGCCTGCTGGAGAAGATCGAGGCCCACAAGGAGGCCGGGGGGCAGGAGCGCCTGGCCCTGTCCGTGGAGGAGGTCGGCGGGATCCTGCGGGAGTGCGGCGTGCCGGAGGAGCGGGCGGAGGCGTTCCAGGCGCGGTGCGGCGAGGCGTTCGCGGGCGCGGCCCTGGACCCGGAGAACCTGATCGACGTGAAGCGGTTCGACGTGAAGACGGAGCAGGCCACGATCTCCATCGACCCGGCCTACAGCTATCTGGTGGAGACGCGGATCATCGACGGGCGGAAGTACCTCCTCGTCCCCGCCGGGGAGGGCGTGGAGGTCAACGGCCTCAGCGTGGAGCTGGAGGCGGGAGGCCCGGAAGCGTAAAAAGACCGCCCCCGGCGTTCCTGCCGGGGCCGGTCATCCCTCATGCCTGTACGTCGACGGCCTCGCCGGCGGAGGGCTCCGGAGCGCTCCCGGCGGCGTAAGCCTGGGCCGCCGCCTCCGCGGAGGGGACGGACTCGAACTTCTGGGCCTGTTCCCGCAGCTGCATGTCCACGGCGGCGATCTGGGCCTGCATCCGGTCGTCGATCTCCGCCTCCCGGAGATAGCCGGACTCCCGAAGCTTCCGCAGGGCCTGCCTGCGGGCCAGCTCCTGCCGCTGGCGCTGGGCCTCCCGGGTGCGCTCCTCCCGGGCCAGCTTTTCCTGCCGGGCCCGGGCCAGCTCCTCCCGGTCCAGCTCCCGGGCCTTCTTCCCCGCCCGCCGGACGGCCTTCTGGAGCTGGCTTATCGCGGCCTGGATGCGCTTGGCGTTGTCGGGGTCGGTCTGCTTGGCGGCTTTCAGCCGGGCGATCTGCCGCCGGGCGAAGCCGGCGGCGGCGCTGACCTCCGAGGGCTTCCGGGCCCGGGCCAGCCGGGCATAGGCTTCGATGGGGGCGTCGCCATACCGGGGCGCGGGCTTGGCGGCGCGGTACCGCTCCCGGGCGGCGTCGGCCTGCTCCCGGGCCTGCTTCATCATCTCATAGAGGTCGGGGCCCTCGTCCGGCGGTCTCGCCGTCCTGGCGGCGCTCTGAGCCTGCCGGGAGGAGGCCCCGCTGTTCACCTGTATGCCGCTCATGGCAGACCTCCTCTCTTCAGCCGGCGGGGCCTGTCAGGCCCGCAGGTCCATGCCCAGCGCCCTGTGCTGGGGGAAGCGGCTGAAATAGCCGCCGGGGTAGACCTGGAGATCGTTCAGGAAACGGTCCACGGCCTCCTGGGCCCCGCCGGACTGCCCGGAGAATTTCAGCAGCGCGGCCACGTTCTTCAGATCGCCCTTGGAAAAGTCATAGGTGAGATCGGCGCTCTCATACCGCCACGTCCCGCCCTCGTCCTTGTAGGCGGCCCAAGTGGTCCCCTTAGTGGGGTCCGTGGGGTCAAAGCCCGGCTTGGTGTAGTCGATAAAAGTCGTGGTCCCGTCCGGGTGCTCGATGGTCAGGGATGTGACGGAGCCTGTCTTCCCGGTGTTCCCGCCGGACTGGTAGAACCAGCGGAAGTCCCTGGGCGGGATCTGGTCCGGATCCTTGACAAACTGGTCGTCCACATGGAAGTGGTTGGACAGGGCAGAGTTGAAATTGTAATAGAGGTCCAGCCCTTTGGCCTTGTAGTCGCGGACGGAAACCGTGTCCTGCCAGCCCCGCTCCTCCGCCATGGCGGTAAATTTCTCCGTCAGGGCGGAGACGGCCTCCTCGCTCTGGTAGTAGTAATCGGAGTTGTAGTACTTCCAGTTCCGCTGGGCGGTCATGTCCCCGGTGATATAGCCCTGGCCCTCAGCGTTGTTCCGCTTCACGGCCCCGTCCAGGACCATGCGGCGGAACTCGCCGTAAAAGGTCTCCTGGAAAGCGGGGCCCATCATGTCGCCCCATAAGGGCATGGGATATCCCCGGTCCTTGCAGGCGTCCAGCAGACGGTCGGACAGGCTCTGGTAGGCGTCCGCCAGCTCCTCCGCTGAAATCGCCCCGTCGAAAAACTTGCCGATAGCGGCCTCCGCCTGGCCGTACACCTCCCGTTTCACGTCGGAGATGACGGGGCTCCTGTCCATGGCGGGCTCGCTGAACTCCGCCCGGAACCTGTCCTTCTGCTCCTCTGTCGAGGGGTTGAAGACCACGCAGTTCTCCTGGAATTTCTGGATTTCCTCCGGGTCCGTCACCTTCCGAAGCTGGTCTGTGGCGTTCTTGAAGGTCCACTTGCCAAACTGTACATATTCGCCCAGGCTGCTCTTCACGCTTTCCATAGTCGATCCTTTCCGTCCCGGGAGAGTCCGGGCACATCCTCTCTATCCCGGACACATCCTCTCTATCCAATATATCGGCAGGATGCCGAAAAAGTGAAGGTACCGGCGGGGAATTTTTGGCAAGGTAGATTTTTTCATAAAACCGTGGTATGCTGAGGGAGCATCGCAAAGAAGGGAGGCGTGTCCATGGGACTGCCCGAGCTCTTGGCGGCCCATCCCGCCGCCGGGATCTTCTATACCGCCTTCGTCCGCGTCCTCTCCCCCATCCTGGCCGGGGCCATCCTCTGGAGGGCGGTGAAATCCCTCCTCCGCGTCCCCCACACGCCGGAGACCTGGGGCCAGCTCAGCCTCCCCGGCGGGGGCTCCGTGCCCCTCACCCACTGGGAGAACATCCTGGGCCGGGGGAAGAGCGCCGACGTGCGCCTGAACTACCCCAGCGTCTCCCGCCAGCACGCCGCCCTCTGCCGGGACGAGGAGGACCGCTGGACCCTCTACGACCTGGGCTCCAAAGGCGGCGTCCTCCTCAACGGCGAAAAGGTGGAGGGCTCCGCCCCCGTCCGCCTGGGGGACCAGATCGAGCTGGGGGGCGTGCCCCTGCTGTTCCTGCCCCAGACCGCCGCGGAGCGGGAGGAGCTGGAGGCCAGGCGCCGGGCCGAGCGCCCCGCCGCCATGTGGCCCTCCTTCCTCTGGCTGACGGTGTTCCAGCTCTTGTCCTGCGTCCAGCTGATGCTGTCCGCCGGGGGGGACGCCTCTCCCGCCGTGCCCCTGGCCTTCCTGGGGCTGACGGCGGTGATGTGGCTCTATGCCCTGGCCCTGCGGCTGTGCCGCTGCGTGGGCTTCGAGATGGAGACGATCGCCTTCTTCCTCTCCACGCTCTCCCTGGCCGTCACGGCCTCCAGCGCACCGGGGAGCCTGTATAAGCAGCTCCTGGCCATCCTGCTGGGGCTCCTGCTGTTCCTGGTCCTGGGGCTGTTCCTCCGGGACCTGGGCCGGGTCCGCCGGGTCCGCTGGGCCATGGCGGCGGCCTCCATCGCCCTCCTGGCCCTCACGCTGGCCCTGGGCCGTTCCAAATACGGCGCGGTGAACTGGATCTCCCTGGGCCGCGTGTCCGTCCAGCCCTCGGAGATCGCCAAGATCTCCTATATCTTCGCCGGGTCCGCCACGCTGGAGCGGCTGTTCCGGCGGCGGAACCTGACCCTCTTCATCGTCCTCACCGGCGTGTGCGTGGGCCTGCTGGGCCTGATGAGCGACTTCGGCACAGCGGCGGTCTTCTTCGTCACCTTCCTGGTCCTGGCCTACCTCCGCTCCGGGGACTTCGCCACGCTGTCCCTGATCTGCGGCGGGGCGGTGTTCGGCGCGGGGATCGTCGTGAAGTTCAAGCCCTATATCCTCAGCCGCTTCGCGGTCTGGGGCCGGGCCTGGTCCGACCCCTCCGGCGGCGGCTATCAGCAGACCCGCACCATGTCGGCGGCGGCCTCCGGGGGCCTGCTGGGCATGGGGGCCGGGGAGGGCTGGCTCCACCGGGTCCCGGCGGCGGACACCGACCTGGTGTTCGGGATGCTCTGCGAGGAGTGGGGGCTGGTGATCGCGTGCTTCGCCGTGGGGGCCATCGTGGCCCTGGCGTTCTTCACCGTCCGGGCCTGCCGGGCGGCGCGGAGCAGCTTCTACTGCCTGGCGGCCTGCGCCGCCGGGTCGCTGCTGGTGTTCCAGACCTGTCTGAACGTCTTCGGGTCCGTGGACATCCTGCCGCTGACCGGCGTGACCTTCCCCTTCGTGTCTAACGGCGGCTCCGCCATGATATCCGCCTGGGGCCTGCTGGCCTTCCTGAAGGCCACGGACACCCGGGAGCACGCCAGCTTCGCCATCCGGCGTCAGAAACTGCGCTCCACTCCGCCCGGCTGACGCCGGGCATCCGTTCCGCTCCGTTCCCTCCGCCTCCTTCAAGGGGGGACCCGTCCCCCCTTGAGCATCCCCCCTCCCCTGTGGGGGGACGAGGGACGGGGGACGAGAGACGGGGGACGGGAGTCCTGGATGGGAGGTGTCCATTTGAAAAAGATCGAGAACCGGGCCGTCGTCTGCTTCCTGCTGGCTTTGGTGCTGGCGGCCGGGACCGGGCTGTTCCTCTTCCGCTATGCCCTCCACGGCGGCGAGTGGGTCTCCTCGGCCTTCAACCGCCACCTTTACGACGCCCAGGGCCGCCTCATCGCCGGGACCGTGCTGGACCGGGACGGGGACGTGCTCTCCTCCGCCGAGGGCGGGGAGCGGACCTACTACCGCGACGCCACGGTCCGCAAGGCCACCCTCCACGCCGTGGGGGACCTCCAGGGGAACATCGGCACCGGGGCGCTGAACGCCTTCGCCGACCGGCTGACGGGCTGGGACCTGCTGGGCGGGGCCTTCGGCGCGGACCGGGGCGGGGAACTGACCCTCACCCTGGACGCCCGGTACAACTACGAGGCGTACCAGGCCCTGGGCGGCCGGGCCGGGGCCGTGGGCGTGTACGACTACCGGACGGGGGAGGTCCTCTGCATGGTCTCCGCCCCCAGCTACGACCCCCTGGACGTCCCGGAGGACATCGAGACCGCCGCCCGCTGGGAGGGGGCGTACCTGAACCGCTTCCTCTCCTCCGCCTTCGCCCCCGGCTCCGTCTATAAGACCGTGACGCTGGCGGCGGCGCTGGAGACCGTCCCGGACCTGGAGTCCCGGACCTGGTCGTGCACCGGGTCCCTGCAGATCGGGGCAGAGACCATCACCTGCCCCGCCGTCCACGGGGAGCAGGGCATCGCGGACGCCTTCGCCAACAGCTGCAACACCGCCTTCGCCCAGATCGCCGTGGAGCTGGGGGCGGACACGCTCCGGCGCTACACGGAGAAGGCGGGCCTCACCGCGGCTTACGATCTGGACGGGCTGTCCTCCGCCAAAGGCTCTTTCGACTGGGAGCTGGACGAGGGCCGCCTGGGCTGGGCGGGCGTGGGCCAGGACCGGGATCTGGTGAACCCCTGCGCCCTGATGGTCTATATGGGGGCCGTCGCCGGCGGCGGCAGGGCGGCGGAGCCCTACCTGATCCTGCGGTCGAAGGACGGCTTCGGCATCCCCTCCCTGCCCCACCGGACGCGGCGGACGCGGGAGCTGATCTCCCGGGACACGGCGGAGGCGCTGGCGGAGCTGATGGCCGGGAACGTGGAGAAGACCTACGGCGCCGGCCGCTTCCCGAACATGGACCTGTGCGCCAAGTCCGGCACCGCCGAGGTGGGCGGGGGCCGGAGCCCCCACGCCTGGTTCGCCGGCTTTTTGCGGGACGAGGACGCGCCCTACGCCTTCGTGGTCATGGTGGAGAACGGCGGGGGCGGCAGCAGCGTGGCGGGCGCCGTGGCCGCGGAGGTCCTGGACGTCATCGTCAACGGATACGAAAAGTGATCACGGTCCGTAAAAATCTATCGATATACAACGGAGGGTATGCGAATGAAACGACGGAACTCCTTCCTGCTCCATGGGCCGCAGCAGCTGGCGATGGGGGCGGTCTTCTCGGGCATCGGCTTCTTGCTGTACACCCTGGCCACCGTCATGGGCCGGGAGGCGGCGGCGGACGCGCTGGTCATGATCTTCGGCGTGGTGTCCGTGTACGTCTTCGCCTGCGTGGCGGCGGAGCGTCGGCGGGACAAGCGGAGCGTCAGCCTCAACCTCTTCCTGGGCCAGGCCGCGCTGGCGATCTTGACCTGCATGTGCGCGATGCTGACGCTGTGGGACAAGACGGGGCATTGACCCTGGCGGACGAGACGGGGCCCGGGGGAGCGGGGACGCTCCTCCGGGCCCCCTCATGCGCCCCGGCCCGCGGGCAGGCGGGCCCTCTCCCGGGACGCTCCCCGTCCCCGGGCCATGCAGACGCCCCCGGCCGCAGAGCGGCCGGGGGCGCCGATCGTCCAAGGGGACGGCCTCAAGTCACCAGCAGCACCACATAGCCCGCGTACAGCCCCAGCATCAGCACGCCCTGCCAGCGGTAGAACCGCTCCGTCGCCAGGGGCGGGATCACCGCCACGCAGCACAGCAGCAAACACGCCGGCATGTCCAGCGCCGTGGTCTGGGCGCCGATGGTCAGCGCGCCGCCGCTGACGGCGGAGCACACCGGCAGGATCATCGTCAGGTCGATGACGTTGGCCCCGATGATGTTGCCCACGGACATGGAGGCTTCCTTCTTGGCGATGGCGGTCAGCGTCGTCACCAGCTCGGGCAGGGACGTGCCGATGGCCACCATCGTCACGCCGATGATGCTGGCGGGCACCCCCATCAGCAATGCCAGCTCGCTGCCATAGTCGATCAGCAGCTTGGAGCCGGTCACGATGGCCCCGATGCCCAGGGCGAAGAGGGACAGCTTCTCCATCATCTGCCGCCGGGAGATGGTGCGGCGCTTGCGGCGGACGGCCTGCTCCTCCGCCATGCCGGACCGGGCGTCCCGGAGGTTGCTCCAGAGGTAGACCGCGAAGATGACGAACAGCAGCATCCCCGGCAGGGCCTCCAGCGACCCGCCCCGGCTGAGCACCAGCAGCAGCGCCGCGCCGAAGACCATCAGCAGCGCCTTGAGCTGGAACTGGGCCCGCTTCACCGCGGAGGGGATGCACACCAGGGAGATCCCCAGGATCAGCCCCAGGTTGGCGGTGACGGAGCCCACCGCGTTGCCCACCGCCAGATCCACCTCCCCCTGGAGGGTGCCGGTGACGGAGACCGTCAGCTCCGGCAGGGTCGTGGCCAGGGAGACGATGGTGGCCCCGATGATGAACCGGGGCACGCCGGTGGCCTCCGCGATCCA
>NZ_CAJUBK010000082.1 GCF_910584465.1 uncultured Oscillibacter sp.
GAAGGAAGTCGACAAGAACTGGGAGGCCCTCCTCAAACTCTGCGAGCTGTAAGCTCCTCGCTTACCTCTCTATACACTCTCCAAAGCCGCAGGAGGCCGCTGAAAGCGGCCTCCTGCGGCTTTGGAGCCGAGATCGCCGGCCGCGTCCATCCGCTCCCGGACGCCGGACCGCTTGGACGGCCAGTCGAAGCCGCCCCATCGAAGAGGCCCTTAAACCAAAAAACGGCCCGGCGCAGCGTACCTGAACCGGGCCTTCTCCTTCTATGAAACGCCGCGGATCTTCCCCACCGGCCGAGCGGGAGGTCCCATCCTGCATTCAGGACATCCACAAGTCCCCCAAACCGGATCCGGAGCGGCGGAGGCCCCCGCAAACGGCGGCAACGAATCTCTTGAAAAGCGGGGGGAAATCAACTATACTACCCCTTGGGGATGGGGGCATGCCCGCCGCGCAGATCTGGCTCCGGGCCTCAGCCGGCAGGGCAGCCGCGACCCTGGACCTTTTTCTATGGGGGATCTTCCTATGCGGTTTTTCGAAAACAAAAACTGGCAGCGCGGATCGGGATCGCTGCGACCATGATCGCTCTGGCGGGCATGACGCTGCTCTGGCTGGCAGTATCCACCAACGCCGCTTCCGTAGTCAAAAGCGACGTCACCGATCAGATGACCGACGCCGTGGAGTCCAGGGCCGCTGTCATCGATGAATACGTGCTCTCCGCCGAGGAATATATGACCGCCTTCGCTTTGGGCAGCGAGGTCCACGATCTCCTCCGGGATCCGGACGATCCCGCCCTCCTGGCCCGGGCCCAGGAGTATACGGAGGACTTCGCCGCTGTCAAAGGGGTGTTCGAGGGGCTCTACATCGCCGCCCCGGACACCCATGTACGGACCCACACCTCCCAGGGGGCCATCGGCATGACCACCCGGTCGGGGGATCCCTTGAAGACCCTCCAGGACACTATCCTGGCCCAGCAGCAGCTGACCGACCTGGGCATCATGAAGTCCCCCGGCACCGGCAGCATGATCTTGTCCATGTACTGCCCCATCTTCGAGGGCCGGCGGTGCATCGGCTATGTGGGGGCCGGCGTCTACGCCAGCCACCTGATGGATCCGCTGCTGGACCTGGCCATCAAGGGCCTGCCCGACAGCGAGTACGTATTTTTGAACGTGGACACGGGCGTCTACGGAACCGGCGCAGGGAAGGGATCGGACCGCCTGTCCCTCCCCCGCCATCCTGCGGCGCTTTGCTCCTCCCCGCGCCGCCTTCCTTCGCCGGGGCTTCGTCCCGGCAAAGGGGCGGACGGCGTCAGGCCGGTCCCGCCCACGGGCGGGAGATGCCCTGCCGCCCCCTGGGGCAGGGAGGCCGCGCGCTTCACGAAGCGTCCGTCCTCAGCGGAGATCGTGCTCCTCCTCCGCACTGCCGCCGGCGGCAGCCGGCCCCGCGGCGTGCGAGGCCGCCGTCGCCAGGAGCGCCAATACGACGATCAAGATCTGCATCATCCGTCCCTCCTATCCTTGGATCGTGAGATCCGTCCTTTCAAACGGCGCCATCCCTCGCCGCCTTGTAGATCGCGGTCATGTCCTCCAGAGACAGCCGTTTCGCGGAACCCGTATGTCCGCCGCAGGCCGCGAGGCACCGCCGGGCCATCTCCTCGATCTGCGCATCGGTGGGATGGATGCCCAGCCCCGGGAGATCGACGGGCATCCCGATGCTGCGGTAAAACGATCCCATCTCCCGGATGCCAAGGAGGGCGATCTCCTCGTCGCTCCCCTCCGCCGTGACGCCCATGACGTTCCGGGCATAGCGGACGAATCGCGGCAATGCGTTTTTATAGACGTGCCGCGCCCAGCTGGGCCAGATCGCCGCCAGGCCCGCGCCGTGGGTGACGTCGAACATCCCGCCCAGTTCGTGCTCCAGCTTGTGGGACATGAAATCGCCGCCGTCGTTCCCGCAGCCCGTCAGGTCATTGTGGGCAAGGCTGCCCGCCCACATGACCTCCGCCCGGGCCTCCTGATCGGCCGGGTCCCGGTGAAGGATCCGGGCGCTCTCCATGACCGTGCGCAGCAGGCCCTCGGCGATGGCGTCCGTCAGCTCCATGTTGCCGCCGTTGGTAAAATACCGTTCCATGGTGTGCATCATGATGTCCACACAGCCCGAGCACGTCTGATAGTCCGGCAGGGTCTGGGTGTACACGGGGTCCATGATGGCGAACCGGGGCCGGGCCAGATCGTCGTCATAGGCGCGCTTTTCCCCGGTGCGCTCGTTGGTGATGACGCATCCCTTGGACGTCTCGCTCCCGGCGGCGGCGATGGTCAGGACGCTCGCCACAGGCAGGCAGGCCCGGGCCCTGCGGGTGTGGGCGAACAGGTCCCACACGTCCTCCCCCGGCTCGGCCAGCCCGTAGGCGATGGCCTTGGCGGTGTCGATGACGCTGCCTCCGCCCACGGCCAGCAGGAAGTCCACATGCCCCCGCTCCCCCAGGGCGATGCCCTCGTAGACCTTGTCCAGGCGGGGGTTGGGGACGACGCCGCCCAGCTCCAGATGGCGGATCCCCGCTCCGTCCAGCGCCTCCTTCACCCGGTCCAGAAGGCCGGAGCGGACCGCGCTCCTGCCGCCGTAGACGATCAGGACGTTTTTCGCGCCGTATCCCTTGGCGAGCTCGCCGGCGCGGTCCTCCGTCCCCCTTCCGAAGACCACTCTCGTAGGGGCGTAAAACTCGAAATCGTTTGCCATAACAGGAACTCCTCTCACAAAACGGTTCGTTCGGCTGATGATCAAAGTATACAGGATCTCCCGCCGGGATTCTCGGATCATCCCGCCAGCATATAGGAATATCCCGACAGATATGGCAAGATCGTCATCGTATCCCGCCAAACCAAGCCGATCCGGCGAAAGGAGGGGAGCCTGTGCTGTCCTTTGAAACGGACGAGAACCAGGTGGAAAAGATCGAGGGCATGACCGTTGGATACCCCTACTGCCTGCATCAAAGGGACCTGACGGACATCGTCATCCCCTGGCACTGGCACGAGGAGCTGGAGCTGGGCTACATCGAGTCCGGCGCCAGCCGCATCCGGACAGTGGACAAGGAGTATGTCGTCCGCCAGGGAGACGGCTTTTTCATCAACTCCAACGTGATGGATATGAAGGAGAACGCCGCCCCCGGCAGCCGCACCCTGGAGATCAACAACCTGTTCCATCCGGTCTTCCTCAGCGGCCACTTCAAGAGCCGCTTCGAGACCAAATACCTGGACCCCCTGACGAAGGACCGCCGGATCGAGGTCCATCTGATCCGCCCCGGACGCCGGACGTCCGACCGGCTCCTGGCGGGCCTTCGGGAGCTGAAGGAGCTCCAGGAGCGGCCGGACACGGAGTTCGCCACCCGGGCGCTGCTCTCGGAATGCTGGCTGCTGCTCCTGGAGGATATCCGGGAACAGCAGCCCGGGGATGCCGCCGTCAGGTCCGAGAGCCAGGACCGCCTGCGCAGCATGATCGCGTACATCCACAGCCATCACCAGGAGAAGCTGACGCTGGCGCAGATCGCCGGCTGTGCCGCCGTCAGCGAGAGGGAGGCGCTCCGCTGTTTCCGCAGGCATCTGCACCAGACCCCCTTCGAGTATCTGACCGCCTTCCGGCTGAACCAGGCGAAAAAGCTGCTGACGGAGACGGAGCTCCCCGTGACGGAGATCGGCTTCCGGTGCGGCTTCTCCGACAGCGCCTATATGGGCAAGGTGTTCAAACGGGCCTTCGGCCTGACGCCGCAGGGGTATCGGAAGATGCGGAAGCCGCCTCTTCGATAGATCCCCGCTCGTGGGAGCGGGTCTTCAGGCCCTTCGAAGCCTCCCGAAACTCACGGTCGAAAACGAGGGGGGCCTTCCTGGCCCCCCTCGCTGCGCGGACCGCCCTCCTAAGGGGCGGTCTTCCTTATTTTACCGTATCCCCAGGGCGGACAGCGCGTCCCGCATCCCCCTCCACAGATCCAGGAGGACGGCGTACCGCTCCCGGCCCGCCTCCGTCAGCCGGTAGTACTTCCGGACCGGACCGCCGGAAGTCCCGCCCTGATACCGCTCCGTGATCCCCTCCCGGCAGAGCTGGCGGAGGATGGCGTAGATGACGCTCTCCTGGGTATCGGGGAACACCGCGTGGAGCTGACGGAGGAGCTCATAGCCGTACCGGTCCCCCTGGGTCATCAGGTGGAGGAGGCACAGCTCCAGCAGGTCCTTTTTCAGCATAGGGATACCCCCGTTCCAAGGAGGCCCGTCAGGGTGACGATCGCGTACCGTATCACATAGGGCATCCACCAGCCGGGCGTGAACCCATCGAAGTTCATACTGCTCAGCAGCAGATAGAACGAGATCGTCAGGATGGTCCCGCTCAGTCCCAGGACGTAGACCGCCCGCCAGCGGTAGTCCCCCAATCGGGCGTTCACGAGCCCGAGGATGCTCGCCGCCCCCATCGCAAGGATCTCTATCGCCAGGGCCTGATGCAGGCTGCAGGGCCTGATAACGCGTTCCGCGACCGCATTCAGCAGCGTCCAGGACTCTGTCAGCACGAGCCCTGCCCAAAACAAGACCCAGGCCATCCCCAGCAGGATCGCTGCCAGCAGCACGGCGATGCCTCTCGGCAGGTGGTCTCCCCGCACCCCGTCCTTCCGGGACCACAGGAAGCACAAGCCGGTCCCCAAGCAAAACGCGAGTGTGCACACGGGCCTGATGAGCGGGCTCCAGTATACATCGTCGAGGGCCATGACCATCGGGACCGCCACGCAGGCCGACAGCGCGGCGAACACCGCCAGCCACCTTCGGTATGCCTTCGGCTGGGCCAGCTGCCGGGCGGTCTCCCGGGGAGCCCCGACCTCCCGCCGGAGCTCCTCCTCCGACCGGCCCGCCACGATCTCCCGGTAGTCTTCCAGTACCTCCGCCGCCTCCGCCGGGGGCAGATACCACCGGGCCGCCCGGGTCAGCTTCGACAGGTAGTCTCGCCGCATAAGACCGCGCCTCCCTCCACTACTGCAAATTTATCAGTAGCCGTTTTTTTCAATATACGCCCGCCCTCCGGAAAAGTCAATAGGACTACTGCAAAAAATTCAATAGTCCCCGCCCAACAATCCCCTTGACATTTCATGGCGCTTCCGTTATCATGCAGGTATCGCTGGATTTCGACGGAAATTCAAATTTAAAGCGGTGGAAAGAAGAGTCAGAAGGGCCCCGTGCCTGAACGCCGCCGCTTCGGCGAACGTTCTCCCCCAGGCGGCCGGAGCGCGCGAAAGTCCTTTTGTTCCTTTTCTTTCAGGGAAAGAACGGGGGAGGATAATGTCCAAAGAGTTGATCCGCCTGCAGGATCTCTGCATGGCGTACGACGACGAGCTGGTTCTCGATCATTTGAATCTTTACATCAATGACAAGGAATTCCTCACACTGTTAGGGCCCAGCGGGTGCGGCAAAAGCACCACGCTGCGGATCATCGGCGGCTTCACGGCACCATTGTCGGGAGACGTCTTCTTTGACGGTGTGAGGATCAATGATGTCCCGCCCTATCGGCGGCAGATCAACACGGTGTTCCAGAAATACGCGCTCTTCCCGCATTTGAACGTGTTCGAGAACATCGCGTTCGGCCTCAGGATGCAGCGGCAGGCGGACGCCTCCGGCCGGAAGGCCAAGCTCCCCGAGGAGGAGATCTCCCGCCGTGTCATGGAGATGCTGGAGGCGGTCAGCCTCAAAGGCTTCGAGCGCCGCAGGATCGACGCGCTTTCCGGCGGACAGCAGCAGCGGGTGGCCATCGCCCGGGCGCTGGTGAACCGCCCCAAGGTGCTGCTCCTGGACGAGCCCCTGGGCGCCCTCGACCTGAAGCTCCGCAAGGACATGCAGATCGAGCTCAAGCGCATCCAGCAGCAGGTGGGCATCACGTTCATATATGTCACTCACGATCAGGAGGAGGCCCTGACCATGTCCGACACCATCGTGGTCATGGACAAGGGCTCCATCCAGCAGATCGGCACGCCCGAGGACATCTACAACGAGCCGAAGAACGCCTTCGTCGCCGACTTCATCGGCGAGTCCAACATCATCGACGGCGTCATGGTCCGGGACCAGCTGGTCCAGATGTACGGCCGCCAGTTCCCCTGCCTGGACGGCGGCTTCGGAGAGGGCGAGGCCGTGGACGTGGTCATCCGCCCCGAGGACATCGACATCGTTCCCGTGGAGCAGGGCCAGCTGACGGGCACCGTCACCAACGTCACCTTCAAGGGGATGCAGTATGACATCATCGTGGATTTCCGGGGCTTCAAGTGGCTGATCCAGACCACGGACCATTCCCCCGTCGGGGCGAAGATCGGCATCAAGATCGACCCCGACGGCATCCACGTCATGAAGAAGAGCCCCTATTCCGGCATGTACGGCGACTACTCCTCCTTCTCCGATGAGTACGACGAACTGGACGCGGCAGAGCCGGAGGAGGGCGGCGATGAGACCTAAGCTCTCCCGGTTCGCCATCCCCTACGTGGTCTGGATGGCCCTGTTCGTGGTGTCCCCCATCGTACTGGTGGTGGTCTACGCCTTCTCCGGCGGCGACGGCGGCTTCACCACGGAGAACTTCGCCCGGATGGGCACCTATGCCGTGGTCTTCGGGCGGTCCTTCAAGCTGGCGTTGATCGCCACCGCCGTCTGCCTCCTCATCGGCTATCCGGTGAGCTACATGATGAGCAAGGAGGGCCCCCGCTTCCAGAGGACGGCCATGGTCCTGATCATGCTGCCCATGTGGATCAACTTCCTGCTGCGGACCTACTCCTGGATGTCCATCCTGGAGAACAACGGGCTCTTGAACCGCCTCTTCCAGAAGATCGGCCTCATCGGCCTGTACAACCACATGTTCGGGACGGACCTGCAGTCCTTCCCCATGATGAACACCCAGGGCGCGGTGGTGCTGGGCATGGTGTACAACTACCTGCCCTTCATGATCTTGCCCATCTACTCCGTCATCGTCAAGCTGGACGGCTCCCTGGTGGAAGCGGCCCGGGACCTGGGGGCCAACAGCTTCAACGTCTTCCGCCGGGTCATCCTGCCCCTGAGCCTGCCGGGGGTGCTCTCCGGCGTCACCATGGTCTTCGTCCCCTCCGTGTCCACCTTCGCCATCAGCAAGATGCTGGGCGGCGGCACGGAGATCCTGCTGGGCGACCTGATCGAGCAGCAGTACATGGGCGGGGCCTACAACCCCCAGCTGGGGGCCGCGATCTCCCTGGTCATGATGGTCATCGTCGTCATCTGCATGGTGGTCATGAACCGCTTCGGTGAGGGCGAGGAACAGGCGGTGATGCTATGATGAAGCGCCATGCCGGCGGCAGGACGTTCAGCCGCCTCTTCACGGGGCTGGTCTTCCTCTTCCTTTACGCGCCCATCTTCCTGCTGATCGTCTTCTCCTTCAACAAGGGCAACAGCAACATCGTCTGGTCCGGCTTCTCCCTGGACTGGTACAGGTCCCTGTTCCACGACCGCCTCATCATGCGCAGCGTGTACACGACGCTGCTGGTCTCCCTGCTGGCCACCGTCATCGCCACCGCGGCCGGGACCTTCGCCGCCATCGGGTTCTACAGCCTCCGGCGGCGGCAGAGGGCGGTGCTGAACACCGTCAACAACATCCCGATGATGAACGCCGACATCGTCACCGGCGTGGCCATGTGCCTGTTCTTCGTGGCGTTCTTCACCTTCTGGGGGGACTTCTCCGTCTGGTTCAACGGCGTCCAAAGCCTCGTCGTCCTGCCGGAGCGGCTGACCCTGGGCTTCGGCACCCTGCTGATCGCCCACGTCACCTTCGATATCCCCTACGTCATCCTCTCCGTGGGGCCCAAGCTCCGGCAGATGGACAAGGACCTGGTGGACGCCGCCCAGGACCTGGGCTGCACCTGGATGCAGGCGTTCTGGAAGGTCATCCTGCCGGAGATCAAGCCCGGCATCGCCTCCGGGGCCCTGACGGCCTTCACCATGAGCGTGGACGACTTCATCATCAGCTACTTCACCG
>NZ_CAJUBK010000083.1 GCF_910584465.1 uncultured Oscillibacter sp.
CTCGCTGGGCATGCCCAGGAACAGCCGGGCGGAGCCCTCCTTGATGAGGGGGTCGGTGCGGAGCTCCTCCACCTGTCCCCAGGAGATATCCTTGATGCTGGCGTGGCAGTCGCCCCCCGCCTGGCGGAAGTTCTCCTGCTGGAAGGAGTAGTTGATGGAGGAGGCGATGGTGAACAGGGAGGTGAACAGCACGGTGGTCAGGGCGATGGCCAGGACGGCCACGATGTTCCGGGTCCTGGCCGCCTTCATGGACCGGAAGCCCAGGCGGCGGATGCAGCCCCTATTGGCGACTCGGATCATGGCTCACCCCTCCTCCCCGGTGGTCCGGGAGGAGCGGATCTTCCCGTCCTCGATGCGGATGATGCGGTCCGCCATTTGGGCGATCTCCTCGTTGTGGGTGATCATGACGATGGTCTGGGCGAACTTCTGGCTGGTGATCTTCAAAAGGCCCATCACATCCTGGCTGGTCCGGGAGTCCAGGTTGCCCGTGGGCTCGTCGGCCAGGACGATGGCGGGCTTGGCCGCCAGGGCCCGGGCGATGGCCACCCGCTGCTGCTGTCCGCCGGAGAGGTTGTTGGGGAGGTTCTGGAGCTTCTTCTCCAGGCCCAGGGTCTCGACGATCTGGTCCACGTATCCCGCGTCCGGCTGCTGGCCGTCCAGCTGGATGGGCAGGACGATGTTCTCATAGACGTTCAGCACCGGGACCAGGTTGTAGTTCTGGAAGACGAAGCCGATCTTCCGGCGGCGGAAGATGGTGAGGGCCTCGTCCTTGAGGGCGAAGATGTCCCGCCCGTCCACGGCGACGGAGCCGGAGGTGGGCCGGTCGAGCCCACCCAGCATGTGCAGCAGGGTGGACTTGCCGGAGCCGGAGGTGCCCACCACGGCGGCGAACTCGCCTTTTTCGATCTTCAGGTCCACGCCGTCCAGGGCATGGACTTCCGTCTCGCCGGAGCCGTAGGTCTTGCGCAGGTCCTTGGTCTCTAAGATCGTCATAACGATGCCTCCATAAGGAAAAGTCTGTATTGTCTCTCGACGATACAGACTTTACACCGGGAATCTTTCCGCGTCCTTTCCGAAATCTAACAGAGCTGACACGATCTCGCCCCTCAGCCCCGGGGCAGGAACAGGGAGAACGTCGTCCCCTGCCCCGGATGGGAGAAGGCTTTCACATAGCCCCCCTGCCCCTCGGCGATCTGCCGGACCAGGCAGAGCCCCACGCCCACGCCCTCGGCCTCCTCCGTGCCCGGCCCCCGGTAGAAGCGCCGGAACACCTTCGCCAGCTCTTCCTCCGCCATGCCCGGCCCGGTGTCCGCCACGTCGATCCGGGCGAACAGCTCATAGGACCGGGCCCGGACGGTGACGCTCCCGGAGGGGGTGTATTTGACGGCGTTGTCGATCAGGTTGCAGACGGCCTCCGCCGTCCACTTGGGGTCGAAGACGGCCTCCGCCTCCCCGGGCCCCAGGGTCAGGGCCAGGCCCTTCTCCGCCGCCTCCGGGGCGAACTGGCCCACGGCCTCCTCCAGCATGGGGCCCAGCGCCCCGGGGCGGGGATGCAGGGCCAGCACGCCGGTCTCCAGGCGGGAGGTCTTCACCAGCGCCTCGATCAGGGACCGGAGCTTGCGCGCCTGGGCGCTGAGGGCGGCGGTGTACTCCCGCTGCTCCGGGGCCTGCTCCTCCAGGAGCTGGGCGTACAGCAGGACGTTGGCGATGGGGGTCTTGGTCTGGTGGGAGATGTCGGCGATGAGGGACTTGATCTTGTCCTTCTCCTCCCGCAGGTCCCGGGCGGAGACGGCGGAGGCGCTGAGGTAGTGGGCCAGCTTCGTCTCCACGGCGGAGAGGAGGCTCTCGTCGAAGGCCGCCTCCCGGAAGTCCCCCCGGACCGCCTCGTCCAGCATCCGCTCCAGGCGGCGCAGCAGCCGCGCCGTTCGCCAGCGATGCCAGAGGGACGACGCCGCCAGGGCCAGCGCCAGGGCGGCGAGGCACAGGTATCCCGCTCTCGTCATCCCTCAGCCCTCTTTCCCGCCGGTGGTCCAGGTGTAGCCGATGCCGTAGACGGTCTTCAGGAACCGGGGCTTGGAGGGGACCTCCTCCAGCTTGCCCCGGAGGCGCTTCACCGTCACGGACAGGGCGTTCTCGTCCACGTACTCCGCCCCGTCGGTCCAGATGCGGTCCACCAGCAGCGCCCGGGGCATGGTCCGGCCCCGGTTCTCCACCAGGAGGCGGAGGAGCTTCTGCTCCGTCTTGCTCAGGTCGATGAGCCGCCCGCCCCGGCGGAACTCCATGCGCTCGAAGTCGAAGGAGAAGTCCTCCAGCACGATGGGGCCGTCCCGGGCGGGCCCTTTGCCCGTCCGGCGGAGCTGGGCGTTGACCCGCGCCCGGAGGACCGCCAGGGAGAAGGGCTTCGTCACGTAATCGTCCGCCCCGGACTCCAGGCCCGCCACGATGTCCGTCTCCATGTCGTTGGCGGTCAGCAGGATGACGGGCAGGGCCCGCCCGGCGGCCCGGATCTCCCGGAGGAGGTCCAGGCCGCTGCCGTCGGGGAGGTTTACGTCCAGCAGGAGGAGGTCGAACGCCCGCTCCGCCAGGGCCGCCCGGGCGGCGGAGAGGGTCCGGCACAAAGCCAGCTCCAGCGCCGGGTCCCTGAGGGCCAGGCAGAGGCCGTCCCCCAGGGCCCGGTCGTCCTCCACGATCAAAACAGGTCTCATATCCTCACCTCTCCCATGCCCGCCGCGCTCCGGCGGGGCGTCCCCGGCGGGAAGGGCCGGACGGAGCGCAGCGGCAGGAGCGGGATCTCCGGCATCTCATGACACGGACAGGGCGTCCTCCAGCACGAGGCCGGGGTTGTGCTTCGTCAGGAAGCCCACGGACCACTCGCCGCCGAAGGCCACCAGCAGACGGCCCTTGAAGTCCTCCAGGATGGCCGCGCCGGTGCACAGCACCAGCTCGTCGGGCCCGCAGGGGCACTCGGCAATCAGCCGCAGGTGGTCATAGGGCAGGCCCTCCATATAGAGCTCGACGCCGTACTCCGCCTTCATGCGGTACTGGAACACGTCGAACTGCAGCGTGCCCACCACGCCCACCACGACCTCCTCCATGCCGCCGCCGGGGCGCTTGAAGATCTGGATGGCGCCCTCCTGGGCGATCTGCTCCGTGCCCTTGATGAACTGCTTGCGCTTCATGGTGTCCTTGGGGGAGACCCGCATGAAGTGCTCCGGCTCGAAGGTGGGGATGCCGGCGTAGCGGAACTTCTTCCCCGGCACGGTGACGGTGTCGCCGATGGAGAAGATGCCGGGGTCGAACACGCCGATGATGTCCCCGGCGTAAGCCTCGTCCACGATCTCCCGCTCCGCGGCCATCATCTGCTGGGGCTGGGAGAGGCGCATCTTCTTGCCGGACTGGACGTGATAGTACTCCGTGTCCCGCTGGAAGCGGCCGGAGCAGATCCGCAGGAAGGCCAGGCGGTCCCGGTGGGCCTTGTTCATGTTGGCCTGGATCTTGAAGACGAAGGCGGAGAAGTCCGGGGAGGAGGCGTCGATCTCCTCCTCCCCCGCCATGCGGCTCAGGGGCGCGGTGGTCATGCGGAGGAACTCCTTCAAAAAGGGCTCCACGCCGAAGTTGGTCAGGGCGGAGCCGAAGAACACGGGGGACAAGGTCCCGTTCCGGACGGCCTCCAGGTCCAGGTCCCGGCCCGCGCCCAAAAGCTCCACCTCCTCCTGGAGCTGACGCCAGCGCCCCTCGCCGATCATGCCGCTCACGGCGGGGTCCCCCAGGTCCACCTCGGTGGCCTCGGCCTTCTTGGCGTGGCCCTCGCCGGAGAAGAAGAGGATGCGGGCGGCCTCCCGGTCATAGACGCCCTGGAACTCCTTCCCGGAGCCGATGGGCCAGTTCATGGGATAAGTGTCGATGCCAAGCTCGGCCTCCACCTCGCCGCACAGCTCCAGGGGGTCCCGGCTCTCCCGGTCCATCTTGTTGATGAAGGTGAAGATGGGGATGTGCCGCAGGGCGCAGACCTTGAAGAGCTTCCGCGTCTGGGGCTCCACGCCCTTGGCCCCGTCGATGACCATGACGGCGGAGTCCGCCGCCATGAGGGTGCGGTAGGTGTCCTCGGAGAAGTCCTGGTGTCCCGGGGTGTCCAGGATGTTGACGCAGTATCCGTCGTGCTGGAACTGCATGACGGAGGAGGTGACGGAGATGCCGCGCTGCTTCTCGATCTCCATCCAGTCGGAGGTGGCGGCGCGGGCGCGTTTGCCCTTGACCTCCCCCGCCTGGGCGATGGCTCCGCCGTAGAGGAGGAGCTTTTCCGTGAGGGTCGTCTTGCCCGCGTCGGGGTGGGAGATGATGGCGAAGGTACGCCTGCGGGCGATCTCGTCTTTGAAAGCAGTCATGTGACAGCCTCCTATTCAATAGATGATGGGATGTCTTCCACGGATTATATAATATAGCATGGATCTCCCCGGTTTGCAACCACGGGAGCGGAGATCCCCGCCCCCGTTCGCCCGGCCGGCGCGCGCCATACAGAAATGCGCCATGCAGAAATAATACTTGATAATTTCTCTTGGGGGTGATATGCTGTAAGCGATATTATATCGTGGACGGACCGCCATGACCCGGGGGATCGGTCGTTAAAAGTGGATTCTGAAAAAGGCAGGGATGCAAATGTCGATTTTTGATCGTTTTGTCTCCAAAGAGGCCGGCGACCAGGAGAGGAAACCATTTCACCCCACCCCTTATAAGAAAGCGTGTTCAGAGCTGGAGGCAGCGGGCAGAGGGGCGAAAGCGCAATATCCGGATGACAGCAAGGTGCTGGACGATTTCGTCCGGGCCCTGAAGGAAGCGTGCAGGGCCCGGTACGAAAGAGCGGCGGGAGGCGATGCCCGGGCCGCGAAGGCGGAGGCGCATTTCTTCCTTTCAGAGGATCGGATGAGCGCCTACGCGTGCGTGCTCCCGCCGGAGGACGGCGGGGAGGGGCTCGGCGTCGAAGAGTTCCTGGAGGACATGCGCTATGAGGGCATCCAATTCGGGGTCCTGCAGGAGGAGGTCGAGCGGGAGCTCGCCCTTGGCTATCTCCGTATATTCCCGGCGGCCCGGGGGAGGATGCCCCATCCGGGAGAAGACGGCAACGTGACGGAGCTGTTCCAGCGGAGCAAGAACATGAGCCTGCTGGTGCAGGAGGGGAGCCAGGTGGATCTCAGCCAGGACATCCAATTGCTGCCCATCCGGAAAGGGGCCGTCATCTGCCTGATCCGGGCCGCGAAGCCGGGGACGGACGGCATGGACGTGACGGGGCAGACGATCCCCAGCCCCGAGCCCGTCAGCCCCGTCATACCACAGGGGAAGAACACCGTGATCGGCCGGGGAGGGCAGGCCCTCACGGCGGGCGCGGACGGGATCCTATACATCAAAGACGACTGCTTCTGCGTCCACGAGCAGAAGATCATCGACGGCGACCTGGACCAGTTCCAGGGGACGCTCCAGATCTCGGGCAACCTTTATATCGGCGGCAACGTAGACGGCGGAGTGGAGATCGAGGCTTCCGGCGAGATCGTGATCAACGGGAAGGTCGGCCGGGCCCGCGTGATCTCCATGTGCGGGACCATCCGCGTCCAGCAGGGCATCTACGGCACGAAGGGCAAGACCTCCCTGAGCGCGGCCGGCCAGGTGCAGTCCCCGGTGATCGAGCAGGCGCAGATCGAGGCCGGGACCGGCGTGATCGCGGAGACGATCTCGAACAGCTCCGTCCGCTGCGGCGGCACGGTCTATGCCCTGAGCGGACGGGGGATGATCCTGGACAGCACGATCCGGGCGGGAGAGAGCATCCTGTGCCTGCGGGTCGGCAACCTGGCCGGGGGCCACAGCCAATTCTCCGTGGGCTATCCGCCGCACCTGCCGGAGTCGTGGGAACGGCTCAAGACGGAATTGGCGGAGGTGCAGTCGACCCTGGAGCGGCTGTGGCAGTTCATCACGGACCTTCGGAAGAAGGGGAACCGGATCTCGGACGGGGAGAAGTCGGTGCTGGACCAGCTGGTGGAACAGCGGGACCTTTATATCGAGAAGCGGGAGGCGCTGAAGAACGAGCTGAAGGCCGTGAACAAGGAGCTGGACAAGAAGAGCAAGGGGCGGATACGGTGCGAGAAGCTGTACCCCTCCCTGGAGGTCCAGATCGGCAGGGCGACGGAGACGATCGAAACAGCGGAGGAAGCCTGCAACATCCGCGTCGAGGAGAGCCGGATGCTCTTCAAGTGAAGGCCGCTCCCTCCCTATGACATACGAGCACGGCGCCGCCGGGGACCCAGGTCCCGGCGGCGCCGCTGTTCTCATATGGACGACACGCCCTTCACTTGCCGAGGGCCTCGTCGATGGCCTTGGCGGCGGTCTTGCCCGCGCCCATGGCCAGGATGACCGTGGCCGCGCCGGTGACGGCGTCGCCGCCGGCATAGACCTTCTCCCGGGAGGTCAGGCCGTCCTCGTCGACCACGATGCCGCCCTTGCGGTTGATCTCCAGGCCCTTGGTGGTGGACTTGATCAGGGGGTTGGGGCTGGTGCCCAGGGACATGATCACGCAGTCCACGTCCAGGTCGAACTCGCTGCCGGGGACCTCGATGGGGCGGCGGCGGCCGGAGGCGTCGGGCTCGCCCAGCTCCATCCGGATGCAGCGGATCTTGTTCACGTCGTCGTTCTCGTCGGCGAAGATCTCCACCGGGTTGCAGAGGGTCTTGAAGATGATGCCCTCCTCCTCGGCGTGCTCGACCTCCTCCTTCCGGGCGGGGAGCTCCTCCATGCCGCGGCGGTAGACGATGTACACCTCGGCCCCCAGGCGCTTGGCGCAGCGAGCGGCGTCCATGGCGACGTTCCCGCCGCCGACCACGGCGACCTTCTTGGGCCTCTGGATGGGGGTGTCGGAATCGGGCAGGTACGCCTTCATCAGGTTGATGCGGGTCAGGAACTCGTTGGCGGAGTACACGCCGCGGTAGTTCACGCCGGGGATGTCCATGAACATGGGCAGGCCCGCGCCGGAGCCGATGAACACGGCCTCGAAGCCCTGCTCCTCCATCAGCTCGTCGATGGAGATGGTCCGGCCGATGACGGTGTCCGTGGCGATGGTGACGCCCATGGCCTTCAGGCCGTCCACTTCCTTCTGGACGATGGCCTTGGGCAGACGGAACTCGGGGATGCCGTACACCAGCACGCCGCCCGCCAGGTGCAGCGCCTCGAACACGGTGACCTCGTACCCCTTCCGGGCCAGGTCGCCGGCGCAGGTCAGCCCCGCGGGGCCGGAGCCCACCACGGCGACGCGGTGGCCGTTGGAGGCGGGCTTCTCCGGGGCCTCCTGACTGTGGGCGTTGTGCCAGTCGGCCACGAAGCGCTCCAGCCGGCCGATGCCCACGGGATCGCCCTTCTTGCCCCGGACGCAGTACTTCTCGCACTGGCTCTCCTGGGGGCAGACCCGGCCGCAGACGGCGGGCAGGGCGGAGGTGTTGGAGATGATCTGATAAGCCTCCTCGAACTCCCCGGCGGCCACCTTCTGGATGAACTCGGGGATGTGGACCATGACGGGGCAGCCCTGCATACAGGGCTTGTTCTTGCAGTTCAGGCACCGCCGTGCCTCATCCAGGGCCTGCTCCTCGGTGTAGCCCAGGGCGACCTCCTGGAAGTTCTTGTTGCGGACGTTGGGGTCCTGGGAGGGCATGGGGTTCTTCTGTAAAGACATGTTGGCCATAGCCATGATCATTCAGCCTCCTTCTTGAACAGGTTGCAGGTCTCCTCGTGCTTGTGCTTCTCGAACTCGACGTACATCTGGTTCCGCTTGACGGCCAGGTCCCAGTCGACCTTGTGCCCGTCGAAGTCGGGGCCGTCCACGCAGGCGAACTTCATCTCGCCGCCCACGCTCAGCCGGCAGCCGC
>NZ_CAJUBK010000084.1 GCF_910584465.1 uncultured Oscillibacter sp.
GCGGCGGCGGGCCGCGCCTCCCGGCGGAGGGCGCCGCCGCGGCCGCTCAAGGACGCAGAAACCGCCACCCGGCACGGTGACGGTTCGAGGAGCATCGCTTTGGACCCCGGCCGATCCGGGACCGCCGCTTGCCGCAGTGTTCGGGCTCATTATAATCCAGGGGGCCCCTTTTTGTCAAGTGCCCCCCCCCTTGACAGCCCCGGCCCCATCGCATATGATAAGCCTTGCCGACAACAGGAGGAAAGGAGCACCGCGATGGATCTAGAGACCATCTATCAGACCCTCGGCGTCAGCCGCCCGGTCTTCCGATACGGCGAGGCCGTGCTGGCCTCCCTCCGGGAGCGCTTCGACGCCATCGACCGGACCGCCGAGCTCAACCAGGGCAAGGTCCTGGCCGCCATGCAGGCCAACCGGGTCAACGCCGCCCACTTCGCCGCCACCACCGGCTACGGCTATGACGACGAGGGCCGGGACAACCTGGAGCGGGTCTACGCCGCCGTCTTCCACACCGAGGCCGCCCTGGTCCGCCCCCAGATCACCTGCGGCACCCACGCCCTGGCCGTGGCCCTCGCCGCCAACCTCCTCCCCGGGGACGAGCTGCTCTCCCCCGTGGGGGCCCCTTACGACACCCTGGAGGAAGTCATCGGCATCCGCCCCAGCCGATGCTCTTTGAAGGAGTACGGCGTCACCTACGCCCAGGCCGACCTCCTCCCCGACGGGCGCTTCGACTACGGCGCCGTCCGCTCCAAGATCAACGATCGGACCAAGCTCATCACCATCCAGCGCTCGAAGGGCTACGCCACCCGCCCCACCTTCTCCGTCCGTCAGATCGGGGAGCTCATCGCCTTCTGCAAGTCCTGCAAGCCGGACGTGAAGGTGATGGTGGACAACTGCTACGGCGAGTTCGTGGAGCCCCTGGAGCCCTCGGACCTGGGGGCGGACATGGTGGTGGGGAGCCTCATCAAGAACCCCGGCGGCGGCCTGGCCCCCATCGGCGGCTACATCTGCGGCACGGAGGAGTGCGTGGCGCGCTGCGCTTTCCGCCTCTCCGCCCCCGGCCTGGGGCAGGAGGTGGGGGCCAACCTGGGCCTGATGCCCGCCTTCTACCAGGGCCTGTTCCTGGCCCCCACCGTCGTGGCCGGGGCCCTGAAGGGGGCCGTGTTCGCCGCGAACGTCTACGAGCGCCTGGGCTTCCCCTGCGTCCCGAACGCCTCGGAGGACCGGCACGACATCATCCAGGCCGTCACCCTGGGGAGCCGGGAGGCCATGCTGGCCTTCTGCCGGGGCATCCAGGCCGCCGCGCCGGTGGACAGCTACGTCACGCCGGAGCCCTGGGCCATGCCGGGCTACGACAGCGAGGTGGTCATGGCGGCGGGGGCCTTCGTCCAGGGCAGCAGCATCGAGCTCTCCGCCGACGGGCCCATCCGCCCGCCCTACGCCGTATACTTCCAGGGCGGGCTGACCTGGCACCACGCCAAGCTGGGCATCCTGATGAGCCTGCAAAAGCTGGTGGAGGCCGGCCTGGCCGAGCTGCCGGGGCAAGGCGCGGCGGACTGAGAGGAGGACGGAGGATCCCATCATGAGACTGCAAAGCGCGATCTTCGATATGGACGGCACGCTGGTGGATTCCATGGGCATGTGGCGGACCCTGGGCAGCGTCCTGGCCCAAAATCACGGGGCCGTCCCCCCGCCGGACCTGGACCGCAGGGTCGCCTCTCTGGGCCTGTGGGAGGGCACCGCATACTGCAAGGACGTCTGCGGCCTCCCCGGCACGGTGGAGGAGCTGGTCCAGGAGATCTGGGGACAGATCGAGGGGTTTTACCGCCGGGACGTCCGGCCCAAGCCGGGGCTGATCCCCTTCCTGGACATCCTGAAGATGCAGGGGGTGTGGATGTACGTGGCCACGGCCACGGACCGCCCCCTGGCGGAGGCGGCGCTGAAGACAGCGGGCCTGGAGGGCTATTTCCGGGGGATGATCACCAGCCGGGAGGCGGGCCAGAGCAAGCGGGAGGGCCCGGAGATCTATGAGCGGGCCCTCCGCCGCCTCCGGTCCACGAAAAAGGACACCGTGGTCTTCGAGGACGCCCTCCACGCCCTGCGGACGGCCCACGAGGCCGGCTTCCGCACGGCGGCGGTGTACGACCCCTCGGAGCCGGACCAGGACGAGATGCGGCGGCTCTCGGACTATTATATCACCAGCTTCGAGGAGATGACCCGCCTGGGCTGAGCGGCCCCGGTCGGCGGGGGAAAGGCCCCGGACGGAGACCGGCACAGGGGGGCCGCTCCTTTCGACAGGCGGAGCAAGTTTTCAGGACGTTCAAAACGTCCTGAAAACTTATCGATCAAAAACGAAAGGGACCCTTCCTGGGTCCCTCTCGTAACCCTCCTCCTTCCCGTCGAGGGAGCCTCCCTTACTCTTTCGACGCTCTGAGCCGGCGCGGCATGATGCCGCGCCGGCTCCTCTCCGTCTCATCCGTCCCCCGTCTTCGCCGGTCCGGGACCGCTCCCGCCGGTCCGCGCCTGGGGCGGCTTGTAATTGGAATAGCTCCCCCTCGGGGGCTCCTCCGGCAGGGCGCTCCAGAAAAAGTGGGCGTCGTAGAGATGCCCCGGCTCCGGCCCCGCGCCGAACCGGCGCTCCATCAGCTCGGAGACCGTCACCAGCTCATAGCCCTGCTCCTGGAGCCAGGGCACCAGGACCTCCACCGCCTCCACCGTGCTCTCGTAGAGGCTGTGGAGCAGGACGACCTGCCCGTCCAGCTCCAGCCCCTGGAGGAAGGAGACGATCTCCCCCGCATCCCGGCACTGCCAGTCGGCGGGGTCGACGGACCAGGTGACGGCGGCGTACCCCGTGCCGTCCAGCGCGGCGTTCCAGGCGCCGTAAGGGGGCCGCAGCAGCTCCGGCACGCGGCCCAGGACCTCGGTGAAGGCCGCGTCGGACGCCTCCATGTCCGCCAGCGCCTCCCCGCCGCCGATCTTCGAGAACTTCTGATGGCTGTAAGAATGGCTGCCCACCTCACAGCCCAGGGCCTCCTCCCGCTCCAGGGCCCCCGGTACGTCCCGCAGCTTCTCCCCGACCTCGAAGAAGGTGGCCCGCGCCCCGCAGCGCTCCAGGACGTCCAGGATCTCGTCCGTATAGACCGGGTCCGGTCCGTCGTCGAAGGTCAGCGCCACCATGCGGGCCGTCTCCCGGCCGGGGGACGGGAGGACGGCCTCTCCCCCGTCAGGGGGCCCCGCCGCCAGGATCTGCCGGGGCCCCGCGGACAGCGACACCAGCACGGCGCACAGGACCAGGGGCAGCGCGCAGCAATGCAGTCTCTTTTTCATAGACAGCCTCCCTCCCCGGCCGGGCCTCCCCGATCGGGCCGTCTCCATCCGGCCGCTCCCCGCCGGGAGCGCAGGCCCCGGCCTCCCGGGGCCCCTCCGGTCAAACGTCCGCGAGGGCCTTCTCGAAGAAGGAGAACGCGATGTGCAGCGCGGCCTCGTCCTCTTCGTCCAGGCCCTTCGCGTGGGCGTCGACCCGGTACTGGTTGATCACCGTGGCCCACATCTCGAACTTCTTCCGGTCGTTGAAGACCTTCTCATAGTCCGTCCAATCGTCCATGACGATCCCCTTGATCTGGTCGAAGTAGGTCTCCTCCATGGCGGCGTCCAAGTCCTTCGCCGCGCGGATCCGCCCCTCCTGGGCGGGATCGTTAGACTTGCGCAGCCGGGCGATGAGCTGCTCCCTGGCCTTTTTGCCGTATTTGACCACCAGCTGGTGGGCGACCAGCTCCCGCAGCTTCACCTCGATGGCGTTGCGGCGGGCGCTGACCCGGTTCCGCTTGTCCGCCGGATCGGACAGCCGCTTCTCATAGGGATATTTGGCCTTGATGTAGTCTTCGATGGCATGGATCCGGATGAAGTAGTCGTCCTCGGCCTTCTCGATGAGGCAGTATCCCATCAGGTGCACGATGGAGTTCTCGCCGAGCTTCAGCTGCTTTTTGAACTGCGCGCTCCCGTCCAGCGCCAGCGTCTTCAGCAGGTCGTACTCATTGGGATAATGGTCCTGCAGCACGCCCAGGATCTGCTCGATCGACTTGCCCATCCCCGCCTGGTAATCCCTGGCATGCTTCACGTAGCTGTATTTCTCCACCGTGTACGGCCGCTGTTCCCCCCGTCTGAGCACATCGCCGTTGATCTGGCTGCATACCTGCCGGATCAGGAAGGGATGCCCGCCGTAATCGTCGATCAGGTTCGTGAAGATCTCTTCCCTGAACCGCAGCCCCAGGTAGCCGCCGATGCCCCCCACCATGTCCCTCACGTCCTCCAGGTCGAACAGGGAGATGTACTGCGGCGTCAGGCCGTTGAAGAGGGGGTTGTCGAAGCCGCAGATCTTCGCCTCCTCCACGCAGTTGGGGTTCACGCCGGCGATCACGAACGAGAACAGCGCGCTGTCCTTTTGGAAGACGGCGCGGATCGTCTGCCAGAAAAAGAGCGCGTCGCTGCCCTCCCGCCAATGCTGGGAGGGGGAGGTGTCATAGCTGATGCTCTCGATCTCATCGAAGATCAGCAAGATCCGCTTCTCCCCCAGGCCGTGGTAGAGGCTCTTCAGGTCCTCCTCGAAGCTTATCGCGGCTTTCGGCTCATTATACCTGGAGCTCTTCTCCGGCAGTGAGAACTCCTCCGGGAGGCACACGTCCACGGCGTCGGGGCCGGAGGAGGCGTACTTCTTCCGGATATCCTGGACGATCTGATGCAGGAAGGAGTTCCACCTTTGATGGTGGCACTGCGTGCAGTCGAAATAGACCACGGCGCCGTTGTCCTGCTCGACCCTGCGGCGCAGCAGGTTCAAGACGGAGGTCTTGCCGATCCGCCGCAGGCCGAACAGCCCCCCGTGCTCCCCCTGGCGGTACTTCCCGTAAAGCTCCGTGATGGCGTTGCTCCGGTCCTTCCCATAGAACAGGGTGTCGTCCTTCAGCGGCGAAGCCAGCCCGAACAGGTCCCGCTCATACAAGAAGGTGCGCAGGCGGTCCTGCAGCCTGGCGTCGTCCAGCCCCATGGCCAGACCCGCGTAAGAGAACGGGACGATCAGCCTGCCGTCCGGGTTCTCCGTTCGGTCGTTCTTGACCACCTGCTCGATGTCGCCGTCCTCGTCGATGAGGAAGTAGATGATCTTGTCCAGGCGGTTCTTGAACTCGGCCGTCACCAAATAGTCGACGAAGTCCTTCGTGCGGCTCTTGAGGTCCGCGAACCGGCCCTCACAGCAGAGGATCAGCACGGTATCGCCCAGGTTGTAAAGCTCCCGCAGCTTCGACGCGGGCTTGATGAAATGGTACCAATAGAGCGTGCGCTTGAAGTTCTGCTCCCGGGAGAAGACGATCTTCCCATACTTGGAGAACGCCTCCACCGCGGCCCTCACCCGCGCCGTGCCGCGGATCGTCAGCGGCTTCCCGTCCACGTTGACGATGCCTGTCTCCTCAGCCTGGGAAACGATCCCCACATCGCTCAAAACAGCCATGTCCTGCCTCCGTATCCTGATAGGATGGTGTCTCGCTCCCCATATGATACCAAGATTTGACATCGAATGCAATACCAAGATCCTCAGATCCCAGAGGGATCTCCCGGCGGGGCCGCCGGGACAGCGGCCCGTGCGGGACATATCCGCATAAGTCCCGGAGCGAGATGCGCCGTCGAGACATGGCTCCCCGTATCCGTCCGCGACTGCGGCCTTGTTCCAGCTCCTCATACCGGGCGATGGACCAGCCTCCAATGACCTCCCGCTCACTCACGATTGGCGCCCGCCTGCGGTTCCTCCTCGAAAGACCGCTTCATGTACGGGCCGTCCTCCCCGCTCAGTGTGAGCCGGAAGGCCGTATACCGGCATCCCTGGTACTGCCGGCCATCCAATTAGGAAGGCATATCCCATCCTGCATCTCGGACCGCAGGCATCGGGATCGATGAGCCGCTTACAGGCGGACGCTTCCTCGATCTCCTTTTTCGCCTCCTCGGGCAGTGCGTCGAAGGGGCCCCGGTATCCTTGTATATGTTCGGGATGAATGCGGAGCTCCATCCCTGTTCCCCGGGGCATGAACGCCGCCAGCGTCCTTTGCGGCTCGGCACATAAGATACGGCATATCCGCTTTTTTGCAGTCTCATATCGCGTCCGCGGCCGTTCCCCGCCAAATCCCCGTCGATCTCGCCCACAAGGCCGCGCAGGCGCTCGTCGACCGTCCCCATGAACATGCGGGGCCCCTCGTCCATGGCCCCCTCCGTCATCCCTTCTTCTTCACTACGGGTATCCACACCTCATACCGCGCGTCCTGCGGGCCCGGATCCAGGTAGACCTCGATATCGGGCGCGTCGGCATATTCATATCCGGAGGCCGGGAGCCACTCTGTCACGATCCGCTGCTCCGCTCCTTGTATGGACTGGAGCGTGCCCGTCCCAGGGAAGATCGCCCAGGTGGACGCTGGGACGGTATACTCTTCGAACTCACCGCTCATCTTCGTGCTGGGAACGGCGATGAAATATCTCCACTGTCTTTCATCGTTGCAGACGCTCACCCCCAAAAGCCCCATCGGCGGCATGTCCATCATCCCCGCCAATCTCTGTATGGTCCCGTCCGCGGCGGCGTCCTGCCACATCTTCGGCACGGCCATGAAGTTGTTCTCGATCTCCTTGTCGAGGGGTGCGGACACGCCTATGATGCGGAACGCGCCTTTCGTCTCGATCCTATAATCCATCCCTGTCGCTCCTTTCACAGCGATCTTAAACACGATGGGGGAGAAAGACCTCACGGGGACGCCCCCGTCTTTCACAGCAGACGGGGCGACCCCATGGAACGCCTGGAACGCCCGGTTGAACGCGGTCGGGGAGCGGTAGCCGTACTTCTCCGCGATATCGATGATCCGCTCCGTCCCATCCTGCAGGTCCACCGCTGCTAACGACATTTTCCTCCTTCGGATATACTCTGCCAGAGTGATGCCCGCCATATAGGTGAACATCCTCTGATAGTGATAGGCGGAGCAGCAGGCGATCCGTCCAAGCTGCTCGTAGTCTATCTCGCCGGTCAAGTGTCTCTCGATATGCTCCACGCTTTGGTTCAATCTTTCGACCCATTCCATAAGATACCCCTTCATCCTTACATATCATGCTTTTCATGCTTTGCAGACCTGGATCCATCGTTTTCATTATAAGGCTTATCCCCGGATCTTTCCTCTCTATCCTTGCACAAAAAAGAGAGGCGGCTATCCGGCGCCCGCCGTCCGCCCGCCGCGCCCGGCTGCATCGGTCACGGGCGGATGATATACAGCGTTCCCTGTCCTCGATGGGATATGTCCCGCACCGCCGGGACCCGAACGTCCGTCACGGGGGACACACCGCTGCCGTATCTGCGATGCCCGGTCCGAGCCGGGCGGTCCCGCGGCCTCGTTGCCCCCCGCCAGCGGCGACGGTCCTATATCGCGCGGACATCCTGGAGCACGCATGGGGGCGGACCGGCGGCCGCCTGCGGTCCGGCAGGAGGAGCACCGGGCAAAACGGGATGGACCGATAAAACAGCGGAGGCCAAGGCTTCCATACCTTGACCTCCGCTGTTCGTTTCGACATCAGAGCCGCACCGTCACGGCAAAGCCGCTTTTGAAATAGCAGGTGTCCGTCCAATGTCCGTCTGGTGGACCTGAAGAGATTCGAACTCTCGACCTCTCGGATGCGAACCGAACGCTCTCCCAACTGAGCTACAGGCCCAAACGATGGATAAGACCACGATCGAAAGGAGAAGCCTTGGAAGCTGACTTCCAAGGCCTTCCTCTTTCCTGGTGGAGATAAGCGGGATCGAACCGCTGACCTCTTGAATGCCATTCAAGCGCTC
>NZ_CAJUBK010000085.1 GCF_910584465.1 uncultured Oscillibacter sp.
TCTTCCGGGCCAGGCCCTCGGCGATGGCGGTCTTGCCCACGCCGGGCTCGCCGATCAGGCAGGGGTTGTTCTTCGTCCGGCGGGAGAGGATCTGGATGACCCGCTGGATCTCGCTGTCCCGGCCCACCACGGGGTCCAGCTTGCCGTTCCGGGCGTCGGCGGTCAGGTCGCGGGTGAACTCCCGGAGGGTCTTGCTCCCGCCGGAGGCGTTCTTCCCGCCCTCCTCCCGGGCGGAGGGGGAGACGGAGGGACGGCCCTGGGGCCGCTGGTCCAGCTTCTGCATCAGGGCGGCGTAGAGGGGCCGGGCGTCCACCCCCGCCGTGCGGAGGATGCGGACGGCCATGTTGTTCCCCTCCCGCAGGAGGCCCGCCAGCAGGTGCTCGGTGCCCACGAGGGCGCTGCCGCCGCGGACGGCGTCCTCCACGGCAATCTCCACCACGCGGCGGGCCCGGGGGGTCAGACCCTGGGCGGGGTTGCTGCCGGGGAGGCCCGCGCCCACGCTGCGCTTGATGATCTGGACGACCATGTCGTCGGTGAGCCCGGCCTCCAGGAGGACGTCATGGGCCGCGCCCTGGTCCTCCCGGATGAGGCCCAGCAGCAGGTGCTCGGTGCCCACATAGCCGTGGCCCAGTTCGCCCGCGGCCTCCTGGCTCAGGCGGAGGGCCTCCTCGGCCCCGGGGCTGAATTTTTTCTCGTTCATGTGTATGACACTTCCTTTCGTGAAGTACGGTCCTTGGTCACTGTCCCATGCTGCGGATCTGGTCCCGGAGCTCCGCCGCCCGCTCGAAGTTTTCTTCCTGGACGGCCCGCTGCATCTCCATCCGCAGGGCGTTGATCTGGCGGGCCTTGGAGATCTCCTCCTGTTCCTCCTGCTTCAGCAGGGTGTCCTGGGACTTCTGCGGGGCCTCCTGTTCCTTCCCGGCCGGGGCGCCCAGGGCGGGCATGTCGGCGAAGAAGTCGTCGAAGGGGTCCTCCAGCATCCGGCCCATGCGGCCCAGCAGGGAGGGGTAGGGGGTGAAGAAGTCCTCGAACAGCCCGCCGCCGAAGATGCCGCGCATCATGCGCTGACTGTGTGCGGCCAGCTTCTGGGTGTAGCCCAGCTTCTCGGCGCAGTCGGCGCACAGGTGCTTCTCGGTGACGCGGCCGTTGACGTTGCTCTGGTAAACGAAGGTGACTTCATTCTTGCCACAATTCTCGCATTTCATAATAGAATCCTCCTATATATCACGAATGTTTTTGGTTGACGGATCGAAGGGGCTGTCGTATCTTATGCCCGGGCTAGACTTGCAAGATCAGGACGTTCTTCAGGATGTCCGCCCGGACGCGGTCCCGGAGGTCCCGCGGCACAGCGCCCAGGGCTTTGTCCCCCACGGCGGCCAGCAGGGTCCGGCACAGGTCCTCCTCCAGGGCCCCGGCCCCGGCCAGGTTGCCGAGGATGGCCCGCGCGGAGGGCAGGTCCACCTGGGTGCCCAGGGAGTTGATGACGTGCATCAGCAGCGTCTCCCGGTCCACCTGGACGCGGGTGATGCGGATATAGCCGTTGCCGCCCCGGCGGCTCTCCACGATGTAGCCCCGTTCAGGGGAGAACCGGGTGGACATGACGTAGTTGATCTGGCTGGGCACGCAGTTGAACCGCTGCGCCAGGTCGCTGCGCTGGACCTCCAGCACGCCGTCGCCCGTCTCGTCCAGGCATTCTTGCAGGAAGCTGGCGATCAGATCGGAAATACCCATGCGGGACACCTCGCTCTTTTGAGATTCACACCGGATTTGACTTTGACTATCTTTGATGTTCCGGATGATGTTAGTATACCACGCTCCACGCAGATGTCAAGAGAAAAGTTTTGACTTTCTTTGACGTTTGTGAAAACAAATCGTGAACGGCCGGCGCGCATCCAAAAATTTTCCTGTTAGCCCTTTCACAAACCCCTTGCTTTTTTTGGAGAGTATGCTACAATGGGGATACAATTCTAATGGAGGTGCTACCCATGGCCTATAAGATCACTTCTGCCTGCGTGAGCTGCGGCGCTTGCTCTGACGCTTGCCCCGCCGGTGCCATCAGCCAGGGCGATGATTCTTACGTCATCGACGCCGCTGCCTGCCTGGACTGCGGTTCCTGCAGCGACACCTGCCCCAACGGCGCCATCGTCCCCGAGGAGTAAAAAGGGATACATAAAAGCCCTGTGAGCCTGGCTCACAGGGCTTTTTGTCATATCCCGGAGAGGTCGAAGTCCGGCGTATACGCTTCCTGGGCGGAGGTCCGCTCCTGGGTGTAGCCATGGGTGACGCCGCAGTTCTCCATATACTCCACCGCCGCCCGGTACTCCGCCTGCGTCACACGGCGGGCCAGGAGGCCGGAGGCCCCCGGCTGGGGGGTGTACTGGCTCATGAGGGAGAACAGCACGTCGCCGGGGCGGAAGGTCCCCGCCACCCAGTCGATGACGCGGCGGGCGTCCTCCAGCCCCCCGGGCAGGAGGAGGTGGCGGATCAGCACGCCGGACTTGAGGAGGCCGCCCTCCAGACGGCAGGGGCCGGTCTGGCGGAACATCTCCAAAATGGCGGGGACGGCATGGTCGAAGTAGTCCGGGGCGGCGGACCAGCGCCCGGCCGGGCCCGGCAGGGCGTATTTCAGGTCGGGGAGGTAGACCTGGACCTTCCCCTCCAGGAGGCGGAGGGTCTCGGCCTTCTCATAGCCGCCGCAGTTCCACACCACGGGGACGGGCCAGGGCTCCTCGCCCAGGGCTTCCAGCACCGCCGGGGCGAAATGGGTGGGGGTCACCAGGTCCAGGCAGGCCGCGCCTTGGGCGATGAGCTCCCGGAAGATCTGACGGAGGCGGGGGACCGTGACCGGCTCCCCCACGCCGCCCTGGGAGATGGGCTTGTTTTGGCAGTAGACACAGCGGAGGGCGCAGCCGGAGAAGAAGACGGCCCCGGCCCCGTGCTCGCCGGTGAGGCAGGGCTCCTCCCACCGGTGGAGCATGGCCCGGGCCACGACCGGCCGGCTCGGCATCCCGCAGACGCCGCCGGAGCGCTCCGGCGTCCGCTCCGCCCGGCAGTCGCGGGGGCAGAGACGGCAGATCATAGGGCCCCCACGTCGAAGTCCGGGCCCAGGTTGCCCTCCATCCAGTGGCGGCGGCAGAGGCCGATGTATTTGTCGTTGGCCCCCAGGACCACCTGCTCGCCCTCCTTCAGGACGTTGCCGTCCTCGTCGAAGCGGGCGTTGAAGGTGGCCTTCTTGCCGCACCAGCAGATGGTCTTGACCTCCTCGATCTTGTCTGCCATGATGAGGAGGGCGCAGCTGCCGGGGAACAGGTCCCCCTTGAAGTCCGCGCGCAGGCCGTAGCACATGACGGGGATGTCCAGGTCGTCCACGATGTGGACCAGGTGCATGACCTCCTCCTTCGAGAGGAACTGGGCCTCGTCCACGATGATGCAGGCGTTCTGCTGGAGCTCCATGATGGACATCTGCCGCATCTCGTCGAAGTAGACGCAGGGGTATTTCAAACCGATGCGGGAGTAGACCATATGGTCCCCGTCCCGGGCGTCCAGCCGGGGCTTGACCATCAGGGCCTTCTGCCCCCGCTCCTCGTAGTTGAAGCGGGCCATCAGGGCGTTGGCGGATTTGCTGGAGCCCATGGCTCCGTACTTGAAGTATAGTTGTGCCATAAATATACAAAGAGCGATCGTTTTCGACGGTTTATCCCTCGCTCGTTCCCTCCTCTTGTGTAGTTTCCGCGGCCTCGTCTTCCTGGGGCCCAGGGTAGTCGTAGACCCGCTCTGACGCGGGGATGTCGAAGACCATCTTCCCGCACTCCCGGCAGAGCCAGGTAGTCTTATAATGGCCCCAGCTACTCTCGTCCAGCACGTCAACGGCGTCCCCGGTCAGGCCCCGGAAAGGTTCAAACTTATAGATGCCCGCGTACCAGTGGACACCGTCCCGCCCGCCGGTCAGAAAGCCCTGCTCCATCTCCTTCCCGCACCAGGGGCACTTCTCCGGGGGAAGCCGCTTGGCCTCCTCCCGTTCCTTTGCCCTGGCCTTGCGGTCCTCGTTCCACTGCTTCAGGCTGTCAAGGAGATCTGCTTGCGGCTCCTTGGCCTCCGGGCGGCGCTTCTCTGGTCTCCGGTCCCAGGGGTCGTCGCTTTGCTTCCAAAATGCCATAGGTCCCTCCTATCCGCCCAGCTCCCGGCGGGCCTCCTCCGCGTACCGGGCGAAGGCCGAGGGGATGGCGCGGTCGTCCAATGTGTCCACCCAGACGAAGCCCTCCGGCCCTTCGCCGGAGACCTCCAGTGTGTAGCCGGTCATGTGCCACTCCACGTGGCTGAAGACGTGCTTCGCCGTCCGGCGGTCCTTCCAGGCTTTCGGCGTCAGGCCCCAGGCGGCGGCGGCCTCCCCGGCGGCGCGCTCGTCCAGGGCGCCCTCCACATTGGGGAACTCCCACAGCCCTGCCAGCAGGCCGGAGGCCGGGCGCTTCCGCAGGGCGATCCGCCCCTCCCGGAGGAGGAGGAAGACCGTCTTCTCCTCCGTCCGCCGGGCCTTCTTCGAGGCCTTGACGGGGAGGCCCTCCGCCGTGCCCCGGATGCGGCCCAGACAGAGGTCCCGCACGGGGCAGGAGGGGCACTTCGGCGGTCCGTTGGGGACGCAGACCGTGGCGCCCAGCTCCATGAGGGCCTGGTTGAAGACGCGGACGTCCGGCTCCGCCTCCGGGAAGACCGCCTGGACCTGGGCGCGGACGGCCCTCTTCGTCTGGGGGAGGGCGATGTCGTCGCGGAGGTCCGTCAGGCGGGCGACGACCCGGAGGACGTTCCCGTCCACCGCCGCCTCCCGCCGGGCGAAGGAGGCCGAGGCGATGGCGGCGGCGGTGTACTCCCCGACGCCGGGCAG
This sequence comes from uncultured Oscillibacter sp., assembly GCF_910584465.1. Taxonomy (GTDB): domain Bacteria; phylum Bacillota; class Clostridia; order Oscillospirales; family Oscillospiraceae; genus Oscillibacter. The sequence continues at coordinate 4,880 of NZ_CAJUBK010000085.1, forward strand.
GGCCAGGAGGCCGTCATAGGTGTCGGGGAAGCCGCCCCGCTCCGCGACCAGCTTGGCGGCTTTTTGGAGGTTCCGGGCGCGGCTGTAGTAGCCCAGGCCCTCCCAGAGCTTCATGAGCCGGTCCTCCGGCGCGGAGGCCAGGGCCCCGACGGTGGGGAACGCCGCCAGGAAGCGGGCGTAATAGCCCAGCACCGCTGCCACGCGGGTCTGCTGGAGCATGATCTCTGAGACCCAGACCCGGTAGGGGTCCTGGGTCTTCCGCCAGGGCAGGTCCCTGGCGTTCTCCCGATACCACCGGAGGAGCGGCGGGGGGAGGGGGGCAAGCGTCGGATCGTTTCGTCTCATGGGGAGATTATAGCACGATCGCGGGGAAATGGACAGCCCAATTTCCTGGGATCTTTTTGCTTGACATACCTAGTATCGCTATGTATAATGAGCATAGGAACTCTAGGTATGACGGATGGAGGTCATGATGAAGAAGCAAGCCATCGAGCACACGAAGCTGCTGGTCCTCTCCCTGCTGGCGGGGGAGGATATGTACGGGTATCAGATGATCGTCGAGCTGGCCCGGCGGTCCGACCACACCTTCGACATGAAAGAGGGGACGCTGTACCCGGTCCTCCACGGGCTGGAGCAGGCGGGGCTGGTGGAAGCCTACCGCCAGGAGGCCCCCACAGGGCGGGAGCGGAAGTACTACCACCTCACCCGCAAGGGCCAGGGGGCCCTCCGGGAGGAGGAGCAGGCGTGGCGGCGCTATTCCGGAGCGGTGGATGACGTCCTCCGGGGCGGAGCGGATCTGGCATGACCCGGCGGGACTTCACGGACCGGGCGCTCCTCCCCCTGACGCGGCTGACCTGGGAGGAGCGGGAGGCCGTCCGGCAGGAGCTGGAGGAGCACGTCGAGGACCGGATGGAGATCCTGCTGGAGATGGGCTGGGCGGAGGAGCTGGCGGAGGCGCGGTGCCTGGAGGCCATGGGGGACCCGGCGGAGATCGGCCGGGAGCTGGCGAAGCAGTACCGGAGCCGGGACCGGGGGTGGGTGTGGCTGGGCCGGGCGGCGGTGGCGCTGACAGCGGTGCTGTGCGTCCAGGCGCTGCCGTCGCTGGGGGCGCTGAGCTCCGCCTGGGACAGCCTGACGGTCCGGAGCATCCGCGTCCCGGCGTGGTGGGGCTTCGAGCTGGACACGGTGGAGGCCCAGGGGCCTGCGGACATCCGGGTGCGCGTGGGGAACGACGTCTTGCGGGTGGCCTGCGTCAGCGTGGGCCGGGAGGACGGAGGCGGCGGTCGGTCGGCCGGAGTGCTGCTGCTCAGCTATGACCGCATCCCCGGCGGGGTGGTGGCCTCCAGCGTGCTGGACAGCACGGTCCTGGAAAACCAGAGGGGCGGACGGGCCCCGGACCGGGACGCTGCCTGGGGACACGTCCGGGTGAGGGGGGCCGTCAAATATGTGGACGTGGAGCCGGAGGACGCCTATGTGACCCTGGTCCATGAGTGGCTGGGGGAGACGATCCGGGTCCAGGTCCCCCTGCCGGAGGGGGAGGAGGAGCCATGAGGAAGAGGATCCTGTCCGCCCGGAAGGGGAAGGCCCTCCGGCGGATCTTGACCGCGGCGGCGGCCCTGCTGCTGGCGAACCACTTCCTGATGGTCGGCTTCCTGTTCCCCTTCCAGGCCCTGCGCCGCTGTGAGGAGCAGACGGGTTCCGGACGGACCGCCGTGGTCTGCCGGGACTGGGCCAGGGAGGTCAGATGGGACCGCTTCATGTATCTGACGGGGAACGAGGAGGCGGTGCTGTTCAGCGAGATCTCCCTGGGCCCCCTGGGCTGGAGCCCGGGCGTGGGCCAGGTCCTGGACTGCACCAAGGGACTGCCGCTGTACGCGGGCTGGCGGACCACGTCGGAAGCCCGCGGGGAACGGGGGGCGTCCATCCTGTATATCTTCGGCAGAGTGGACGATCCGGACATCGCCCGGCTGGAGGTCCAGGCGCAGTATGAGGAGTGGAAGACCGTGGGAGGCGCGAGGCATACCGCGCTGACATGGGACAGCGGACGGGAGGACTGGATGGAGCGGGACGGGAAGTGGTACTTCCTGTTCCGGACCTACCCGCCCTTCGATTGGTCGAGCTTCGGCTCCAGTGTGTACCCCCTGATCATTGGCTATGACGAGGCGGGGGAGGAGATCGCCCGCCTGGACGTGGAGGAGCATTGGACGGAGGGACGCGGATATTGAAGCGCCGGGAACGGCCGGGGACAGGGGGCCGGGAGGCATCGCCTCCCGGCCCCAGAGCATCGAAAAAGGAGTGGGAGCCTCATCGGCGGGAAGGAGGAGCGTCACGAGAGGGACCCGGGAGGGGTCCCTCTCGTTTTCGATAAAGAAGTTTCCAGGACTTAAAAAAGTCCTGAAAACTTGCCCCGCCTGTCGAAAAGGATCT
>NZ_CAJUBK010000086.1 GCF_910584465.1 uncultured Oscillibacter sp.
CGGGTGGTGGGCATCCCCGCCACCATCGACAACGACATCGGCTGCTCCCACTACACCATCGGCTTTGACACCGCCTGCAACACCGCCATTGAATGCATCGACAAGCTGCGAGACACCATGCAGTCCCACGAGCGCTGCTCCGTGGTGGAGGTCATGGGCCGCCACGCCGGATACCTGGCGCTGTACGTGGGCATCTCCGTGGGCGCCACCGCCGTGCTCATCCCCGAGCGGGAGCCGGACTTCGAGCGGGACATCGTGGAGAAGATCCGCCGGGCCCGCCTGGCGGGGACGACGCATTACATGGTGGTCGTGGCCGAGGGCGCGGGCAGCGCCATCGAGATCAGCCAGCGCATCCACGACGAGCTGGGCATCGACCCCCGCGTCACCGTGCTGGGCCACATCCAGCGGGGCGGCTCCCCCACCGCCCGGGACCGGGAGACCGCCAGCCGCATGGGCTACGAGGCGGTGAAGGTCCTGGCCGAGGGCGAGGGCAACCGGATCGTCGGCATCCTGGACGGCCGCCTGGCGGACATGGACATGGAGGAGGCCCTGGCGATGACCAAGTCCTTCCAGATGGACCGCTATCAGATCCTGGAGGCCCTGACCAACAGCTGCGGCCCGGATTTCTGACGCCCCGGCGCATGTTTCATGTGAAACAGGAGCCGCTCCGGCCCGCGGGGGGGACGCGGGGACCGGGCCGGCGGGGAGGATATGCGTGGGAGGCCCGGCGGGCTCCCCGCGCCGTTCGGACCGGGGGCGTCCGCCCCTGTCCGCGGATAAGGAGGATCTATGGAAAAAGTGAGACTTGGCCGCACGGAGCTGCTGGTGGGGAGGACGGCCTTCGGCGCCCTGCCCATCCAGCGCATCCCCAAGGCCGACGCGGTGAAGCTGGTCCGCCGGGCCTATGACAGCGGGATCGACTACTTCGACACGGCCAACGCCTACACCGACAGCGAGGAGAAGCTGGGCGAGGCCCTGGAGGGGGTCCGGCAGGACGTCGTCATCTCCACCAAGAGCGGCGGCAGGGACAAAAAGACCGTCCTGGCCCACATCGAGCAGAGCCTCCGCGCCCTGCGGACGGACTACATCGACCTCTTCCAGTTCCACAACCCGGCCGAGCTGCCGGATATCAGCGACCCGGACGGCCCCTTCGCCGCCGCCCTGGAGATGAAGGAGAAGGGCTACATCCGCCACATCGGCATCACGAACCACCGCCTCCACGTCGCCCGGGAGGCCGTGGCCTCCGGGGACTTCGAGACCCTCCAGTTCCCCTTCTGCTACCTGACCACGGACAAGGAGCTGGGCCTGGTGGAGGCGTGCAGGGAGGCCGACATGGGCTTCATCGCCATGAAGGGCCTCTCCGGCGGGCTCCTCAACAACGCCGAGGCGTGCTACGCCTTCATGCGGGAGCACCCCGGCGTGGTGCCCATCTGGGGGATCCAGCGGGAGGAGGAGCTGGACCAGTGGCTGGAGCTGACGGAGCGGGACCCCCATATGACGCCGGAGCTCCGGGCCGTCATCGAGGCGGACCGGAAGGACCTGGCAGGGAGCTTCTGCCGCTCCTGCGGGTACTGCCTGCCCTGCTCCGCCGGGATCGACATCCCCCAGGCGGCCCGGATGTCCGCCCTGCTCCGCCGTTCGCCCTATCAGCCGTACATGACCGACGAGTGGCGGGCCAAGATGCACAAGATCGAGGAGTGCATCCACTGTGACGCCTGCAAGAGCCGCTGCCCTTACGAGCTGGACACGCCGAAGCTCCTGGTGGAGATGCTGGCGGACTACGACGCGTTCTACGCGGAGCACCACGATGACGCCTGAGTCCCCTGGGGGGACGGCGTCTCCCCGGTCGAACGGACCGCGGCGGGCCATCCCGGCCTGCCGCGGTCCGTCCATCTGCCGGAAAGTTTTTCGACAGGCGGGAGAGTCTCCGGGATCTTGAAAAGGTCCCGGGACCGTATCGGTAAAAACCGTGCGGGAGACCTCAAAGAGGTCTCCCGCACATACGCTCCCATCCCGCCGTCCGGCCCTCCCTCCGCGTTTGACGCTCCGGCAGTCCGCTTCAGGAACGGCGTACCGCCTGTGTGTGGGGGAGCGGGATCTGTGCGATACAGTCACTGCGTCCCCGTCAGCTTCCGTATGGCTCCTTCCTCATCCGGGACGAAAGACGTTCCCCGCATCACCGGCGGTCCGGCCCGTGGCCGCGCCGTTCCGCCCGCTTGTAAAGGCCGATGAAAAGCCGGTAGAAAAAGTAGATGGCGGTGATCAGCGCGGTAGGCAGCTCCGGCAGGGACCGGGACCAGGAAGGAGGGCAGGAATGCGGGAGGACGCAGCACAAGACGAGGACCGTGCTCCAAAAGATGAGCCCTGCTTTCGGTGGGGCGGGGAGGACCGGATGGCCGTCCGAAGATCCATGGAAGTCGATCGCCATGATGCCGGCTATGTTCAAGATCGATACACAGAACTGCAGGAGGGCCGCCCGTCCGGAGGAGAACGAGTCCGCCTGCTCCGGCACCCGCATCCCCAGGCAGATCCTCAGGAAGTCCAGCAGTACGAGGGCGTTGAGGACGGTCAGGATGACCAGCCAGGATCTATCCGATCTCTTGATCATAGGTTTTGGGTCCGCCTCCCTCCTATCATCGTCCTAGGAGCCCATGATACCACGTCTTAGGATGGTCTGCAACGGTATGCGCCGAAAATGAGGTCCGTGCCCTAAAAAGACCGGGGAGATGCCGGATGAGATAGGCAGAGGTCACTGGGAGATCCAGGGGCAGGGAGGAGATGGGGGCATGGAAGGGCTCCAAGGGCTCCGGCGGAGGGGACCAAAGGAGCCGCCCCCGCCGGGCATCCGGCGGGGGGCGGTATCCGCTCACGGGACGGGCCCCTGTGGAAAAAGGGGCCGGCGGAGGGGGGCCTCCCCCTCCCCGCCGGCCCTGGGGCCCGTCCCGGGGCTCACTTCCTGAGCTGTCTTTGCAGCCAGTCCTTCCCGTCCACGAAGCGGGAGACGATGAAGCAGGTCACGTAGTCCCCCGCGGCGTTGATCATGGTGGCCGGGGGGTCCACCAGGTTGCCGATGACCACCAGGATGGGGAAGGCGATCTCCATCTGGCTGGGGAAGAAGATGGAGCAGATGATATACTCGCCGATGTACCCGCCGCCGGGGACGCCGCTCATGCCCACGGAGCTGAGCACCGCCACCAGCACCACGGGGATCAGCATCCCCAGGTCCAGCCGCTGGCCGAAGACCCCCAGCACGAAGGCGATCTTCAGCACGCAGGAGAAGCAGGACCCGTCCATGTGCATCGTCGCGCCCAGGGGGAGCACCATGTCGGCCACGTCCTTGCGGATGCCGGTGGCGGCGGCCTCCTCCATGTTCGTGGGGATGGTGGCCACCGACGAGCAGGTGCCCAGGGAGACCACGGCGGGCTTGGTGATGTGGCGGAACATGACCCCCGCGGCCCCCTTGCCGCCGCCGAACCGGGCGAAGAGGGGCCACGCCGTGAAGATGTAGACGAAACAGAGGGGATAGTACACCGCCAGGGCCCGGGCGTAGTTCTCCGTGATCTGGGGCCCGTAGGTGGCGACGAGGTCGGCGAAGAAGCCGAAGAACGCGATGGGGGCATAGTAGGTGATGATCTTCACGAACTTCAGCATGACCCCCGCCAGATCGTCCAGGAACCGGCCCACGGGGGTCTCCTTCCCCCCGTTGAGGTTCACGGCGAAGCCGAAGAGCAGGGAGAACACGATCAGGGGCAGCATGGCCCGGCGGGTCAGCAGGCCGCTGAAGTCGCTGGCGGTGAAGAAGTTGACGATCATGTCCGGCAGGGTGGCGTACTCGCCCATCTCCTCGGCGGCCAGGTCCGTCCAGGCGGCGGGCACCGGCGGGAAGAGCATCATCAGCACGTACATGATCACGGCGGCGATGGCGCCCGTGACCACGAAGGTCCCCACGGTGACGCCCATGATCTTCCCCGCCCGCTTCCGGCTCTCCATGTTCGCCACGGCGCTGGAGATGGAGGCGAAGACCATGGGCACCACGACGCAGAACATCAGGTTGATGAACACGGTGCCAAGGGGCTTGAGGACGGTGGCCCCGGTGCCGGAGATGACGCCTCCCTCCCCGTCCACCTCGGCGGGCCAGGCCCAGCCCAGGACCGCGCCCAAGATCATGGCGCCCAGCATGACGGCCAAAAAGGCATAGTTCTTCGCGATGGATCTCTTTTCCATGATTCCCTCCTGTTTTTCCGCTCGGACGATCACCAGGTCAGGTCCTCGTCCGTGATCTCGCCCCTGCACACGATGTTGGTGGGCCCGGTGAGGGACAGCTCCGCGATCCGGCCATGGGCCCGCTCCGCGTCGACGACCAGCGTGCCGCCGGTCATGTCCGCCCGGACCTGCCGGCCGCTGACCTCCCCCCGCAGGGCCAGCACGGCGGTGACGGCCCCGGTGCCCGTGCCGCAGGCGTAGGTGAAGTCCTCCACCCCCCGCTCGAAGGTCCGCTCGAAGAAGCGGTCCTCCCCTTCCAGCTCGTAGAAGTTCACGTTGGCCCCCTTGGGGAAGGCGGGGTCCCAGCGGATCTTCCGCCCCAGCTCCCGCAGCCCGTCCTCGCCGGCGTCCCGCAGGCCGCGGTAAGGGACCACCGCGTGGGGCAGCCCCGGGTCCCCCAGCTCCACGTAAGAGCAGGCGTACCGCACACCGTCCACCTCCACCGGGCAGTCCAGGCGGACGGTGGTGGGATCGTTGAGCCGGATCCGGTAGAGCCGCCGGTCGATCCGGCGCCCCGTCACGATGCCGGCGGTGGTCTCCACGGTCTGGACCTCCCCGGCGAGGCCGTTCTCATAGCCGTAGCGGCAGATGCACCGGGCGCCGTTGCCGCACATCTCCCCCGCGCTGCCGTCGGAGTTGAAGAACAGCATCCTGAAGTCGCCGCCCTGGGTGGGAGCGGTCACGACCATCAGCCCGTCGGCCCCGACGGACAGCCGCCGCCGGCACAGCCCACGGGCGATCTGGGGCAGGGCCTCTTGGGGCAGGCGCTCCTCCAGACCGTTGAGGATGATGAAGTCGTTCCCGGCTCCGTTCATTTTCCAGAATCTCATGGGCCCCCTCCTTATCTGGTCCTATTATAAACGCACTCTATGCGGATGAACACCGGAGAACGTGCTGAAAACCTTGCAAAACCTGCGCGGGACGGAGGGGGCGGTCATTGACAGGGGCGGGGAAGTATGGTATATCAGTATCAGCGGGAGGGGGCGCCGTGCCCCTCCCTCTCCGTCCGGACGGCCCCGCCCCGGGCCGCCGGCCGCAGATCCCCCCGGGAAAGGAGGCCCCCATGCCGAGGAAGAACGCCCGCAACACCAAGGGCCGCATCATCTCCGCCGCCTGGAAGCTCTTTTACGAGCAGGGCTATGAGGACACCACGATCGAGGACATCGTCTTCGAGTCCGAGACCTCCAAGGGCTCCTTCTACCATTACTTCGACGGGAAGGACGCCCTGCTGGGCACCCTGTCCAACGTCTTCGACGAGAAATACGAGGAGCTGGCCCCCGCCATGGACCCCGCCCTGGACGCCGTGGGCAAGCTGGCCTATCTGAACCACGAGCTCTTCGCCATGATCGACGGCAGCGTCTCCCTGGACCTGCTGGCCCGGCTGCTGGCCACCCAGCTCTTCGCCCGGGGGGAGAAGCACCTCCTGGACCGGGACCGCACCTATTTCAAGCTCCTGCGGAAGATCATCGCCGAGGGCCAGCAGGCGGGCCAGCTCCGGGCGGACCGGACGGTGAACGAGATCGTCAAGGCATACGCCCTCTGGGAGCGGGCCCTGCTGTACGACTGGTGCCTGTGCGGCGGGGGATACTCGTTGGTCGCCTACACCGACGCCATGACCCCCATGTTCCTGGAGAGCTGGCGGGGCTGAGGAGGGATCATGATCTTCGACGGGGATCTCGCCTAATGATCGTACAGCTGGAAAGGCCTGCCGTTTCGAGATCTTATCGGATTTCCACAGAACGAGGTATAGACTGCGTTCTATACTTCGTTCTGTCTTTCGTTCTAGTAAAAAGTGTGCTATGATAGCACCCACTGAACCGATAAAGGAGAGAGAGTATGTCTACCGCACAGATCTGCATCATGGCCACCATCATCCTGTACCTCTGCTTCGTGATCTTCACGGGCGTGATGATCGGCCGCCGTTCCAAGAAGAGCGCCGAGGGCTTCTACCTCGGGGGCCGGGGCATCGGCCCCCTGGTCACCGCCATGAGCGCCGAGGCTTCCGACATGAGCAGCTATCTGCTCATGGGTATCCCGGGGCTGGCGTACCTCAGCGGTGTGGCGGACGCCAGCTGGACCGCCATCGGCCTGGCCATCGGCACCTATCTGAACTTCCTGCTGGTGGCCAAGAAGCTCCGCCGCTACAGCGTCAAGCTGGACGCCATCACCATCCCCAGCTTCATCTCCAAGCGCTATGGCGAGGAGAAGCCCGTGATCATGTGCATCTCCGCCCTGATCATCCTGATCTTCTTCGTGCCCTACGTGGCCTCCGGCCTGGCGGCCATCGGCAAGCTCTTCAACAGCCTCTTCGGCTGGGACTACATGGCCGCCGCCGTCATCGGGGCCATCGTCATCATCAGCTATACCTCCATCGGCGGCTTCAGCGCCGTGGCCACCATGGATCTGATCCAGTCCGTCATCATGACCGCCGCCCTGGCCGTCATCGTGGTCTTCGGCATCGTCCAGGCCGGGGGGCTGGACGCCGTCATCGCCCACGCCCAGGAGCTCCCCGGGTTCCTGAGCTTCACGCAGACCTATGACGTCTCCACCGGCGGGGCGGCCCCCTATGGCTTCATCCGCATCATCTCCATGCTGGCCTGGGGCCTGGGCTATTTCGGGATGCCCCACATCCTGGTCCGCTTCATGGCGATCCGGGACGAGGACGAGCTGACCCTCTCCCGCCGCATCGCGGGCACCTGGGTGGTGCTCTCCATGGGCGTGGCGGTGTTCATCGGCATCGTGGGCCACGCCGTGTCCGCCACGGGCCGGGTGCCCTTCCTGGAGGGCAGCGCCACGGAGACCATCATCGTGCGCCTGTCCGACCTGCTGTCGTCTTACGGCGTGTTCCCCGCCGTCATCGCGGGCTGCATCCTGGCGGGCATCCTGGCCGCCACCATGTCCACCGCCGACAGCCAGCTGCTGGCGGCCTCCTCCGCCTTCTCGGAGAACATCGTCCAGGAGG
>NZ_CAJUBK010000087.1 GCF_910584465.1 uncultured Oscillibacter sp.
CGATCTCGTAGACCCTGAGCCCGTGGACCCCGAGCCCGTGGACCCTGAGCCTGTGGACCCTGAGCCCGTGGACCCTGAGCCTGTGGACCCTGAGCCCGTGGACCCTGAGCCCGTGGACCCCGAGCCCGTGGACCCTGAGCCCGTGGATCCCGAGCCCGTGGACCCCGAGCCCGTGGACCCTGAGCCTGTGGACCCTGAGCCCGTAGATCCCGAGCCCGTGGACCCTGGTATCGTGGGGCCGCTCCCTACCTATCCCGTCCCGGATACATCTATGGGGCCCGGCCTCCAAGAGCTCCCCGGTATCGATGAGGCCCCCGCTGCTGAGGAGCATCAGGTCTTCACCATCACCACGATCCCGGAGTTCGCCCGTGCCCTCATACGTCCCGATGCTGAGGACACCATCTCCCAGGCCCTGCGGGACCTGTTCGGGACCTATACCCCCCGTGTCCAGACGGTCACCACGTATATGGACGGCGAAGTCCTCGCCGTCGAGGAGCAGTATGTCCCCGGCGTTGCCGGGATGGACTGGGAGTGGATAGCGGGCGTCGCCGTGTTCCTCCTCCTCATCTACTGCCTCTTCCGTCTCCTGGGAGGTGCTGTGAAGTATGGATGATATGGCGGATTTCTTCTCGCTGATGCTCACCGCGATCGCCGATTTCCTCGGCAGGGAACCGATCGTTTACCTCTTCGGCCTCCTGTGCCTCTCCATCCTCGTCAAGGTGTTTCGGCAGTTACTGCCTTAACATATTTTCGTGGCCCGAAAATCTTGCCCCTGCGAACGATCAAAAAAATGAAAGGAATGAAACATCATGGATAGTGGTACTACCAACACCCTGGCCAACATGCTGACCACGATCACGACGGTCTTCACCGCCGCCCTGGGCTGGGTCCAGAGCGTGTCCAACACGATCTCCGATACGCCCCTGCTCCTGGTGGGCTGCGTCATCTTCTTCATCGGCACCGGCGTGACGATGTTCAAGCGCATGTTCCACATCTGATCGACAGGGGGCGGCGGCGGAGCGAAAGCCCGCCCCGCCCCCCTCCATCTCATTTTTGAGCGTGCACTCTCAAAAGATCCGAGGTCGATATACATGGGATACGTATTTTGGATAGCCCTCCTCTGGCTCCTCCTGGACCGTGCCCGGCATCCCCGGCACCCGCTCCAGCTGAACGTATACTTTGGCGTCCCTGGCTCCGGTAAGACCACCTACGCCGCCTACCTCGCCAAACAGGCCCGCAGGGAGTCCGTCATCATCCGTCTCTGCCGCCGCTTCCCCTGCCGCTTCACCAACTGGATATTGGACGGCGGCAACTGGAAGAGGGAATACCCTGTCTGGTCCAACGTTCCTATCGCTGGGACCCTCCGTCTCAACGCCCGGGAAGACATCGGCGTGCATATGATACGGGACGGCAAGATGATCATCGATGAGGCCGGCGTGGAGTTCAACAGCCGCAATTACAAGACCTTCCCTCAGACCGCCATCAAATTCTTCAAGTACCACCGTCATTACGGCGTGTCCGTGGACGTGTTCTCTCAGTCCTTCGAGGACATGGACGTGACCCTGCGCCGCCTGGCCCAAAACTTCTATGTGGTCAAGAAGTCTGTGCTCCCCTTCTTCATCGTCACCAAGCGTATCCGCCGCCGTGTCGGCATCGACGATAAGACCCACCAGCTCTGCGACGCCTATTTCTTCGGCCTCCCCATCCTGGATACGAAATGGATATTCTGCCCGCCTCTTTGGAAGATGTTCGACTCCTATGATTTCGAGGAGCTCCCCGAAAAAGAGTGGACCAAATGGCCCGGCCCGGAGGATGTCACCTCCGATGATGATGAGGAGGTGGAAGACAGCCCCCGTGGTCCTTTCTCCGCCCTGGGCTCCTTCTTCTCCCGTATCTTCTTCCTGCCGGACGAAGAGGAGGACAATGACCTTCCTATGGAGGATGTCCCGGACCCCTTCCAAGCAAACGATTGGCCTGCCCCGGAGGATGAAGACACGGACGACATCCACCTCCAAGGATGACCCTCATCCATATCCTTCGAGTCCTTCCCTCTGTCGTTTTAGGGCCCCTCTGAGCGTAGACGCTCAGAGGGGCTCCCTCTATCCTCCCATCCTTGGATGTTAGATCACAAATCCGTGTGTGCCATAGTAACCAGGGACAAGGGCCTTGATGGTCGCCCTCATGATCTCTGGGTGCCCGGGCGCATACTCGAGTTGACGGAGCGTGTAAAACTTGCCGTTGATGGTGATGCTGGCGTCCGATACCATGCCGACGGCCTTAAAATAGTCCACGGCCATTTTGACGGTGCAGCCATTGCGCAGTTTCCCGGAGTCGTCCCAAAGGGGGGCATAGATATCCTCTGTCTTGCTCATTTTTGCGTCCTCCTACTGTGAGCCAGTGTCTACCATTGGCCCTTCCTGTATCCGTTCCGCTCCAGCCATGCGTCCGCCTGATGCATCTGGGCGAAGGTCCGGCTCTTGCGCTTCTGCCGGTCCCGCCCGGTGATGACCTGTCCGCTGGCCGCCTGGATGACCCAGCGGACCTTCCCCCGCTTCTCCACGGGGTTGTAATAGACGACCTGCCCGGCCTCGTTCTGGTATCTCATATCCACTCCTCCCTCCCCGTCGAGCCGATAGGACAGCTTTTGAACGTGCACTTTCAAAAATCAGGCTTCCACCATCTTCTCCATGCAGTCCCCGCAAAGGATGTTGACCGCCCTGGTGGCCCGCACGCTCTGCCCGCAGCAGGGGCAGACCAGCTTCCGTGTGCTGGACCTCTTCGGCTTCTTTCCGCCGTCCACGGCCCCGCCTTCCCCCGCCTTGCTCCCGCCGCTGGCCGTCGGCCTCCAGCTCCCGTCCCGGTTGATGCTGATATCCGTCCAGCCCTGTCCTATGATGTACTCCAGCAGCTCGTCCCCCGGTTCCGTGACGGTCCAGCCGTAGGTCGGATGATGCCCGATGACCAACCCCCGCCGCTCCGCCTCGTCCCGGAACTTCCGGTTGTGGTACGCTCCGCCCCGTGAGCAGTCCTGGATATCGTGGGCGATGTTGTACAGGTGGACCATCTCATGGACCATCGTAGCCACCACATGTTCGATGGGCCTGTCCAGCGTCTCCGCCCCGATGTTCAGCTCGTGCCGCCAGTCGTCCTTGCGCTTCCACGTCTTCGCCACGCTGACATGCCCGTAGGCCCGGGGCGTCGACTGGATGGTGATGATAGGCTCCTCCAGCTCCCCGCCGAACCAGTCCGCATCGACCGCCCGGAAGATCTTCTCCAGGTATCCTGCCGTCCGGCTGGTCTTCACTGTCTCTTTCATGTCTGTTCCTCCTTCGTTCGTTGTGGCTCCCCACGACGGCCCGTAGGCCGTTTCGCCCGGTCGCCGTCCGGGTCTCTTCAGGCGGGATCCTTGTAGGTTTCCTTTACCCAAGCCTCCGTTGCCGCTTCTAGTTTTTTCAAAAGCTCCTGATTATCGACGTTGTAGTCCTGGCAGATACTTCGGGTCAGCCCATTCAGGCCTATGATGATTCCTTGGATGGCGTAGATTTCGTTGACTGTCAGCGTGATATTCATGTCTGTTCCTCCTTCGTTCGTTGTGGCTCCCCACGACGGCCCGTAGGCCGTTTCGCCCGGTCGCCGTCCGGGTCTCTTCAGGCGGGATCCTCGATCATGTCCGCAATGCTTTCGGCCTCGATAAGAGCTTCCATCACTTTATTGAACCTCTTTGCCTTTTCAAAGTCCCTTTGGTCTTCACAAAACGTGGATTCATGGCAAGCTCCCATAGCGGCCAGGAACAGCAGTTCTTTTTCCGTGATCTTCATGTCATTCCCTTTCCGGCCCTTCGGCCTCTCTTGCTGGTTTGATGCTCCTAACAGCCCCGCTTCCGTGCCCCCCTTACAGTTATTATTATAGTGCTAGCACTATTAAAAGTCAAGATATAGATGATGCTAGCAATATAAATATATTGCTAGCATCTTTGTGCAATATGATGAATTGACGAAAGCCCGGACTTTATGGTATCCTTTATGGAAAAGAAGGTGGTTTTGTGTATTCTGAAGCCCAAAAGAGAGCAACGTCAAAGTACCATGCTAAGGCATATGATCAAGTATCTATCCGTGTCCCCAAAGGCACTCGTGATCGCTGGCGTGCCCTGGCCGAAATGGAAGGGAAGTCCTTAGCCGCCTATATTGTCAGCCGAGTAGAGGGCGCATATGTCCATGCGGAGGAAATTATCGACGTTCCCGCCCCCTCTGAGGCCCCTATCCAGGAGCCCCATAAAGGCCCCTCTGAGCGCTCCGACGCTTGACCGCTGCACCGATACTCCCAGCCTGGACCGGGCCCCTCCTTTTTCCCACGGAAAAAACGACCCTTAGGAGCACTCGCCCCCGCAAGGAGATGCGGGAAGCCCCGCAGGGCTGGCCCGCATGTCCGCTGCCCCGCTCCGGCCCCCAGCCTCCTCCAGGCTCACGCCGGCATCGCGCCCCGTATGGGCTCCCAGTGCCCTCCAGCCTCCCGCCCCGGCGTTCCCGGCACTCCGTCAAGGAGAAGTCCTTGCGTTGTATGCCGGTGCGCCCCTGCGCCCGCTCAACTGACCCCCATACTCCCCAAAGCGAAACGCCAGGGCTCCCGCCCCGGCGTTCCTTTGCGTTTATACCCTTTTTGAGTATGCACTTTCAAAAAACAGGAGGTATCGAAGCATGGCACGGAAGATCCGCCGCATGACCTGGACGGACCGTCTCAACATCGAAAAGCTGTTCAACTCCGGCGCTTCCTACCGTGCCATTGCCAAGCGTATAGGCTTCTCCGTCGCTGCCGTCTACAAGGAAGTCCAGCGTGGCCTGTATGACCACTTAGACGGCAAGACCTGGAAGACCCTCGAACGCTACTCTGCCACCATCGCCCAGGACGATGCCGATTGGCAGTCCTCCGCTAAAGGCTGTACCATCAAGCTCGGCCATAACTACGCCTATGCTCTGGCCGTGGCGGACCGTATCCTCTCCGGTGAATCCCCGGACCAGATCGTCGGTGACCTCCGCTCCCGCAGGGAGTGGACCGTCTCCACACCTACCCTATACCGTTACATCGACCAGGGCTACATCCCCAATGTCACCAATAAGGACCTTTGGCAGAAATCTAAGCGAAAAAAGCGTAAGTACCAAAAGGTCAGGGCCTCTAGGGCCCCGAAGGGAACGAGCATCGAACGCCGCCCGTCCTCCGTCGCCAGCCGCTCCACCTTCGGTCATTGGGAGATGGATAGTGTCATAGGCAAGGCCAAAGGCAAAAAGCAATCCCTCCTTGTCCTCACGGAACGTCAGACCCGCTTTGAGATCATTTTCCGGGCCTCCGCCAAGACCTCCGCCGCTACTGTCGCCGCCCTCTCCCATATCGTCCCCCATTTCCCGGAGGGGACCTTCCAGACTATCGCCGTCGATAATGGCTCAGAGTTCCAGGATGCCGACGGCATCCAGGCCCTAGTCCCTGGCCTCTTCTACTGCCACCCCTACACCTCCTGTGAGCGTGCTTCCAACGAGAACGCCAACCGCATCATCCGCCGCTTCCTCCCAAAAGGTCAGAGCCTGAGGGACGTGAAGCAAAAGGACTGCGACGCCGTTGCACGCTTCATGAACAACATGCACCGCAAAGTCCTAGGCTACCGGACCGCCGCCGAGCTCTTCCAGGAACAGCTCGACCTCCTCCGCCAGCACAATGCCGTCCAGGCTCCAAGCCCCATCGCCTCTGGCTCGGGGCCCGTCCCCGCTCTGGTCTCTGCTCCTACCGCTCCTCCGCTCCTCTAAAAAAATTTCTCCGGAAGTGTTCACTTGCTCTTGACAATTTGCAGCCTCGTCAGGCCCCCCTAGACCGGAGCGCCCCCGCCCCGCGAAAAGGCCAGGGCATATCGCCCGGGGCCGGACGGCCCGGAGGGTGATATGCCCTGGTCTCATGCTTTATCCGGCAGCCTCCAAGACGCTCCGCGCGTCCTCAGCCGTTGGCGATGGCCGCCTGGGCCGCCGCCAGACGGGCGATGGGCACACGGAAGGGAGAGCAGGACACGTAGTCCAGCCCGGTCTTGTGGCAGAACTCCACACTGGAGGGATCGCCGCCGTGCTCGCCGCAGATGCCCAGGTGCAGGGCGGGGTTGGCCTCGCGGCCCAGCTTCACGGCCATGTCCACCAGACGGCCCACGCCGCTCTGGTCCAGCTTGGCGAAGGGATCGTTCTCATAGATCTTGCGGTCGTAGTAGGCATCCAGGAACTTCCCGGCGTCGTCGCGGGAGAAGCCGAAGGTCATCTGGGTCAGGTCGTTGGTGCCGAAGGAGAAGAAGTCGGCCTCCTTGGCGATCGCGTCGGCGGTGATGGCCGCGCGGGGGATCTCGATCATGGTGCCCACCAGGTACTCCATGTCGGACCCGGCCTCCTTGATGAGCTTGTCGGCGGTCTCCACCACCACGCCCTTGACGTACTTCAGCTCCTTGACCTCGCCCACCAGGGGGATCATGATCTCGGGGACCATCTTCCAGTCGGGATGCTTGGCCTGGACGTTCAGCGCGGCCTTGATGACGGCGCGGGTCTGCATGGCGGCGATCTCGGGATAGGTGACCGCCAGGCGGCAGCCGCGGTGGCCCATCATGGGGTTGAACTCGTGCAGGCCGGCGATGATGGCCTTGATGTCCTCCACGCTCTTGCCCATGTCGGCGGCCAGCTTGGCGATGTCGGCCTCCTCGGTGGGCACGAACTCGTGCAGGGGGGGATCGAGGAAGCGGATGGTGACGGGGCAGCCCTCCATGGCCTCATAGATGCCCTCGAAGTCGCTCTGCTGCATGGGCTCCAGGCGGGCCAGGGCCTTCTCGCGCTGCTCCACGGTGTCGGAGCAGATCATCTCCCGGATGGCGGGGATGCGGTCCTCGTTGAAGAACATGTGCTCGGTGCGGCAAAGGCCGATGCCCTGGGCGCCGAACTTCCGGGCCTGCGCGGCGTCGTGGGGGGTGTCGGCGTTGGTGCGGACCTGGAGGCGGCGGTACTTGTCCGCCCAGCCCATGACCCGGCCGAACTCGCCGCCGATGGTGGCGTCCGTGGTGGGGATGGCCCCGTCGTAGATCTTGCCGGTGGAGCCGTCCAGGCTCAGCCAGTCGCCCTCGTGATAGGTCTT
>NZ_CAJUBK010000088.1 GCF_910584465.1 uncultured Oscillibacter sp.
GGGGCCGGACAGGCCCCCATCACCGGCTGGCCGCTGGCCGTGAGCAAGCGGAACGCCGCCCGGCCCCCCGGGCGGCGGCGCGGGGAGGTTTTCATTATGTCGAATTGCGCCATCGTGGGCATCAACTGGGGCGACGAGGGCAAGGGCCGCATGGTCGACCTGATCACCCAGGACTACGACGTGGTCGTCCGCTATCAGGGCGGCGGGAACGCCGGCCACACCGTCGTCAACGAGAAGGGCAGGTTCGCCCTCCACCTGCTGCCCTCCGGCATCTTCCGGGAGGGCGTGGTGAACATCCTGGGCAACGGCGTGGCCCTGGACTGCGAGAGCCTGTGGAACGAGATCCAGGACGTGGCCGCCCAGGGCGTGTCCATCACGCCGGACAACCTGATGGTCAGCGACCGGGCCTCCCTGCTGCTGCCCTGGCACCGGGATCTGGACGGCCTGGAGGAGGCCCGGCTGGCCGACAAGAAATACGGCTCCACCAAGCAGGGCATCGCCCCCTTCTACTCCGACAAGTTCCAGAAGAAGACCGTCATGGCCGGGGAGCTGCTCTATCCCGATCGCCTCCGCTCCCACCTGGAGGACCTGCTGGAGTGGAAGAACCTGACCCTGACGAAGGTCTACGGGGCCCAGCCCTACACCATCGAACAGCTGATGGCGTGGGTCGCCGATTACGGCGAGAAGATCCGCCCCTTCATCCGGGACACCGGCGCGTTCCTGCGCCAGGCCCAGGCCGAGGACAAGCGCATCCTCTTCGAGGCCCAGCTGGGCGCCCTGCGGGACCTGGATTACGGCATCTACCCCTATACCACCTCCTCCAACGCCGTGGCGGCCTATGCCCCCGTGGGCTCCGGCCTGCCCTCCGCCCGGATCGACGAGGTCATCGGCGTGGTGAAGGCGTATTCCTCCTGTGTGGGCGAGGGCCCCTTCACCTGCGAGTGGTCCGGCGAGGAGGCCGACAAGCTCCGCCAGGCCGGGAACGAGTACGGCGCGAAGACGGGCCGCCCCCGCCGGGTGGGCCCCATCGACATCGTGGCCACCCGCTACGGCGTCCAGTGCCAGGCGGCGACGAACATCGCCCTGACCAAGCTGGACGTGCTGAGCTACCTGGACAAGATCCCCGTCTGCGTCCGCTATGAGCTGGGCAGCCAGCAGACGGACCGCTTCCCCTTCCCCGCCCTGCTCCCCGAGGCCAAGCCGGTGCTGGATCATCTGCCCGGCTGGAAGTGCGACATCTCCGGCGTGCGCACCTGGGAGGACCTGCCCGAGGCCGCCCGGAAGTACGTGGAGTATATCGAGCGGGAGATCGGCTGCCGCATCGGCTACGTCTCCGTGGGCCCGGAGCGGGACGCCATCATCCTGCGCTGAGGGTGGGACCGTGCTGTTCACCGTGACAGGGGCTTCCGCCGTCTGTGGGATCGCGTCCATGGCCGGCGCGCTGGCGGCGCCGTTCCTGCTGTACAGACTGATCGCAAAAGCCGTGGAGCACCGGAGCGCCGCGGCGGAGTGCGCGGTGCTGGCCGGGGCCGGGCTGGCCTTCTGCCTCTGGCTGTGGACGGTCTTCGGGACCCTGCCGGCGGGATGACCTCGTTCCTCTGAAGACCGGACGGGGAGGCGTCCGCGCCTCCCTACCTTCGATAAAAAGAAAGGTTGATGCTTATGCCGAAAGACCGTTACGAATCCCCCCTGTCCTCCCGCTACGCGTCGGGATCCATGCTGGGCCTCTTCTCCGCCGAGAAGCGCATCCAGACCTGGCGGCGGCTTTGGGTCGCCCTGGCCCGGGCGGAGCATGAGCTGGGGCTCCCCGTCACGGCGGAGCAGGTGGCGGAGCTGGAGGCCCACATCGGCGACATCGATTTCGACCTCGCCGCCAAGCGGGAGAAGGAGGTCCGGCACGACGTCATGGCCCACGTCTACGCCTACGGCAAGGCCGCGCCTTCCGCCGCCGGCATCATCCACTTGGGGGCCACCAGCTGCTATGTCACCGACAACGCCGACCTCATCCTCTACCGGGAGGGCCTGCGCTATCTCCGCCAGGGCCTCGCTGCCCTGCTGGGGAACCTGGCAGGGTTCGCCCGGCGGTACGCCGCCGTGCCCACCCTGGGCTACACCCACTACCAGCCCGCCCAGTTGGTCACCGTCGGCAAACGGGCCACCCTTTGGATGCAGGACTTCCTGTCGGATCTGGAGGAGCTGGATCTCGTCCTGGCGGGGATGAAGTTCCTGGGCTGCCGGGGCACCACCGGCACCGAGGCCAGCTTCCTGGACCTCTTCGACGGGGACGGGGCCAAGATCGACGAGATGAACCGCAGGATCGCCGCGGAGTTCGGCTTCGACAAGCTGTTCGCCGTCTGCGGGCAGACCTATCCCCGGAAGCTGGACAGCCGGATCTTGAACTGCCTGTCCGCGATCGCCCAGAGCGCCTACCGCATGGCGAACGACATCCGCCTCCTCCAGCACGACCGGCAGGTGGAGGAGCCCTTCGAGAAGGACCAGATCGGCTCCTCCGCCATGGCCTATAAGCGCAACCCCATGCGCTGTGAGCGGATCTGCTCCTTGTCCCGCTATCTGATGGCGGACGCCATGAACGCGCCCATGACGGCCTCCGTCCAGTGGCTGGAGCGGACCCTGGACGATTCCGCCAACCGGCGCATCTCCATGCCGGAGGGCTTCCTCTGCGCCGACGCCATCCTGCGCCTTTGCCGGAACGTCACCGACGGGCTCCATGTCAACGAGAAGATCGTGGACCGGACGGTGCGGGAGTACCTGCCCTTCATCGCCACGGAGAACCTGATGATGGAGGGCGTCAAGCGGGGCGGGGACCGGCAGGAGCTCCATGAGATCATCCGGACCTGCTCCATGGCCGCCACGGCGAAGATGAAGGAGGGTGAGCCCTGCGACCTGCTCCGCCGTCTGGCGGCGGAGCCCGCCTTCGCCATGACGGAGGCGGAGATGGAGGCCGTGCTGGAGCCCAAGCTCTACACCGGCCGCTGCGCCGCCCAGGTAGAGGCGTTCTTGGACGGCATCGCTCCCCTGCTGGCCGGGGCCGGAGGCGGCGAGACGCCGGAGATCGACGTTTGACCGTCCTATGTCATGACATCAGAGAGGGGGCCTGGCTGTGAGCCAGGCCCCCTCTTTGCATCACATGATATCGTACAGCGCGTCCAGCACCAGCCAGGTCTGGGAGAAGGGCCGCATGAGGTTCCAGAAGCCCGCTCCCTTGAAGCCGTACTCCGCGACGAGGCGGAGCTTGGCGTCCATGCTCCGGGCGTCCTCGAACCAGACCTCGTGGTCGGTCCCTCCGGCGTCGGTGTAATGGAAGAAGGGGGACTGGGCCGTCTGGTCGTATTGGATCTCCACGCCGTATTGGACGGCCAGCTCGATGGCCCGCTGGTTGGAGATGGACTGGGCCCTGGTCTCCCCCCGGATGAAAGGCAGGGGCCAGTCGTAGCCGTAATTGGGCACGCCCAGATAGATCTTCTCCGGCGGGATCTCCGTCACGGCATAGTCCAGCACCGCCCGGACGTTTTGGATGGGAGCTACTGCCATAGGGGGGCCGTATGTATATAAACCATGATGTTATAAGTAATGTGCCAAACCAGCAGGCCCTTTCATCAAATGGCACTTTCCCCCGGACCGTTCAAGGCCCCTGTGCTCAGGGATAAAATCAAGGGTCTTCAAAAAAGGAGTGTATAAAGTTGTGCAACTATCCAAACCTATGCACAAAGATATGGACACTCTTTTATACTTGTGATAATATGATGATGGAAAGGAGGGTTTTATTATGGGGAATAGTTACATTTCTCCGGTCACAGCTGCAAAGGAATTGATCCAAAAGTATACCATCACCTCCGCTCCTGTCGATGTAGAGTCCATATGCTGCGAAGAGGGCATCCGCATCATTTCCATGGATATGCACGAGATCGAGGATATCGCAAAAAAACCGATCGCAGGTGCCATCCAAAAGCATCCCCAATTTGGATATACGATCTTAGTGAACGAATCCGATATCGCTGTCCGCCAGCGTTTCACTATCGCCCATGAACTTGGACATTTTTTCCTTCACATGGACAAAGATGCGCAAGAGAATAAGATCATCACCAGTTTCCGGATGGACTCCTCTCCTAAGGAACGGCAGGCAAACGCCTTCGCCGCCAATCTGCTCATGCCCGAGAGTCTAGTCCGTCAGGAGCATGCACGGATGGTGATCCCAGTAAGCGATTCTCTAGCAGATATTTTCCGCGTATCCAAGCAGGCCATGCGATTCCGATTAGATGAATTGGAGTTATTATATGTCTGAGACGACCGATAAGAAACTGCCGTCCGCGCCTAACGCTCCGGCCCCTGAAGGACAGCCAACGCCTACGGCCTTTTTTTCGCCTGAAGATAAGGCGGAGATCGCCAAACAAGCCAAGGACGCTGTCATCCCTGAAAAAAGAGTATGCACGGATGAAGAACGCATCCAATGCGCACTGAAAAACGGCCCTTATGCGATCGATAATGCGATATTGACCTCTGTTTCGGACAATATCAACAAGATGGCTGAAAAGATCGATAGCAGTGAGGAGCAAAAAAGCCTGGTACGGGCTGAATATGTGAATTTTTTCAAATGGCTGCTGATCATCCTCCTCAGTTTTTGCGGTGTGTTGATCGTGGCAGATACGTTCTACGGCATCCACGTCAGAACGGAGTTTTTGATATCCGCTGTCGTGGCCGTCATCGCGGATGTATTTGCTATCGTACATACGCTCGTGCATTATATGACCAATGTCGAACACTACATGGCATATAATCAGATGATAGACAGTCTGCTGAAGCATATCGACCGTGGCCCTCATAATGTGGATGGCCCCTCTGGCCGGGAGTGATCGCTCCGAGGCCAGACGGGCCATTTTTCACGTCAAGCGCATCCTATCAAAACCGTTTGCCGCTATCTTACTTCCCCACAGCTCTGAGCGTCATGACAGCAGCCTGGGCCCGGGTGCAGAAGGCGCCGGGGTTGGAGCCGTCGGTGATGCCCCGGTCCTTGGCCTCCTGGAGCTCCGCCGCCAGCTTAGGGCTGACGGGCTGCTTGCCCATGACCGCCTGGAGCCGCCTGCCCAGCTGCAGGATCTGCGCGTCGGTCAGCTTGTCGATGTCCATGTCTTCCTCCTTTTCATAGCCCGGCCGGATATAGGCCGTGACGGTGGATGTTTTGCGGGTCCTGCGGCAGACCATGCCGCCGTTGGACTGGCTCCCGGCCGCGCCGGGGGACGTGTTGCCCTCGATGGCAGTGATGGTGCCTTTGCCCACAGATTCCACGATGCCGGTGTGCCCGAAGTCATAGATGACGATGTCCCCCGGCCGGGGCGTCTCGGCCACGCAGTCCGGCCGCTTCGACCGGTACCAGCCCAGCAGGCCGGAACAGGAGGCCGTCTTATAGGGCAGCGCCTCCCCCGCCTTGTCGAAGGCCCACTGGACGAAGGCCATGCACCAGGGGTAGGCGGCCCCCGAGACCGCCCGGCCATAGTACCAGGTGTTGTACTTGACCCGGTTGGAGTTCGCCGGGGACTCCTTCACGCCCAGCTCCGCTCGGGCGACATCCAGCACCTTCCCTGCGGCGGTCCCGGCCTGGGGAGCGGGCCCGGCATACTTGTCATAAAACCGCTGCCCGTACCCGGCCCGGCGGGCCTTAGCGGCCTCGCTCTGGTCCGCCGGGCGCTCGAACTGCAGCAGGACGGCATCCGAGGCTTCGCGGACGCTGGCGGTGGTCTCCAGCGTGGCCAGCACCGCCTCGTAGCCCTCGGACAGCTCCTCCAGCAGGAAGCCGAGCTGCATCCCCAGGTCCCCGATGCTCTTCCCAGCGGCCTTGGCATAGTCCAGCAGGGCCTCCTTCCGGCTCCAGTACGTCCACTGGCACAGGCCGTAGCCTGCGCCGTCCCGGGCGAAGTCGGTGTAGACGCCCCGGTCCACCCTCTCGGTGTACTCGGCGTCGGTCATGCCCAGCCTGCCCTCATAGCAGTCCTGGAGGTCGTCCGGGCGCAGCCCGCTCTCCGCGTAGAGGTTGCCCATCAGCCCCGCCGCGCCCGCCGGCGTCAGGCCGGCGGCGGTCAGCTCGTCCCAAATAGACCGCTCCTTATCCATCGTCGTCCTCCTCCCCCAGCTTGTCCCCCACGACGTCCACGGCGTCCCTGCTCATGGCCAGGATCCGCATGAGCCACTTGGGCACCGCCGCGCCCATGGCCGCGGCGTTCTCCGCCATGCTCCCCAGCTCCGTCACGATGTACCACACCAGCACCACCGGGCATACCAAGCCGGGGTACTGCACCGGCAGGGCCAGCATGGGCAGGTTATCCAGGACCAGGGAGATCAAAAGGTCCGCCCCTCCGGCAACGAGGACGACCACGATCATCCCGCATTTATGCCAGATGCCCTCCCGGGCCCGGGCGCTGGACCACTGGCCGTCTTTGGCCGCGGCCATGGAGCCGGTGAGGTAGTCCAGCACCATGCACAGCACCCAGCCCGACACCAGCCAGCCGAACCAGCCCCACAGGCCGGTGAGCAGGCCCACGAACGCGGTGAAAGCCGCTTTGGTCCGATCGATCGTTTTTTCCATTGAAGATCCTCCATTCCTGCAAGGCCCGTCTCCCATAGGAGCGGGCCTCACGCTACGACTCTTTCGTACTCATATTTGACGGTCCTAGGGGCCAGCTCGGCGTA
>NZ_CAJUBK010000089.1 GCF_910584465.1 uncultured Oscillibacter sp.
CCTCGGCGGGCGGGGTGGGGGGGATGCGGGAGGCCCGGGAAGGGGGGCCGCACGATCTCGGCCGGGGCCGAGGCGCCCGGCAGGGTCAGCCCCTCTGCCGGGCGGAGCCGATCATATAGTCGAGGAGACCGGGCACGTCCCTGGCGTCGGAGAGGCTGATGCAAAGCCCGTCCCGGCCGGGGCGCATGACCCGCAGGAGCTGGCGGGCGGTGTGGTCCCGCTTGAGATCGCAGGTGGAATCGTCCGGCAGGTGGAGCAGCACCCGGCCCCGGCTGTGTTCGACGACGTTCAAAAAGCCCTCCGTATCGGGCAGCACCATGAGCTTGAACATGGGAGCGGCCTCCTTCATCATGAAAGTCCGTGGTCCGTCTTGCGTCCCGCGGCGGTCTATGATAGGATGATATCATCGAAAGATCAGGGGGCGGTAGGAGGAAAGCGCCGGGACACTAGTACGAAACCGCCAGATCGGAGGAAGCCATGGCACTGAGCGCCTGCATCCCCAACGTGGATCCCCACGGCCGTGAGCTGGTGGCCCACGGCACGCCGCTGTTCCCCGTCGCCTGCTACGCGGACGATCTGGAGGCGGACACGGTCCTCTGGCACTGGCACGAGGAATTGGAGGTCATCCGGGTGGCGGAGGGCCGGATCGACGTCAACGCGGAGGGCGGCGGCTGGACCCTGGAGGCGGGGGAGGGCTGCTTCATCACCGCCGGGGCCCTCCACGAGGCCCGGCGGAGCGGGGAGGGGCCGGGGCGCCTCCACTCCCTGGTGTTCCATCCCCGGCTGGTGGGCGGGAGCCTGGAGAGCGTCTTTTGGCAGGGCTACCTCCAGCCCCTGCTGTCCGACGCCTCCAGCCGGTTCGTCCGCCTCTCGGGGGAGGTCGCCTGGCAGGGGGAGGCCCTGGAGGCCGTCGAGGCGGCGTGGCGGGCCTGCGCGGAGGAGCCGCCGGGCTTCGAGTTCGCCGTGCGGGAGGGGCTGTCCCGGGTGGTGGCCCTGCTGACGGCCCACCGGCCCCCGGCGCAGGAGGGCCCCTCGGAGAAGGCCCTGCGGGACGGGGAGCGGATCCGTGCCATGCTCCGCTATATCCAGGAGCACTATGGGGAGGAGCTGACCGTGGCGGCGATCGCCCGGAGCGCCGCCGTCAGCCAGAGCGAATGCCTCCGGTGCTTCAAGAGCACGATCGGCGCCACGCCCATCCAATACGTCAAGCAGCTGCGCATCCAGCGGGCGGCGGAGCTGCTGGCCTCCACCGGGGAGAAGATCGCGGACATCGGGGCCGCCTGCGGCTTCCAGGAGATGAGCTATTTCGCCAGGACCTTCCGGGCGCTGAAGGGCCGGACCCCCAGCCAGTACCGGGCGGAACGGGCGGGCGGGTGAAAAACCTTCGCCCCTGCCTTGTAATATGCCGTCGATCGTGGTAGAATCATGGGGAGACTTTGGAGAGGAAACGGTAGCCTTATGGAAAATTATTCCTTCAAGAGCGTGGCCTTCGGCGGCTTCGACAAGCAGGACGTGGTCCGGTACCTGGAGCAGGCGTCGGAGAAAGCGGCCGCCCGGCAGCGGGAGCTGGAGACGGAGAACGAGGACCTGCGCAAGCGGATGGGAGAACAGGACAGCGAGCTTCGTGAGCTCCGCGCCCAGGTGGAGGAGCTGACCGCCCAGCGGGAGCAGATCCAGGAGGAGCTGGAGGCGGAGCGGTCCGCCCGGGCGGACCTGGAGCCCCTGCGGACGCTGGAAGCCGACCTGTCCCGGACCGCCGCCGAGCGGGACGCCCTGCGGCCGGACGCCGAGCGCTATGCCCGCTTCCGGGAGCGGCTGGGGGCCATCGAGTGCGAGGCCCGGGACCGGGCCGACGCGCTGGAGGCGGAAGCCGCCGCCCAGACCCGCCGGACGGCGGAGGAGTTCCGCACCCACTACCGGCGGATCATGAGCTCCTTCGAGTCCACCGCCGGGCACGTGAACAGCGAGCTGCGGAAGATCGAGGTGATGCTCAGCCAGCTGCCCCGGGCCCTGGACCAGACGGGGACGGAGCTGGACGCGCTGGCGGCCCGGCTGGAGAAGGGGCCGGAGACGGGCGCGGGGAAAGAGAAAAAGGACTGAGGACGGCTCCGTGCCGTTCGGCCGGGATGAAAATCCCCGGCGTGGGAAAGCTACTCCCGAAAGGAGATGTTCCCATGGTCCATTTGAGCACTTATTTCTCCCTGGAGAACGCCGGGGATCCCCACGACGAGAAGCTGCTGAAGCGGGGGCTGGACGCGCTGCCCGGCGTCACCTCCGTCAGCCTCAGCGAGCGGGGCTGCGTGGCGGTGGACTACGACTCCACCGGCGTCCGGCAGGAGCAGATCCGCCAGAAGGTCCAGGAGCTGGGCTATCAGCTGCGGAGCGAGGACTGAGGACGGGGATCGGCGAAAAAACCTTGACACATCGGACAAAGCTTGCTAATATACTGAGAGAGTCAAGTGAATACCGCGATGAACGGAAAGAGTAACAGTCCATCCAAAGGGCAGAGAGGGCGCGTCACCGGCTGTAAGCGCGCCTGCGGCGGGGACTGCGAAGTGCGTCCGGGAGCGTGAGGGGGATGCCCCTCCGGCTGGCCCCGTCACAGGCCCCTTGAGTGATAAATGAGAGTGGAACCGCGATCCGTCGCCTCTCGTACTTCGGTACGGGAGGCGTTCTCGTTCCCTCCCGCACCTGACAAGGAGTGGATCTTATGTATTTGACTCGCCTCAGCGGCCTGCTGGCCGCGTACCAGCGCCGGGATCCCGCGGCCCGGAGCAAGCTGGAAGTCTTCCTCCTCTATCCCGGCGTCCATGCCGTCTTGTGGCACCGGACGGCCCACTGGCTGTATCTGCACCGCCGGTACTTCCTGGCCCGCTGGATCTCCCAGCACGCCCGGAACGCCACCGGCATCGAGATCCATCCCGGGGCCACGATCGGCGAACGGCTGGTCATCGACCACGGCAGCGGCGTGGTGATCGGCGAGACCGCCGAGATCGGGGACGACTGCCTGCTCTACCAGGGCGTGACCCTGGGCGGCACCGGCAAGGACCAGGGGAAGCGCCATCCCACCCTGGGGAACAACGTGCTGGTGGGCTGCGGAGCGAAGATCCTGGGCCCCTTCACCGTGGGGGACAACGCCAGGGTGGCGGCGGGGGCCGTGGTATTGGGCCCGGTGCCGCCGGACTGCACCGCCGTGGGCGTGCCCGCCCACATCGCCCGGGTGAGCGGGAAGCCGGCGGCGTCCTACGCCGACGACGTGGACCACATCCACGTCCGCGATCCGGTGCGGGAGGCGCTGGAGGGACTGACGAAACGCATCGAGAAGCTGGAGGCCCAGCATCACGACCGACACGACGAAGAGAGGACGGCTTGAAATGTATCTGTACAATTCCGCGACCCATAAAAAAGAGGAGCTCAAGACCCACACCCCCGGCCGGGTGGAGATGTACACCTGCGGCCCCACCGTGTACCATTTCGCCCACATCGGCAACCTGCGGAGCTATATCATGGAGGACGTGCTGGAGAAATACCTCCGCCTCGCCGGGTACGACGTGAACCGCGTCATGAACATCACCGACGTGGGCCACCTGTCCAGCGACGCCGACACCGGCGAGGACAAGATGCTCAAAGGGGCGAAGCGGGAGAACAAGACGGTGATGGACATCGCCAGGTTCTACACCGACGCCTTCTTCGACGACTGCCGGAAGCTGAACATCAAGACCCCCGATGTGGTCCAGCCCGCCACCGGCTGCATCGACGAATATATCAAGATCATCTCCAAGCTGGTGGACACCGGCTACGCATACCTGGCCGGGGGGAACGTGTACTTCGACAGCTCCAAGCTCAAGCGGTACTATATCTTCAACGACCACGACGAGGACGATCTGGCCGTGGGCGTCCGGGAGGGCGTGGAGGAGGATTCCAACAAGCGCAACAAGAACGACTTCGTCCTCTGGTTCACCAAGTCCAAGTTCGAGGACCAGGCCCTCAAGTGGGACTCCCCCTGGGGCGTGGGCTACCCCGGCTGGCATATCGAGTGCTCCGGCATCTCCATGAAGTACAACGGGGAGTACCTGGACCTGCACTGCGGCGGCGTGGACAACGCCTTCCCCCACCACACCAATGAGATCGCCCAGTCCGAGAGCTACCTGGGCCATCCCTGGTGCCCCCACTGGTTCCATGTCCACCACCTGAACGACCCAGCGGGCAAGATGAGCAAGTCCAAGGGCGAGTTCTTGACCGTGACGCTGCTGGAGGAGAAGGGCTACGATCCCCTGGCCTACCGGTACTTCTGCCTCCAGAGCCACTACCGCAAGACCCTGGTGTTCAGCTGGGAGAACCTGGACAACGCCGCCGCCGCGTACAGCAAGCTGCTTGGCCGCATCGGGGCGCTGAAGCCCGAGGGGGACGTGGACCAGGCGGTGCTCGGCGCGTACAAGGAGAAGTTCCTCCAGCAGGTGGGCAACGACCTGAACACCTCCATGGCGGTGACGGCGGTCTTCGACGCGCTGAAGGCCAAGACGAGCGACGCCACGAAGCTGGCCATCATCGGGGAGTTCGACAAGGTGCTGTCCCTGAGCCTCCTGGAGAAGGCGGCGGCGATCCGGGAGAAGGCGGCCCAGGCCACGAAGAGCGGCGGCGGGGACTACGTCATCACCGGCGAGGGCGACCCGGACATCGACGCCAAGGTCCTGGCCCGGTACGAGGCGAAGAAGGCCAAGGACTTCGCCGAGGCGGACCGGATCCGGGAGGAGCTGAGGGCCCAGGGCATCGAGGTCACCGACGTGAAGGGCGGGGCCTCCTGGAAGAGAGTGTAAAAGTGGATCCAGCAAGATCGCTCCTCGTTATTTTGGGAACTGCCTAGGTAAAGCCGAGCTCCTTACTGAAAGAGGAGCTCGGCTTTATCATTTAGGAATAGATGTAATCATCAATGACCCGCTTGATGTTGCTCGGGAGCTTTTTCTGTTTATAGATGCCGTAGCCGGAGGTGAGGGCAAGAGGCCAAAGGATGAACATGGCTGTTGCCATGATCGCCGCCTTATCTCCCCATTTGGCTTCGCCCAGTTCTACTGTGACAGAGTTTCCGCTTTCGATGAAACGTACGGTCAACGCTTTGTCCATGCCGACAAACTGCTTCAGACCGCCGTTCTTTGCGCGAGCTTGGATCGCAAGCATGTTCGAGGACCCAGTGTTGATCGTTTGCGTCTCCATGCCCTCAACGATGGAAAGGTACTGCCGGGTGACATCCATCATACCCTGTACCGTTTTCCCAATAGGCAGGGTATACATAAACTGCTGATTTGCCATCTTATCATGCCCCTTTTCACTCTCGATTTGAATGCCCTGCGCCCAAGATCAGGGACCTGTCCTAATCACGCATGTCCATCCCTTCTTTCATGTCGTATCCACCCGGTATCCGGGAGGCATCCTGCCTCCCAGTGCCGGGCGAAAAACAAAAACGCCGCATAGGCAAGCCTACACAGCGTGAGGGGCGATCCACCATACGAAAGGAGGGCGATAGACATAGATACGACGAAAGGCCCTCTTTACAAAGAAAGGAGGATGTCGTATAATATCCCTATGCGGATACGGTTGGATGCCGTTGTATAGGTGGTACTCTCACCTGTGCAGGCTTGCGGGTGCGCCAACACCCGTAAGCCGCCGCATTTTCATTTTTCAAGTTGATTATAGCAGGATCTTGTCGGCTTTGCAAGACATTTCCACAAGCTCCATTTATAGGGACGCCCCGCCTTCCATGGAAAGGCGGGGCGTTTTTTCAATTCCTCCCCACCGCTCCGGCGGAGTCCTTCAGCAGCACGTCATGCGCCCCGCCCTCCACGATGGAGACGGAGCTGACCAGGGTCAGCTTGGCCTTCTCCCGGAGCTCCGGGATGGTCAGCGCGCCGCAGTTGCACATCGTCGAGCGGATCTTCGCCAGGGTGGTGGACATGCCGTCCGACAGCGCTCCGGCGTAGGGGACGTAGGAGTCCACGCCCTCCTCGAAGGAGAGCTTGGCCGCGCCGCCCAGGTCGTAGCGCTGCCAGTTCCGGGCCCGGGCGCTGCCCTCGCCCCAGTACTCCTTCATATAGCTGCCGCCGATGAGGATCTTGCTGGTGGGGGACTCGTCGAACCGGGAGAAGTACCGGCCCAGCATGCAGAAGTCCGCCCCCATGGCCAGGGCCAGGGTGATGTGGTAGTCCTGCACGATGCCGCCGTCGGCGCAGATGGGGACGTAGACGCCGGTCTCCTCGAAGTACCGGTCCCGCTCCGCCGCCACGTCGATGACCGCCGTGGCCTGGCCCCGGCCGATGCCCTTGGTCTCCCGGGTGATGCAGATGGAGCCGCCGCCGATGCCGATCTTCACGAAGTCCGCCCCGGCGTCCGCCAGGAAGCGGAAGCCCTCGCCGTCCACCACGTTGCCCGCGCCCACCTTCACGGCGTCGCCGTAGCGCTCCCGGATCCATCTCAGGGTCCGGGCCTGCCACTCGGAATAGCCCTCGGAGGAGTCGATGACCAGCACGTCCACCCCGGCGTCCACCAGGGCGGG
>NZ_CAJUBK010000090.1 GCF_910584465.1 uncultured Oscillibacter sp.
CAATGTCCACGTTGGTCCGGTGGTTGAACACGTTCAGACTGCCGGTGACGTAGATCTCCAGCGCGGTGGCGATGAACTGCGCCTCCTTCTCGTCCTGCGCCCGGAGGGTGTTGTAGAGGTCCTCCAGAATGGGCATATTTTCCGGGCGGGGGTCCTCCAGGTACTTCCGGTAGACCAGCCGGACACAGCGGTCAATGACCGTTTTCTCCACAGGCTGGAGGCCGTCTTTACTGCCCACCACAATGTCGCAGAAGGACAGCAGAAAGTCCACCTTCAAGGAAAGCGGCGATTCATCGTCCGAGTAGTCCAGATTGAGGTCCATGGGGTTGACATACTGCCTGCTGGTGGGGGAAATTTTGATAACCTGCCCGCCCAGCCGCTGGACCAGGGGAAAATATTCGGCCTCCGGGTCCGCAATGAGAATATCATCGCTGGTGACGAGGAACACGTTGAGCATCTCCCGCTTGGCGGAGAAGGACTTGCCGCTGCCGGGGGTGCCGAGAATCAGGCCGCAGGGATTTTTAAGGGCCTTTCTGTCCACCATGATGAGATTATTGGAGAGGGCGTTCAGCCCGTAGTAAAGGGCCTCCTTCCCGCTCTGGAAAAGCTCCTGGGTGGTAAATGGCACAAAAATAGCGGTGCTGCTGGTGGTAAGGCTGCGCTGAATCTCGATCTGGTTCAGCCCCAGGGGCAGAGAGGACATCAGGCCCTCCTCCTGCTGGAAGTCCAGCCGCACCAGCTGGTAGTTATGCTTCTGAGCGATGGAACTGGCTTGAAACACGTTGTTGTCCAGCTGCCGCTGGCTGTCCGCCGTGTTCACCACCAGGAAGGTCAGGAGGAACATGCGCTCGTTCCGGCTCTGGAGGTCCTGGAGAAGCCGCTTGGCCTCGCTGCCGTAGGTGGCGAGATCGGACGGGATCAGCTCCATATCGTACCCGCTTCTTACCGCCTTTTTCTGTTCCTCGATCTTCTGGCGGTCCAGGTCGGTGAGCTTGCGTTTGACAGTCTTGATGGCGTTGATCTGGTCCACGGACTGAATGTGGAGGTTGACGATCTGGCTGGATTCCATATCCAGGAAATCGGCCAGCATCTGGTCGTTCAACTCCGGGGCCAGAATCTGCACGAAGGAGGCCGCGCCGAACTTCTTCCCCATGCGGAACATGCGCCCGTTTTTGAACTCGAAGGAGCTGGGGGCGATGAAGTCCTTGGTGGAGAGGCCGGAGGGTGCCAGCCAGTCCCAGGAGAAGCGGAACTGCTCCTGCCCGTCCATATGGAAGATGGCGTGAAGCAGGCGCAGCCGGTCCGCGCCGTTCATGGGGGCGCTGGACACGCCCAGCCGCTTGAAGCTGTTGAGCACATCGGTCTCGATGCGCTCCAGCCGGGGCTTGGCGGTCCTGATGTTCTCCGCGTTGATGCCGAACGTCAGATATTTCGTTTTGGCGAGGCCGTTGTTGCCCTTTGCCAGCTGATTTTGCAGCATCTCCGAATACTCCTCCCGCACATCGTCAAAGCCGTCCGGCTGAAGGGGAATGACGATATTCCGGGAAAAGCCGTCCTGGGAGGCGGAGAGGTTCAGGAATGACAGCTGAAAGTGGATGGAGCTGTCAAAATAGTTGAGGAAATCCGCCCAACCTTCAAAGATGGCGGTCTTATCCTCGTTCTGGCACAGCTGGTAATTCACATCCTGGAACTGCACCGTTTTTGTGTAAAAGGTATCGGTGACGCGGCAGATGCCGTCCGGGAACATGCGCTGATAGGGGATGCTGTCCTGTGCCGACAACTCCTTTTTATCCGTCCCCTTTGCCCTTGCGATGGCCGCGTCTACCTGCTGACGCTCCGCGCGTGTCAGCCTGCGCTTTTGGGTGGACAATGTGATACACCTCCTTGTCAAGCCGGTCCTGCCGCTCCAGGGCGGCATAGAGATTGTTGGTCCGGTAGGGCCTCTGCCGGGGCCGGAGGAAACAGACGCGGATGACGTTCGCCGCGATCTTCTCCAGAGGCTGGCCGTTTTTCTCGTACATAGCCAGCAGGAAGAAGGGGAGCATAACGAGCACCATGCACATCGCCGCCGTACTGTTTCCCAGCGGCCCCCTGGTCAGAAAAAACAGCGGAACGCCGAGAAGCGCGCCGCCGCCAAAACATACCAGCTGCCGTTTTGTCATGTTGAACGCGATCTTACTCTTGACCCGCGAGAGGTCCTTGGGTACGGGAACATATGCCATTTTCAGCACTCCTTTCGTATGGGGGCATAGTCGGAAAAATTGTGGACGGTGTGAAATATTCGCTTGTTATTCACCCACCGCTGCAAATGCCGGGTGATGGGCGGGGCGCTGGGGCGGTCATAGACCATGACATAGGGGTCATAGCCCATGGCTCGCAGGGTGTTTACCCGGTACAAATCCTGCTCATGGGTACTGCCGAAATTGGTGAGCACATAGACCCGCCTGCGCCGGTCACTCTTGATATTGGTCAGGGCGAGGAACTTCTGGAAATAAGGGGTCAGGTCCACGTTGGGGTTGTCCCAGGCGAAATGAACGGCCTTTGTACGGACCCTGTTCAGCAGCGCCACATTTTCTGGCGTGATAAGCCGGATGTCCAGCCCCTGGGAGAAGTCCACCAGGGCGCGGCTCTCCGCCAGCTGGATAAGCAGTTTTTCATGGTCCGGGCAGGCCAGCAGATTCGCGTCCATCAGCTTGATCTCCCTCTGACCGTTCCAAAATTCGGAGAGGTCGGCCACATGGACGCTCCGCGCCCCCTCCTTGCTGGAAACGATGCAGAAGGGGCATCGACGGCAGCAGCCCCGCGTCAGGAAACCGTAGGCGGTGTCCGGGAACTGCGGATACAGGCCGTAGTCCGGGAAGGTATGTTCTACCTCGTCCGGGAGATTGGGTCCGGGACCGTAGCCGGTGCCGCCCTGGATGACCTGGGCGGCGTTGGCGATGTAGAGGTTGTCTTTGGAATAGGTGTCCGTAAATACCCGGCTTTTATAGACCAGATCATACCAGCCAGCGGGTTTCCACCATGCCACTACATCGCCCCTCGCCTTGTGGTAGGCGGACAGCTTCATCAGGCAGAGGTTCGGCCAGCCGTGGCCGTCCACATCAGCCAAGCCGATTTTCAAACGGCCCATTCCCGGAATCTTATGCTGTCCATCGACATTCTCCCCATCCCCACCAACGAGGCCGTGAAGGAAATGCAGGCCCGTATCCTGGGCGTGGAGAGCGACATTACCCGCTGGCAGCAGAAGCAGAACGCCAACAACAACTTTACCGCCACCGTCCCCTACGAGCTGGAACAGCTCCGGGCAGAGAACAAGGAGTTCCTGGACGATCTCAGCACCCGCGACCAGCGCATGATCTTCGCCAACGTCACCCTGGTCCACATGGCCGACACGCTGGAACAGTTGGACGCGGACACCGAGACCTTGCAGGCCATCGGCAACGAGAGCCTTTGCCAGTTCTCCGTCCTGCGCTACCAGCAGGAGGACGGCTTGAACACCGCCCTGCCCTACGGCCTGCGCCGCATCAAAACCACCCGAACCCTCACCACCGAGAGCGCCGCCGTCCTCATGCCCTTCCGCGTCCAGGAGATACAGGACGCCGGGGGCATCTACTACGGCGTGAACGCCGTCAGCAAAAACCTTCTGATCTGCAACCGAAAGCGGCTGTTGAACCCCCACGGCTTTATCCTGGGCGTGTCCGGCTCCGGCAAATCCTTCAGCATGAAGGAGGCCATTACCTTTATCGCCCTGTCCACCGGCGACGATATTATCATCATCGACGCCGAGAGGGAGTACGGGGACCTGACCCGCGCCCTGGGCGGGGCCGTGATCGAGATTTCCCCCAACAGCTCCCACCATATCAACCCTCTGGAGATTACCAGGGGCTACGGCACCGGCGAAAACCCCGTTGCTATGAAGTCCGAGCTGCTGATGAGCATTTGCGAACAGCAGATGGGCGCGGGTCAGTTGGGGGCCTTCCACAAATCCATCATTGACCGCTGCACCGCCAGCGTCTACCATGAACTGATTGCCAGCGGCGGCAAGGCCCGTCAGCCGGTCCTGTCCGACTGGCGCAATGAGTTGAAGCGGCAGCCGGAACGGGAGGCCGCGGAGCTGGCCCTGGCGTCCGAGCTGTTCGTGGAGGGCAGCTTGAATATGTTCGCCCATGAGACTAACGTGGATATTGCCAACCGGATCATTTCCTTTGACCTGTATGAGATGGGCGAACAGCTCAAACCCACGGCGCTGAACGTCACCCTGGAGACCATTCAGAACCGGGTGGCGGCGAACCGGCTGGCCGGAAAGTACACATGGGTATTCGTGGATGAGGTGTACTTGTTCTTCCGCTACTACTACTCCGCGCAATTCCTGTATAAGTGCTGGAAGCGGTTCAGGAAGTACGCCGCTGCCATGACCGCCGCCACGCAGAACGTGGAGGAGTGCCTGCGCTCCGACACCGCCCGGCTGATGTTCGCCAACAGCGAGTTTTTGGTGCTGCTGAACCAGGCGGCCACGGACCGGGCCGAGCTTGCCAAGCTGCTGAATATCTCCGCCAATCAAATGTCCTACATCACCAGCGCCGAGGCGGGCCACGGCCTGATCCGCGTGGGCGGCTCCATCGTCCCCTTCGCCAACGAGTTCCCCAGGGACACCGAGCTCTACCGTCTGATGACCACCACTCCTGGAGACAAGTAAAAATCCTGTCGAAATGCGTCTCAACTTGAGACGCATTTCGACACCCTTTTATCTAGCCGTAATATTTTTCAAGCATCCTCGTTGTTTCCAGAAGATGTGTTTTCCCTCTGTCCGGGAGGAGCCGGAATGTTTCCAGCAAAAAAACTTCGTCATAGTTTTTTGCCGTGTATTCCTCCGGCACAGTTTCCGCGTCAAAGTCTAAAATGTGCGGATCATGCCGCGTTTGTGATTTTCCAAGCACATACGCCGGGCATACGCCGAAATAATCTGCCAAATCGTTCACGTTTTCCTCGCTCGGCGCAGACTTTCCCATTTCCCATGCGCTGATAAGGGTCTGTTTGACGCCAAGAATCTCCGCCAGCGCACGCTGGGACAAATCCTGGGAACGGCGCAGTTTTTTTATATTGTTCTTTATCATTTTCAGCACTCCCTGTCAAAAGTGGCGGGCTTCATCTTTCTGTTCCTAATATTAACATGGCCGCACCGTTTTGTATATCCTGATTTTCATACCGGGAGAGCTATTTTGCAAAGGGGGAGTATCATGCCATCACCCAAAGAAAAGCCCAAAGGGGCGAAATCGAAAAAGAGCGCCGGGAAAGCCGCCGCCCGGTCACAGCCCGCCATTTCCGCAAAGCAGGCGGCCAAGCTCCTGAAGGATAAATATGTCCAGCAGCTTGACCAGCGCCAGCCGGAGAGCGGCAGCGCCGAGGTCCAGGCCGTCGATCAGGTGGAAGGGGCCGGGAGCTGGGCCGTGGACGAGCTGCTGACCCATGAGCGGCCCCGTTCTGACCGCCAGCCGGACAAGCGGATCAAGGAGCAGCCCAGGGATGTGCCGGAGGCCGCGGGGCCAGCGGACGCCCCGGCATCCGCACCGGAGGGCGAAAGCCCGCCGCCCCGCCAAACCAATGCCAGCCCCCGCCAGCGTGCGGGACCCTCGCCAGAGCGGGCAGCCCAGGTGAAGGGGCAGCGCCCGCCAGCGGCCCCTGCGGAACACCCCGCGCCCGCCGCCACCGTTGCGCCAGCAGACGCGCCCGCCCGCACCATACGGATCAAGGAGCGCCCCGCCGTCCGGCTGAAAGAACAGCGGGCCGGGACCGCCGCCCCCAGCATCAAAGAAAAACCTTCTTCTCTCTGTAATCAATCTATCCCATCCATCAAATCAATCCAATCCATCCCATCATCCAAAGAGCGCCCAACCCGCCCAGCGGCGGGGCGTTCCGCCGCCCACTCCGCCAGCCAGCCGGGAGTTAGGCCGAACACCACCCAGCCCAGGCGGGAGGCCCAGCGGCAGATGTTGAACAAATCCCGGCACAGCTTTTCCCGCCAGCCGGGAGGCCCCGGTCCGCGCAAAGCCCCCGGCACCGCGCCATTTAACCACAGCGCAGACAGGACGGTACTCCCGCGCAAAAGAACCGCCAGCAGGGGCAGCGCCCCAAAAATCCGGGGAGCCGTCTACCGAAAAGGCGTTTCCGGTCCCAAGGCGGCCCGTGTCCCCATCAAGTCCGCTGTCTCCCGGCCTGTCCGGGGCATCCGTCAGAGTGCCCAGCGGCGCATGACCCAGCGGGCCGTACAGCAGGCCGGGAAAGCGGCCAAAACCTCAGCCGTGGTCCTGAAAAAAGCGGCGGTGGCCGTGACAAAGGCGGCGTCCACCCTTGTCAGCGCCCTGGCCGGTATCATTGGAGGCGGTATCCTGCTGCTGGCCCTGGTGGTGGTCGTGGTGATCGCCGCCATCGCCAATTCTCCCTT
>NZ_CAJUBK010000091.1 GCF_910584465.1 uncultured Oscillibacter sp.
GACGGGCAGGGTGGTGTTGGCGGCGACGGCCCCCGCCAGGTGGGCGGCCATGCCGGCGGCGCAGATGATGACGCCGAACCCGTTCTTCCGGGCGTGGGAGGCGAAGTCCGCCACCTGGGCGGGGCTGCGGTGGGCGCTCATGATATGGGCCTCGTAGGGGATGCCGAAGGCGTCCAGCTGGGCGCAGGCGGCCCGGACGGTGGGCCAGTCGGAGTCGGAGCCCATGAGCACGGCGACTTTCTTCATAGCGTGTCTCCTTTCAAAACAAGGCGTGTACCGGTCACAGCTTTTTCCGCATGACCGTATGGCGGAACATGCCGTCGGCGAAATACTCGGCGGAACAGAACACCGGCTTGCCGTCGATGTCGTAGTCCACCTCTTCCATGTACAGCAAAGGCGCGCCCAAAGGCACCTGGAGCAGCCCCGCCAGCGCTTCGTCCGCCGGGACGGCCCGCAGGTCCGTCAGGTCCAGATAGGGGTATACGCCGCAGATCTCCTGCAGGAAGTGGAAGATGGGGAGCTTCAGGTCCTCCTCGGTGTAATCCCCCCGGACCAGGGCCTTCTCGAGGACGTCCTCGCAGTAGATGGCGGGCCGTCCGTCGGCGGTGCAGAGGCGGGAGACCCGGAGCACGGGCGTCCCCACAGGGATCCGGAGCTGGGCGGCGGTCTTCTCGTCCGCCGGTCCCTCGGCGGTGCGGATGGAGGCCACCGCCGGGACGTGGCCGTTCTGCCGGATCATGTCCAGGAACTCCACCTCGATGTCCATCCGGGTCTGGACGTCCAGCACGTGGCGGTTGATGATGGTGCCCACACCGTGGCGGCGGGTGATGAAGCCCTCCCGCTCCAGGGAGGCCAGGATGTCCCGCAGCTGGGTGCGGCTGATGCCCAGCTTGACGCAGAGGACGCTCTCCCGGGGGAGACGCTCGCAGCGGGCGTATTCGCCGGTGCGCATGGAAGCCAGCAGCTGGGCGCGGATGGCCTTGGTATGGGACATGTGACTGTTCATTCCGAACACCTCGCTCGTGATGGGATCCCGGGGAAGGGGCCCTCCCGCCTCGGCGGGATAGGTCATACCTATTGTATCGGTTTCCGGAGCAGACCGCAATTGACAAAATGAACAGTTCCCAGCCCCCTCGGATCGTCGAGTTATGATATATTTTCAGGAGCCCCCTCCCCGGCGGGAGGGGCCCCTCCCGTAACGCTCCTCCCCGGCGGGGATGGTCCGTCACCGGTTTGCCTTTCGACGCGCTGAGGCCCCCGGCGTTTCGCCGGGGGCCTCATGGACGGTCGTCCCGTCATTCCAATAGATAGACCGTGCAGCTCCGCCGGCCGAACTGGATGCACTCGTCGTAAGAGTCGTAGTAGAGGTCGATCGTGCTGCCCTTGACGCCGGTGTCCTCCGCCACGGCCAGGCCGTAGACGATGCCGCCGGCAACGATATACATCCGGGTGCCCAGGGGGATGACGCTCTTGTCCACGGCCACGGTGCCCACATGGACGGCGGTGCCGCTGGCGGTGACGGTGCCCACGCCGTCGTATCCGGTGGTGTAGGCGGTGGCGGTCATGGAGCGGACGCTGGAGTAGCGCAGGACGGTGCCGTCTCCCAGGGTCAGGGTGCCGCCGCCTCCGGCGTCTTCACGGACGCCGGCGATGCCGCCTCCGGTCCCGCCTTCCGTCAAGGCGGGGGCCGCCTCCGCGGGCTCAGGGTCGGGAGCGGGCTTGGCGGTGCCGTAGCGCACGATCTCGTCCACGGCGGTGTTGGACAGCTCCTCCACGAACCGGCGGGAGAGCCGGGCGCCGTTGGACCAGACGGCCTCGTAGACGGAGGAGCGCACGCCGTCCGCGCCCGCCTGGACCACCGTCTCCTCGCCCTCCGGCATCCCGGGGTCGGCGATGCGCCGGGTGACGGCGGGGGCCTCCTCGGTCACATATTCGTGATAGGTGAGCTCGGAGGAGATGTCCAGCTCCGCGCCGGCATCGGTGAGCTCCACGCCGATCGTCTCCCGGGGGCCGGGATCGATGTGCAGCCGGGAGAGGAGGGAGGAGATGCTCTCCTTGCGGGAGCGGACCGTCAGGTCCGTGTCCCCGTGGCGGATGGTGACGGCGGCGCCCTCCCGCAGGATGAGGTCGTAGCCCCGGCCGCCGTTGGAGAGGTAGAGCATCTGGGAGGAGAGGTCCCGGGGGGCCTCCCGGGCCTGGCCGAGGAGGATGGCCGCCTCGCCGGTCTTCGAGCCGGCGGTGAGGTACAGGGAGTCGGCCCATCCGGTGGCGGAGAGGCCGGTGACCGCAGCGACGAGCAGGCAGAAAAGCAGCATGCTGCCGCGGCGGAACAGGGTGCGCAGCAAATGTGGTCGTTGTTCAGAGTTCATGATCGCAGCCTCCTATAAGGTCGTTCCACGGCAGAGGCGCGGGCTCCCGCCCTGGGCCGCTCCGCTCGGGGGCGGCGGGACGCCTTGCCGGTCCCCGCTGGGGGGAGTATTGCGCGGCCGCCTTCCTGGGAAGGCGGTCTGTAACCTTTGTTACCAAAGAGAAGATGCAACTAATATACAACATATCATACGCTATTGTCAATAATTTTTGAATTTATAGGAATTATTTTCCCTGTTTTAGATCGGTTTAGACAAGAGCTGACTGGAAAATATTCTGCGGCGGACGTGGAAAAGTTACAAAATGGTAACGAAAAAAGGGGAAGGAAGGGGATGGCCACGGCATAGAAAAAAGCCGCCGGGGACCGGCGGCGGGGCGCGTATCCTTTAGATACGGTCTTCGAAGAAGTCACAGACGGATACGTTCAGGAGGTTCGCCATGCGGAAGAGCATGGGGAGAGAGATGCCGGCGACTTTTTTGCCGTTGTTGGCCTCGATGCGGCTGAGGAACCCGATGCTGCAGCCGACCAGACTGGAAAACTGTTCTTGAGTCAACCCGGCTTTCTTGCGGTAGAAGGCGATCCGCAACCCAAGCATCCGGTATTGCTCACGGTATTCTTCCATTTTGCACACGCTCCCTTTCCATTTATAGTAGCATGTGACAAAAAGAGAGTGTTACTACTAAATACATTTGATTTACGATGTGACAAGTAGTATAATCTATCTATTATGGATAAAGAAAGGACGGATGGGGCCGTGAAAAAGGTGACGTTCAAGATGGAGGATTTCCTCTATGACTTCTACAGGAAGGTCGGCGAGAAGTCCGAGCGGACAGCGGAACAGGTGATGAACGACACGCTGTTCCGGTTCGCGAGGGACGCTTCCCTGCGGACTGCCGGCAAGGGAGGAGAGCAGGGGGATCCCTGATTTGTCGAAGACGAGAGGGACCCCTCCTGGGTCCCTCTCGCAACGTTCCTCCTTCCGGTCGAAGGAGCCTCTGCTTTTTTCGGCGCTCCGGGCCCGCCGGACGGCGGGCTCCTTTTCTTGCAGCAGCTCCTCCCGCCGGGCGGAGGGGGAGGAGGCCGGCCCGGGAGATCCCTCTTGGCGGGAGAAGGACGTAGACTTTCTTGCGAGATCGTGTTATGATGATACTCCATGAAAGGATCCCCCTTCGGGAGAGAGGAGCCCTCCCTATGAACATTGGGAACGTCACGATCGATTCGAAGCTGGCCCTGGCCCCCATGGCCGGGGTCACCGACGCCGCCTTCCGCCAGCTCTGCGCCGAGCTGGGCGCGGGCTACACCTGTACGGAGCTGATCTCCTCCAAGGCCCTTTGCTACAAGGACAAGAAGACCTTCGGCCTCCTGCGCCAGTTCCCGGGGGAGCACCCCGCCGCCGTGCAGATCTTCGGCAGCGACCCCGTCTGCATGGCCGAGGCCGCCCAGATCGCCGTCGAGCACACCGGGGCGGACATCCTGGACATCAACATGGGCTGTCCCATGGGCAAGATCGTCAACAACGGCGACGGCGCCGCCCTGATGAAGGACCCCGACAAGGCGGGCCGCATCATGGAGGCCGTGGTGAGGGCGGCCGGGGTCCCCGTCACCGCCAAGTTCCGCCGGGGCTGGGACATGGGGAGCTGCAACTGCGTGGAGTTCGCTCAGGTCCTGGAGCAGGCCGGGGCCTCCGCCGTGGCGGTCCATGGCCGGACCCGGGCCCAGGTCTATGGCGGGCAGGCGGACTGGAACTGCATCCGGGCCGTGAAGGAGGCCGTTTCCATCCCCGTCCTCGCCAACGGCGACATCTGGGAGCCGGAGGACGCCGTGCGTATCCTGCGGCACACCGGGGCGGACATGGCCATGATCGGCCGGGGCTGCTTTGGGGATCCTTGGATCTTCCGGCGGGCGGAGGCGGCGCTGGAGGGGAGGCCGATCCCGCCCCGGCCGCCCCTGGCGGAGCGCTGCGACCTGGCCGTGCGGCAGTTCGAGCTGGCGGCGGAGCACAAGGGCGAGCGGGCGGCAGTCCTGGAGGCCCGGCGGCATTACTGCTGGTACCTCAAGGGCGTGCCTCACGCCAATTATTATAAGGAGCAGATCGTCCGGATGGACACGTTAGAAGATGTGTACCGGGTGACCCGGGGCATCAAGCGGGACCTCCGGGATGAGCGGCGGAGAGAGGAGGGGCCATGACCGACGCGCGGGAACGGAGATGGATCGACGCCGCCCGGGAGGGGGACCAAGCGGCCTTCGAAGAGCTGGTGCGACTCTATGAAAAACGCGTGCTGGCCTTGACCCAGCGGATGTGCCGGAACAGCGAGGACGCCGCCGAGGCCGCGCAGGAGGCGTTCTTCGCCGCTTGGCGGGGCCTGAAGGACTTCCGGGGGGAGAGCAGCTTCTCCACCTGGATCTACCGGCTGGCTTCGAACGCCTGCGTAGACCTGCTGCGGCGGGAGGGACGGCATCAGGCGGCGGTCTCCCTGGACGACGGGGAGACCGGCCTGGATATCCCGGCGCGGATCCCGTCCCCCCAGGAGGAGGCGGAGCGCCGGGAGCTGGGGGAACAGATCGAGGCGGGGCTCCGGGCCCTGCCGCCGGAGTACCGGGCCGTACTGGTGCTGCGGGAGATCCAGCAGCTGCGGTATGACGAGATCGCCGGGGCGCTGGGGCTGGACGTGGGGACGGTGAAGTCCCGGATCAGCCGGGGGCGGAAACGGCTGAGGGCTTTTTTGCTGGAGAGCGGGAACTTTTCGCCCCCGCCTCCGTCTAAAGGGACAGGAAAGGAGGGCCGTCCATGAGATACTGTGAGCGATACGCGGCCCTGCTGGACCTGTTCGTGGACGGCGAGCTGCCGCCTGGGGAGATGGAGCAGGTGCAGGCGCACCTGGCGGTCTGCCCCGGCTGTCAGGCATATGTGGACGACGCGCTGGCCATCCGGGCCGGGTTCCCGGATGTGGAGGATACGGCCGTGCCGGAGGGGTTCGCCGCGGGCGTGATGGAGCGCATCCGGCGGGAGCACGAGGCGGAGCGGAAGAGCGCGGAGCTGCGGCAGCGGTCCCTCCGGCGCTGGGCGGGGACGCTCGGCGCGCTGGCGGCGTGCTGCGCGCTGGTCATCCTCGTGCGGACGGGGCCCGGCGGTCCGGGAGGAGACGACGGCGAGGCGATGACGGCCTCCGGCGCGGCGGCACCGGCCGAGTGCGCACTGGATGCGGCCGGAGCGGATGGGAGCGCCGGTGAGGGCGGGATCGCCCCTCAGATGGCGGCGGCTCCGGCGGCGGTGCCGGAGACCGCCGGAGCGGAGGGAGGAGCAGACCCGGCAGAGGGACCGCAGAAGGTCCGGACGGTAACGACAGGCGGGGACAGCGCGGATACCGGAGGGCCCGAGGAAGCGGAGGCCCCGCCGGGATCCGATGACGTACCGCCGGCCGATGTCCCGGCGGCGGCCCCGAGAATCGTGGACGGCACGGCGGACGATCGGGGAGCGGCCCTGTATCTGACCGCGGGAGAGGCCGGAGGGCTGCTGGACGGATCTAATGTAGTATGGGAGAACGCAGTGGAATGGCACTATGAACTGAGCAGGGAAGAGTATCGGGCGCTGCTGGAGGCGCTGGGCCGCCAAGAGGAGTTCCCGGAGGCGGAGGAGGGTCCCTTCCTGGTGGTGGTGTCGGGGCCCTTGGAATAGGTACGATCGATCGCAGGCCGGCTTCCCGCGGAGGGCCGGCCTGCACTTTGGCCTCGAAAGGGCCGGCATTGTGAGAACTGCACAGAGGTCATACCGGGCCATGAGCGTTTCGCCGGTATTTTACAAAAAGGGAGAAAAAAGGCAAAAAACCGCTTGACAAACAAATAGCGGCGTGGTAATCTAACAAAGCTGTCTGACACGGCGGTGGCGTGCGGCAGGAGGTCGCGGACGAGGGACGGAAGGAACTTGAAAGAAACCTCTTGACAAAGCTGAGCCGGTGTGGTAAGATAGCAAGGCTAATAGAATAGCATGGGACCTGGGATGCGGGCTCGAAAAGATCTGAAAAAGATTTGAAAAAAGAGCTTGACAAAGAGGGGAG
>NZ_CAJUBK010000092.1 GCF_910584465.1 uncultured Oscillibacter sp.
CCATGTTCGGCACCAAGGCCAAGGGCCCCCGCTATCTGGAGATGGCCGAGGGCTATGTCACCCGCATCGCCCTGAACAAGGACGACGAGATCGTCGGCTATGAGTTCGTGAACCTGGGCAAGATGATGGACGCCATCAAGAAGGGCACCGACGCCAACGAGGCCCTGGACAAGGCCAAGGGCCGCTACGGCCAGTTCGACGGGGCCGCCAAGTATATCGACCCCCGTCACGAGTAAAAAAAGGAGGGATTGAGAAATGGCTCTGTTTGAAAGCTACGAGAGACGGATCGGCAAGATCGATCCTGTCCTGTCCCAGTACGGGATCGAGAGCGTCGAGGCGTGCCGCGAGCTGTGCCAGGCCGCCGGCTTCGACCCCTATGAGATC
The DNA here is from genome assembly GCF_910584465.1 of uncultured Oscillibacter sp. Classification (GTDB taxonomy): domain Bacteria; phylum Bacillota; class Clostridia; order Oscillospirales; family Oscillospiraceae; genus Oscillibacter. The sequence goes on from NZ_CAJUBK010000092.1 coordinate 385, forward strand.
GTGAAGGGCATCCAGCCCATCTGCTTCGAGAACGCCTGCTGGGCCTACTGCGTGGGCGCGGCCATCGCGCTGAAGAAGAACGTGGCCACCGCCGCCGAGGCCGCCGAGGCCATCGGCGAGGGTCTCCAGGCCTTCTGCATCCCCGGCTCCGTGGCCGAGGACCGCAAGGTGGGCCTGGGCCACGGCAACCTGGGCGCCATGCTGCTGCGCGACGAGACCAAGTGCTTCGCCTTCCTGGCGGGCCACGAGTCCTTCGCCGCGGCCGAGGGCGCCATCGGCATCGTCCGCAACGCCAACAAGGCCCGCAAGGAGCCCCTGCGCGTCATCCTGAACGGCCTGGGCAAGGACGCCGCCCAGATCATCAGCCGCATCAACGGCTTCACCTACGTCCAGACCCAGTTCGACTACGGCACCGGCGAGGTGTCGGTGGTCAAGGAGACCCGCTATTCCGAGGGCGAGCGGGCCAACGTCCGCTGCTACGGCGCGGACGACGTCCGGGAGGGCGTGGCCATCATGCACCTGGAGGGCGTGGACGTGTCCATCACCGGCAACTCCACCAACCCCACCCGGTTCCAGCACCCCGTGGCGGGCACCTACAAGAAGGAGTGCTGTGAGCAGGGGAAGAAGTACTTCTCCGTGGCCTCCGGCGGCGGCACCGGCCGCACCCTGCACCCGGACAACATGGCCGCCGGCCCCGCCAGCTACGGCATGACCGACACCATGGGCCGGATGCACTCCGACGCCCAGTTCGCCGGGTCCAGCTCCGTCCCCGCCCACGTGGAGATGATGGGCTTCCTGGGCATGGGCAACAACCCCATGGTGGGCGCCACCGTCGCCGTGGCCGTGGCCGTCGCCGAGAGCCGGGCGTAAGCCGCCAGCGGACGATCCCCCGGAGCACGGCGCTCCGGGGGTCTTTCGCGCGGCCCGCCGCCCCGCCCGGGGAGCGCGGGCGGGCGGTCCCGCCTCCACGCCGCGGGGAGCGTTTTTTATTTGACGCTACCAGGAAAAGGTAGTATAATAGGACCATCTAGAAAGGAGGCCCTGTTATGAAGACGATCGTCACCATCGGGAGACAGTTTGGCAGCGGCGGCAAGGAGATCGGCATCCGCGTCGCGAAGGAGCTGGGCATCCCCTTTTACGATAAGGAGATCCTGCAGGAGGCCGCCAAGAAGAGCGGCCTGTGCGAGAAGATCTTGGAGAACTTCGACGAACGGCCCAAGAGCCTGCTCTATTCCATCGCCATGGACTCGTACATGTTCGCCCTCCCCGGCACCGGCGTGGGCGACTCCCTGGAACAGCAGGTCTACCTCGCCACCTTCAACACCATCCGCCACATCGCCGGGCAGGGCCCCTGCGTGATCATCGGCCGCTGCGCGGACTACGCCCTGGCCGGGGACCCCGACCACCTCAGCATCTTCATCCACGCCCCCATCGAGGACCGCATCCGCCGGGTCTCGGAGCGTCAGGGCATCTCCCCGGACAAGGCCAGGACCCTCATCAACAAGACCGACAAGCGCCGGGCCTCTTACTACGAGTACTACTCCTCCCAGAAGTGGGGGGCGGTGGACAGCTACGACTTCTGCCTCAACAGCAGCTATCTGGGCCTGGGCCGCACGGTGGAGCTCATCCAAGCCATCGTGGCCCATAAGGAACACCCCATCCCCAGCCCCACGGAGGAAGATCCTACACGGAAGTGAACGCCGCCCGGCGGGCTATGGTGCCCGCCGGGCTTTCCCGCGCCCTTCCATTTTATGGGTGGGTAAAAATCTTTCCTATGCGATCGTTTGCGCTTCCGGCGCGCCCCCTGCCCGGCAGGGCGGCCCTTGGGGAAAAATTTTTCCTAAATTTGCAAGTTAGTGCTTCCTTAATCGGGAAAAGTCTGATATAATGACGCCTTAGTTAAGATGTTTGGCCTCTTCCTCTGCGGCGAAACGGATCTGGGACGACTTGGGCACCATAGAAGGAGTATGGTTATGGAGAAGATCTTGATCATCGACGACAGTCCTGTCCAGGCGAATTTCCTGCGTTCCATCCTGGATGCCGACCACGACGTCACCGTCGTCAACACCGCCGAGGCGGGGCTGGAGCAGGCGAAGACCGGGGGATATTCCCTGATCCTCCTGGACGTGATCATGCCCGGCATGGACGGGTTCCAGCTCTTGAAGCTCCTCCAGGAAGAGGTGATCGCCTTCCAGACGCCGGTGATCCTCATCACCAGCCTCAACGACATCCAGAACGAGGAGCGGGGCCTGACCCTGGGGGCCGTGGACTACATCACCAAGCCCTTCCATCCCGGCATCGTCCGGGCCCGGGTGAACACCCATATCAAGCTCTACCAGTACCGCACCAAGATCGAGCAGGAGGCCACCATGGACCAGCTCACCGGCGTGGCCAACCGGCGGCGTTATGACCGGGTCAGCGCCAAGCGCTGGCAGGACGCCCTCCGGCTGGGCGTCCCCCTCTCCATCTGCATGTTCGACATCGATAAATTCAAGGTCTACAACGACACCTTCGGCCACCCCGCCGGGGACAAGGTCATCAAGGCCGTGGCCCAGACCGCTTCCGCCCTCCTGCGGCGGAGCACGGACTTCTTCGCCCGGTACGGCGGGGAGGAGTTCGTGGCCCTGATCCTGGGGAACGACGCCAAGAACGACTTCGAGCACATGAAGCGGATCCGCCAGGCGGTGGAGGACCTGCACATCCCCCACGATCCCGGGGTCTCCCCCTGGGTGACGGTCAGCATCGGCGGCATCACCGCCGTCCCCAAGGCGGGGGCCTCCTATGACAACTATTTGAAGATGGCGGACGCCATGCTCTACGACGCCAAGCGTTTCGGACGCGACCAGGTGGTCTGGAGCAACGAGCAGATGGAGCAGTGGCGGGAGCGATGAGGCCGCCCGCTCCTCCCCCCAGGGGCGCAGCATCCGGCGGCAGGGCCGCGGGGCGGTCCGGCGGGGGAGGGCGTATCGCATGATAGGGCCAGCGGCGCGAGGGTGGAGCTCCGACGCTGTTTCTATAAGGAAAGAGGACCGGATGTCCGGTCCTCTTTTTTTATGCTCCGGGCCCGCTCACTTGTAGAGCTCGGGCTTCTCCATGGTCTCGACCTTGAGGAACTGGGAGGTGCCGCGGGAGGCGTTCAGCGCGTCGCCGGCGACGCAGGCCACGTAGCCGTCCCAGGAGGAGGGGCCGGTGAGCTTGCCGGCGTGGACGGACTCCACCCACTTGCAGAACTCGATGTCATACGCCTCGATGAAGCGCTCCTTCCAGTCGGTCATGATGGGCATGCACTCGGCGGGAGCCACGCTGTCCCAGCCGGCGGGACGGGAGCGGCGCACCACGGCATAGGGATCGGGGAGCTTCACGGTGCCGTTCTCGCAGACGACCTCGCACTGGATGTCGTAGCCGTAGCCGTCGGCCACCTGGACCTCCACGTCGATGAAGCAGCCCTTCTTGGTCCGCATCAGCATGATCTGGGGGTTGTCATAGCCCTTGTCGGAGTTGGCGGACTGGCGGACCTTGACGCACTGCACGTCCTCGTACTCGTCGTCCAGCAGCCAGCGGCAGATGTCCAGCTCGTGGATGGCCACGTTGGTGACGCCGTTCTCGGTCTTGAAGCCCGGGCCCTGGGCCACGTTGCGGTGGCAGGCCTTGATGACCAGGGGGGCGCCGATCTCGCCGGAGTCGATGATGCGCTTCATCTCGGCGTAGCCCCGATCATAGTGGCGCATGAAGCCCACCTGGACCAGCCGCTTGCCGATCTCCAGCTCCCGCTCGATGATCTCCTCGCAGTCCTTGGCGTTCTGGCTCAGGGGCTTCTCGCAGAAGCACCACTTCTCCTCCGCCAGGGTCTTCATGACGTAGTCGTGGTGGGTGGGATCGATGGAGGTGATGACCACGGCCTCCACCTCGGGATCCTTGATCATGCCGTCGCAGTCATTGCCGTAGGACTTGATGCCGTACTTGGCGGCGGTCTCGTCCGCGGCGGCGGCCACGTAGTCGGAGACGGCCACGACGGTGGCGCCGGGGACCGTGTCGATGATGCGGCGGCAGTGGTCCTTGCCGATGGCGCCGCAGCCGATGATACCGATCTTCAAAACCTTATCCATGATGATCGACCTTCCTTTTCATTATTCATGGCGGACCGCCGGGAGCGGCGGTCCGCTTCCTGTCGTTCCCATGCTGTGGGGGGACTTCCATAGTCCGCGGGGGCCTTCCCCCGCGGGGGTGGGAGGACGCCGCTCAGTACTTCCGGGCCTCGTCGCGGCCGGCCTTCACGCCCTTCCAGGCTTCCCGGACGCTCTCCTTCTGGGACACGTCGGCGAGCCCGACGTTCCACCAGGACTCGTAGCCGTCGGTCATGGTCTTGGGGATGACCTTCAGGTCGAAGAGGCAGGCGACCGTCTGCTTTTTCGCGTCGGCCAGGGCGGCCTCCAGCTCGGCGATGGTCCGGCAGGTGTATGTCTTCAGGCCGTAGCCCTCGCCCACCTTGGCGTAGTCCACGGGGATCAGGTCCCCGGTGGGCTTCTTGCCGTCGGTGTAGCGGAACTCCGTTGCAAGGCTCCCGATGCCGTGGTTCATCTCCAGGTTGTTGATGCAGCCGAAGCCGCAGTTGTCGAAGATCAGGATGTTGACCTTCTGCTTCTCCTGCTGGATGGTCATGATCTCGCTGTGGAGCATCTGGAAGCTGGAGTCGCCCACCACGCAGTAGACCTCGCTCTCGGGCTCGGCGAACTTCACGCCCAGGGTCGCGGCCACCTCGTAGCCCATGCAGGAATAGCCGTACTCCGCGTGATAGCCGCCCCGCTTGTCGGTGGTCCACATCCGCTGCATGCAGCTGGGCAGGGACCCGCCGGCGGTGATGATGATGGCGTCCTCGTCGATGACCCGCCGGATCGCCGCCAGGGCGCCGGTCTGGGTGATCTTGCCGTCGGTCAGCTTCACGAACTCGGGCACCGTCCGGGGATCGCGGGCCTTGATGATGGGCTCGAAATCGTCGCCGGTGTACTCGATGGATCCCAGGCGCTCCATCTCCTTGGCCCAGACGGCCTTGGCCTCGGCAATCTCATCGGTATAAGCGGACCGGTACCCCTTGGCCCGGAGCTTCTCCGCCAGGGCCTGGACGGTGACCTTCGCGTCGCCCACGGCCTTCACGGCGTCCATCTTATAGGCGTGGAACCGGCAGTTGTTGATGGTGACGAACTTCACGTCCGCGTTCTGATAGAGCCGCTTGGAGCTGGTGGTGAAGTCGCTGAGGCGGGAGCCGATGGCGATGACCACGTCCGCGTCCTTGGCGATGTGGTTGGAGGCGTAGGTCCCCGTCACGCCGATGCCGCCCAGGCACATGGGATGGCTGGACTTGCAGGCGCTCTTGCCCGCCTGGGTCTCGCCGAAGGGGATATCGAATTCCTCGCAGAAGCTCTCCACGGCCTCGCCCGCGCCGGAATAGCGCACGCCGCCGCCCACGATGACCAGGGGCTTCTTGGCCCCGGCGACGATCTCGGCGATGTCCTCCAGCTCCTCCTCGACCGCCACGGGCCGGGTGATGCGGTGGACCCGCTTCTGGAAGAAGTACTCGGGGAAGTCATAGCTCTCGCCCTCCACGTCCTGGGGCAGGGCGATGCAGCACGCGCCGGTCTCGGCGGGGTCCGTCAGGACCCGCATGGCGTTGATGAGAGCGGTCATGACCTGCTCGGGGCGGGTGATGCGGTCCCAGTACTTGCACACGGGCTTGAACGCGTCGTTGGTGGAGACGGCCAGGCTGGAGCTCTGCTCCAGCTGCTGGAGCACCGGGTCCGGCTGGCGGGAGGCGAAGGTGTCC
>NZ_CAJUBK010000093.1 GCF_910584465.1 uncultured Oscillibacter sp.
AGGATAGGAGGAGACGATGTATCGGCGACATATCAAGCGTCTTTTGGATATCGCGGTCTCGCTGGCCGGGCTGCTGGTGCTGGCAGTGCCGATGCTGGCGGTGGCGGTGCTGATCGAGCTGGACTCCCCCGGGCCGGTGTTCTTCCGGCAGAGGCGGATCGGGATCCATAAGACGGAGTTCGAGATGCTGAAGTTCCGCACCATGTCCACGAAGGCCCCGGCGGATATGCCGACGCACCTGCTGGAGGACGCCGGGTCCTACAGCACGCCGTTCCAGTCCTTCCTGCGGAGATACTCCATCGATGAGCTCCCGCAGTTGATCTGTGTACTGAAAGATCAGATGTCCATCATCGGCCCCCGGCCGGCGCTGTGGAACCAGGAGGACCTGATCGCGGAGCGGGACCGGTACGGGGCGAACGACGTGCTGCCGGGCCTGACGGGCTGGGCGCAGATCAACGGGCGGGACGAGCTGCCGATCGAAGTCAAGGCGCGGTATGACGGGGAATACGCGGAGCGCATCAGCTTCGCCTTCGACTGCCGGTGCTTCTTCGGCACGATCGGGAAGGTGCTGCACCACGACGGTGTGGTGGAGGGCGGCACCGGCGAACTGGAAAAACGGGAGAAGGAGATGTCTGCGAAGTGAAGAGGCTGCTGATCACCGGCCTGACGGGCAAGTCCGGCATCGTTTTCGCGGAGCGGCTGGCGGAGGAGGGGCTCACGGGCTCGTACGCGGTCCGGGCCGCGGTGCGTCCGGCGTCGGACACGGCGCGCCTGCGGGAGCTGCTGCCGGAGGCGGAGCTCTGCCCGGGCGTGCTGGAGGACGGAGCGTACCTGGAAAAGCTGACCCGGGGAGCGGACGTCCTGTTCCACATCGCGGGGATCCACTGGTCCCTGCCCTTGGTGCGGGCGGCGGCGGAGAACGGGGTCCGGCGGATGATCCTGGTCCATACCACCGGGATCTATTCGCGGTACAAGGCGGCGGGCGAAGAGTACCGCCAGATCGACGCGGCAGTCTATGGGATCGCGGAGGAGGGCGGGATCGGCCTGACGATCCTGCGGCCCACGATGATCTATGGGACCTTGGAGGATGGGAACGTCGTGGAGTTCATCAAGATGGTGGACAAGCTGAGCCCCATGCCGGTGGTGTCCCATGGGCGATACCTGCTCCAGCCGGTCCACGCGGCGGACCTGGGGCGAGCCTACTGCCAGGTGCTGTGTCACCTGGAGGAGACGGCGGGGAAGGATTACATCCTCTCCGGGCGGGACCCGGTCCTGCTGATGGATCTGTTCCGCATGATCGCGGAGGAGCTCGGCGTCCGGCGGCGTTTCCTCAGCGTGCCGTTCCCGGCGGCCTATGCGGGGGCATGGGGGCTCTACCTGCTGAGCCTCACGCGGGCCGACCTGCGGGAGAAGGTGCAGCGCCTTTGTGAGGACCGGGCCTTCCCGCACGAGGAGGCGGTCCGGGACTTCGGGTACGATCCCATGCCCTTCGAGGAGGGCCTGCGGGGGGAAGTGCGGGCGTACCTGGAGCGGACGAGAGGGCGGCGGACATGAAGATCCTGGTGGTCTGTCAATATTTCCACCCGGAGACGTTCCAGATCAACGACATCTGCCGGGAGCTGGTGAGAGCGGGCGACCAGGTGACGGTGTTGACGGGGCTGCCGAACTACCCGTCCGGGAGGGTGCCGGAGGAGTACCGGCATGGCAGATCGCGGGAGGAGACCTGGGAGGGCGTCCGCGTGGTCCGCTGCTTCGAGATCGGGCGGGGGCGCGGGGCGGTCCGGCTGGGGCTGAATTACCTGAGCTACTGCCTGTCCGCGGCCCGGAAGGCCCGGGCCCTCCGGGAGGACTTCGACGTCATCTTCGTCTACCAGCTCTCCCCGGTCCTGATGGCCTATCCCGGCGTGGTGATGAAGAAGCGGATCGGGAAGCCGCTGTACCTGTATTGCTGCGACTTGTGGCCGGAGTCCGTCAAGGTGACGATCCGGGAGGAGTCGTCCCCCATCTTCCGGATGGCGGAGAGGATCAGCACCGCCCTGTACCGGGAGTGCGACGCGATTGGGGTGCAGTCCCCGGCGTTTTTCGAGTATTTCGAGCGGGTGCACGGGATCGCGCGGCAGCGGCTGCGCTATATCCCGCAGTATGCGGACGAGCGGTACCTGACGCAGGAGCTCTCATTGGACAACGGCGTGTGGGACTTCGTGTTCCTCGGCAACGTGGGCAGCGCCCAGGGGATCGACACGATCGTCGCGGCGGCGGGGATGCTGGAGGGCGCCTTCCGGTTCGAGGTCCATATCGTGGGGGACGGATCCTATCTGGAGACGGCGGAAGGGCTCGTCCGAGAGGCGGGGCTGACGGGGCTCGTCCGGTTCCACGGCCGCCAGCCGGTGGAGCGGATGCCGGAGTATTACGCGCTGGCGGACGCCTGCCTGCTGACGCTGACCGCGGGGGCGGGGTCCGTGGGCGGCACGATCCCCTCGAAGCTGCAGGGGTACATGGCGGCGGGGAAGATGGTCATCGGGGCCATCGACGGGCCCGCGAGGGAGACGATCGAAGAGGCGGGCTGCGGCCTGTGCGCCGGCGCGGGGGACGCCGCGGGGCTGGCGGAGCGCATGGCGGAGCTGATGCGGCATCCGGAGCGCTATCGGGACTGCGGCGCGAATGGCCGCAGGTACTTCATCCGGCATTTCTCGCGGGGGGAGTACATGAAAAAGACCCGGGGGATCCTGGGCGATCTAGTGGAGGCAGGACATGTTTGAGGAAAAGACGTTGATGATCACCGGAGGGACGGGGAGCTTCGGGAACGCGGTGCTGGCGCGTTTTTTAGGGACGGATATCGGGGAGATCCGGATCTTCTCGCGGGACGAGAAGAAGCAGGACGACATGCGGCACGAGTACCAGATGCGGGCCCCAGAGGCGGCGGAGAAGCTGCGGTTCTACATCGGGGACGTGCGGGACCCGCGGTCGGTGCGGGACGCGATGCAGGGGGTGGACTACATCTTCCACGCGGCGGCGCTGAAGCAGGTGCCATCGTGCGAGTTCTTCCCGCTGGAGGCGGTGAAGACGAACGTGTTCGGGACGGAGAACGTGCTGACGGCGGCGGTGGAGGCCGGGGTGGAGGCGGCGATCTGCCTGTCCACGGACAAGGCGGCGTACCCGGTGAACGCCATGGGGACGTCGAAGGCGATGATGGAGAAGGTGATCGTGGCGAAGGCGCGGACGGTGGGCCGCGGCGGGACGAGGATCTGCTGCACGCGGTACGGGAACGTGATGTGCAGCCGGGGGAGCGTGATCCCGCTGTGGATCGAGCAGATCCGCGCGGGGGAGCCGATCACGATCACGGAGCCGAAGATGACCCGGTTCATCATGTCTCTGGAGGAGGCGGTGGACCTGGTGCTGTTCGCCTTCGAACACGGGGAGAGCGGGGACATCCTGGTGCAGAAGGCGCCGGCGTGCACGATCGAGGTGCTGGCCAGGGCGGTGACGGAGCTGTTCGACCCGGGGCACGAGGTCCGCGTCATCGGCGTGCGGCACGGGGAGAAGCTGTACGAGACGCTGCTGACCAACGAGGAGTGCGCCGGTGCGGTGGACCTTGGGGCGTTCTACCGGGTGCCCTGCGACAAGCGTGGGCTGAACTATGACAAGTATTTCCGGAAGGGCCGGAGCGGGCAGGACACGCTGACGGAGTTCAACAGCAGCAATACGGAGCTGCTGGATGTGGAGCAGGTGAAGGAGAAGCTGCTGGCCCTGCGGTACATCCGGGAGGAGCTGGGGAGAGAGGAGGCGCGGTGAGATGAAGGTCCTCATCACGGGAGCGAAGGGGTTCGTCGGGCGGAACCTCTGTGCCGCGCTGGAGGCGGTGCGGGACGGACAGGACCGGCGGGCGGACCATGCCCTGGCGGACCTGGTCCTGTATCCCTATGACGTGACCAACGGGCCGGAGGAGCTGGAGGCGTGGTGCGCGGAGTGCGACTTCGTGTTCAACCTGGCGGGCGTGAACCGGCCGAAGGACGAGGGGGAGTTCATGGCGGGGAACTTCGGCTTCGCCTCCACGCTGCTGGAGACGCTGAAGCGGCACGGGAACACGTGCCCGGTGATGCTGGCCAGCTCGATCCAGGCGTCGCTGACAGGGCGGTACGCCGGGAGCGCGTACGGGGAGAGCAAGAAGGCGGGGGAGGAGCTGTTCTTCCGGTACGGGCGGGAGACGGGGGCGGAGGTGCTGGTCTACCGGTTCCCGAACCTGTTCGGGAAGTGGTGCCGTCCGAACTATAACTCGGTGGTGGCGACGTTCTGCCACAACACGGCCCACGGCCTGCCGATCCGGGTGGACGACCCCGGTGCGGCGCTGGACCTGGTGTATATCGACGACGTGGTGGAGGAGCTGATCCGTGCGCTGCGGGGCCAGGCGGCCCGGGAGGGGGCGTGGTGCGTGGTGCCCGTGCACCACGAGACGACCCTGGGCCATGTGGCGGAGACCATCCGCTCCTTCCCGCGCCTGCGGGAGGGCCTGGAGGTGCCGGACCTGTCGGACAGCCTGACACGGGATCTGTACGCCACGTACCTGTCCTACCTCCCGGCGTCCGGGGCGGTCCGGGATCTGGAGATGAAGGAGGACGCGCGGGGCAGCTTCACGGAGCTGATCCGCACGCCGGACCGGGGCCAGCTCTCCGTCAACATCTCCAAGCCCGGGGTGACGAAGGGCCGGCACTGGCACCACACGAAGAACGAGGAGTTCATCGTGGTGAAGGGGGAGGCCCTGATCCGGCAGCGGCGGATCGGCACGCAGGCGGACGGCAGCCCCTATCCCGTCGAGGAGCACCGGGTCTCCGGGCGGCGCCTCCAGGCGGTGGCGATGCTCCCGGGCCATACCCACGAGATCGTGAACCTCTCGGAGACGGAGGACCTGGTGACCGTCATGTGGGCCAGCGAGCCCTTCGACCCGGAGCGGCCGGATACGTTCTCTCAGGAGGTGTGAGGCATGGGCAAGAAGCAGGAGCGCCGGGACGTCCGGTTCCGGGACGACGGCAGGCTGAAGCTGCTGATCATCGTGGGGACCCGGCCGGAGATCATCCGCCTGTCCGCCGTGATCGAGAAATGCCGGAGGTATTTCGACTGCATCCTGGCCCATACCGGGCAGAACTACGACTACAACCTCAACGGCGTCTTCTTCAAGGACCTGCGCCTGGACGAGCCGGAGGTCTATCTGGACGCCGTGGGCAGCGACCTGGGGGAGACGATCGGGAACATCATCAGCGGCTCGTACAAGCTGATGGCGGAGCTCCGGCCCGACGCGCTGCTGATCCTGGGGGACACGAACTCGTGCCTCTCGGCCATCGCGGCCAAGCGGCTGCACGTCCCCATCTTCCACATGGAGGCGGGGAACCGCTGCAAGGACGAGTGTCTGCCGGAGGAGACGAACCGGCGGATCGTGGACATCATCTCGGACGTGAACCTGGCGTATTCCGAGCATGCCCGGCGGTACCTCCAGGAGTGCGGCCTGCCCAAGGAGCGGACCTTCGTCACGGGCTCCCCCATGGCGGAGGTGCTGCATAAGAACCTGGGACAGATCGAGGGCAGCGATATCCATGCCCGCTTGGGTCTGGAGCGGGGGCGGTACATCCTGCTCTCCGCCCACCGGGAGGAGAACATCGACACGGAGGAGAACTTCCGCTCGCTGTTCACGGCGGTGAACGAGATGGCGCGGCGCTACGACCTGCCGGTGCTGTACTCGTGCCACCCCCGCAGCCGCAGGCGGCTGGAGGAGAGCGGGTTCCGGCTGGACGAGCGGGTCGTCCGGCATGAGCCGCTGGGCTTCCATGACTATAACTGCCTGCAGCTCCATGCCTTCGCGGTGGTCAGCGACAGCGGCACGCTGCCGGAGGAGAGCAGCTTCTTCACCTCCATCGGCCGTCCCTTCCCCGCGGTGTGCATCCGCACCAGCACGGAGCGGCCGGAGGCCATGGACAAGGGCTGCTTCGTCCTGGCGGGCATCGGGCCGGGCTCCCTCCTCCAGGCCGTGGACACCGCCGTGGGGATGGTCCGCAGCGGCGACTTCGGCCTCCCCGTCCCGGATTACCTGGACGAGAACGTCTCCGGCAAGGTCGTCAAGATCGTACAGAGCTTCACCCACGTCGTCGATAACTTCGTCTGGAGGAAAGGCTGAGCCCATGAAGGTATTGCAGATC
>NZ_CAJUBK010000094.1 GCF_910584465.1 uncultured Oscillibacter sp.
CCGAAGTGGTCGCACCGCAGGCACCGGGAGGACTCCTGCCCGGCCTCCTCGTCGGTCATGCCGCACTCGATGCACTGGAAGTCGCCCTTGCGCTCACAGGCGTCCCGCTCGGTGGCGTCGACCCGCCCGCGGGGGCGGAGGTCCGTGCAGCGGGGGGTGGGGACCTTGACCTCGGACTCGATCGCGTGGTCGAAGCCCAGGTACTCGTCGATGTTGGCGGCGGCGGCCTTCCCCGCGGCGATGGCCCGGATGACGGTGGCGGGGCCCGTCACGCAGTCGCCTCCGGCGAAGACGCCCACCATGTCCGGGAGCTGGGTGCTGGACTCCGCCAGCAGCGCGCCGCCCCGCTGGATCTTGATGCCCGTCTGCTCCAGGCCCCGGGTCTCGATGCCCTGTCCGATGGCGACGATGATCGTGTCCGCCGGGATGCGCAGGGGCTCCACGGCGGCGGTATTGGGCCGGGGGCGGCCCGCCTTGTCCATCTCGCCGATGATCTGGGGCTGGGTCCACAGGGCCGCGGCGCGGCCGTCCTCGCCGGCCTCGATGCGCAGGGGGGCCTGGAGGGTCAGCACCTCCGCGCCCTCGGCGATGGCGCCCTCCACCTCTTCGGCCTGGGCCGTCATGTCCTCCTGGCGGCGGCGGTAGACGCAGGTCACCTTCTCCGCCCCCAGGCGGATGGCGGAGCGGGTCACGTCCATGGCCACGTTCCCGCCGCCGATGACCACCACCTTCTGCCCGGTGAGATCGGGCATCTCGTTGTCCCCGATGTGCCGCAGGAGCTCCACGGCGGAGACGACGCCCAGGCTGTCCTCCCCCTCGATGCCGGTCTTCTTGTCGGTGTGCGCGCCGATGGAGAGGTAGAGGCAGTCGTACTCCTGCTTCAGCCTGTCGAAGGAGATGTCGGTGCCCACGTCGACCCCGGTATGCACCTCGATGCCCAGGGAAAGGATGGAAGCGATCTCCGCGTCCAGCTTCTCCCGGGGGAAGCGGTAGCTGGGGATGCCGTAGCGCATCATGCCGCCCAGCCGCTCCTGCCGCTCGTAGACGGCCACCTTGTGGCCCATGAGGGCCAGGTAATACGCGGCGGAGAGCCCGCCGGGACCGCCGCCGACGATCGCGACGGACTTCCCGGTGGCCTTGGCCGGCTTGGGCTGCGGCACGTCCCCGGCGTGGTCCACGGCGTAGCGCTTCAACCCCCGGATGTTCAGCGCGTCGTCCACCATGTTCCGGCGGCACCGGGCCTCGCAGGGGTGCTCGCAGATGTAGGCGCAGGCCGTGGGGAAGGGGTTGTCCTTGCGGATGAGCCGCACGGCGTCGGCGCAGCGGCCCTCGCCGATCAGCGCGATGTAGCCGGGGATGTCCACCCCGGCGGGGCACAGCGCCACGCAGGGCACCGGGTTCTTGAGGCTCCCCAGGCAGCGGTGGTGGAGGATGTGCTCCTCATAATCGTCCCGGAAGCCCCGGAGGCCCATCAGCACCAGCTGGGCGGCGTCGATGCCGATGGCACAGTCCGCCGTGTCCACGATGACCTGGGCCGTGCTTTCGATCCGGTCGATGATGCGGATGTTCGGCTCGCCGTCCAGCACTTCCCGGATCATGTTGCTGAGCTGGGTCAGCCCGATGCGGCAGGGCACGCACTTGCCGCAGGTCTGGGCCCGGCACAGGTCCAGGAAATTCAGCGCCATGTCCACCGGGCACAGGCCCGGTGGGCTGGCCGCGATCCGGCGCTCCATGTTGCGGTAGAGCTGCTCCACCACCGCCTGGGCCTGGCCGGGGGTCTTCACTTCCAGTCTGCTCATGACTACCCTTCTTCCTAAAAAATTTTTTGGTATCATAAATATTATTATGGGCGCAGGGACCATGGATGTCAAGAAACGTTATTTTTTCGTCGATCTTTTCGTCGAAAGCTCCAGATCGGCCTTATGAAAAGTCTCGTAACGTCCAAAAGCCTCCCTCCAGCGGCGGGTCTCCCCTCTCAAAAACGCGATCCGGGCTTGCTTTGCCCCTCCCGGTGGTTTATACTAGAGCCTGTTCGACCTGACGAAAGATCCCTTTATGGAAGGAGCACCGATATGATCCGCCTCATCGCCAGCGACATCGACGGGACCCTGCTGCAAAACGGGGCCTCCGCCATCCCCCGGGAGATCTTCGGCCACATCCGCCGCCTGGAGGAGGAGGGCATCCTCTTCTGCCCCGCCAGCGGACGGCAGTACGCCAGCCTTCGGAAGCTCTTCGCCCCCGTGGCGGACAAGGTGCCCTTCCTCTGCGAGAACGGCGCGGTGGTCTACGGTCCCGGAGACCCCGGCCCCATCCTGAGCAAGACCGCCATGGACCGGCGGCTCTCCGAGGAGCTGTGCCGGGACATCATCGCCCTGCCGGAGGCAGAGGTGCTGATCTCCGGGGCCGCCGTCTGCTACCTCTGCCCCAAGGGCCCGGATGTGGAGGACCAGATCCGCTGGTTTTTAGGCAACCGCACCGCCCTCCTCTCCGCCCCGGAGGACACGCCGGAGGACATCATCAAGGTCTCCGCCTACTGCCCCAACGGCACGCTGGACAGGGCCCGGCAGGCCCTCTTCCCCAAGTGGGAGGAGCATTTCCGGTGCGCCGTGGCCGGAGAGGTCTGGCTGGATTTCACCCTGGCGGACAAGGGGCTGGGCGTGGCCCGGCTCTGCGAGTCCCTGGGCATCGGCCTGGAGGAGGTCATGGCCTTCGGCGACAATTACAACGACGTCCCCATGCTGGAGCGGGTGGGCCGCCCCTACCTGATGGCGGGCGCCGCGCCGGAGCTCCGACAGCGCTTCCCCGTCCAATGCCGCACCGTGGCGGAGATCTTGGAGACGCTGTGAGCCCCTCCCGCCCTTCCGGACCGCGGCGATGCGGCCGGGCGGGCGCTCCTCCCCGGGCCCGTCCCGGCGGTCCCCCTCCCCCGCGTCCCGGCCTCCACTTTTTGAACTTTTTTGACAATCTCCCCTGTCCGCCTTTACAAGGCGGACAAAATTCTTTATAATATAGGTCTGTCTGAGCCGCCCGAGGCGGCACGGCTCCCATCATGAACACGAGACGGCCCCCTCCGGACCGCCTTTGGAGGTCTTATGAAACAGTCCCTCAAACGCCTGACCGCCCTGCTGCTGCCCGGGCTGCTGTGCGTCTCGCTGCTGGCCGGCTGCGCCAAGGACAGCGACGGCATGGCGCTGTCCGCCTGCGTAGGCTCCGCGCCGGGCTCCCTGGACCCCATCTACGCCGAGGACATCTCCGGGCAGACCGTCCTGGCCCATCTCTACGAGAACCTCATGCGGGTGACCGTGGACAGCGCCGGGAAGACCAGCGTCATCAACGGCATGGCCAAGAGCGTGGACCAGGAGGAGGAGGCCAAGGACGGCGCCATCACCGTCACCTATACCTTCCGCCTCCGCAGCGCCCGCTGGTCCGACGGACAGCCCGTCACCGCCGGGGATTTCGTCTACGCCTGGCAGCGCCTGGCCAACCCCGCCACCGGCTCCCGCTATGCAGACCTCCTCTCGGTGGTCAGCGGCTTCCGGGAGGCCCGCGCCGCCGGGGACATGAGCCTGCTCCAGGTGACGGCCCGGAACGACAACACCCTCGTGGTGGTGCTGGACGGGCACTATGACTGGTTCTTGAAGGAGGTCTGCACCTCCCCCGCCACCATGCCCCTGCGGCAGGACGTGGTCCAGAAACTGAAGGCCGCCTCCGGCGACAAGTCCTGGTGGGCGGGCGACCCCACCCAGCTGGTGACCAACGGCCCCTACACCGTCGCCGCCCAGGAGGAGGGCCGCCTCCTCCGTCTGGAGGCCAACGGCCGTTATTACGCCGCCCAGCCCGGCCCGCAGAGCATCACCTTCCACTTCGCCGGGTCGGCGGAGGAGGCGTGGTCCCTTTACGAGAGCAAGACCGTCGACGCCGTGTGGCCCCTGCCGGACGCGCGCCTGACGGAGCTGGCGGCGGACCCGGAGTGGTCCCCGTCCCCCCAGCTGGAGACCTACGCCGCCCTGTTCAACTGTGATTCGGAGCTCTTCTCCGATCCCGCCATCCGGGAGGCCCTGAGCCTCGCCATCGACCGCGCCGCCATCGCCGGGGCCGCGGGGGCCACGGCCCTGCCGGCGGAGGGCCTGGTCCCTCCCGGCGTGCCGGAGAACGAGGAGGGGGATTTCCGTGAGCTCAGCTCCCCCCTGCTGGACAACGACCCGGAGGGCTATGAGGATCGCTGCCTGCGGGCCCGCGCCCTGCTGGAGGAGGCCGGCTACGCCAGCGGCGCCGACTTCGGCGAACTGGAGTTCCTGTATCTGGAGAGCGGCGTCAACGCCGCCGTGGCCCAGCTCCTCTGCCAGCAGTGGCAGGAGGTCCTGAAGATCCAAGTCACGCCCAAGGGCCTGGACGAGCGGAGCCTGATGCCCGCTCTGCGGTCCGGGGAGTATACCCTGGCGGGGCTGCGGCTCACCGCCTCGGCCAACGACGCGGAGTGCTTCCTGACCTCCTGGACCAGCGGGGTCCGGAACAACTACGTCTCCTATGACAGCACCGCCTATGACACCCTGATGATGATCATCGCCAGCGCCGCCGACGGCACTGCCCGCATGGGCTGCCTCCACGACGCGGAGGCCCTGCTGCTGATGGACCACGCCCTGGCCCCTCTGTATACCAAGGGCACCGCCTGGGAGCTCCGCGAGTCCCTCACCGGGGCCTTCCGGGACCCAAGGGGCTGGTTCAGCTTCGCGGGCGTCATCACCCGGCCTACTTAATAAAGAGCGCGAAGGGAGCCCTGCCTCACGGCAGGGCTCCCTTCCTTACATACCTTACATACCTCGGTGTGACCGCCCTCAAGCCAGGAAGCCCTTGAGGATGCAGTCCTCGGCCTCCTCCTCGGTGAGCCCCAGGGTCTCCAGCTTCAAAAGCTGGTCCCCGGCGATCTTGCCGATGGCGGCCTCGTGGACCAGCTGGGCCTCGGTACAGTTGGCGGTGATGGCGGGGATGGACTTGATCTTCGCCTCCCCCATGATGATGGAGTCGCACTGGACATGGCCGAAGCACTGGGCGTTGCCCACCATCCGGGGATAGAACACCTGCTCGGACCGGTCCTGGGCCACGGACCGGGAGATCACCCGGCCCTTGGCCCCCTCGCCGTCCAGGACGATCTCCATGTCGCTCTCCGCCGTCTGCTCCCCGTGGGTCAGCAGGCGCTCCGTCACCACCGCCTCGGCGTCCTTGCCGCAGACGATCTTCGTGGTGCGCTTCGTCGAATCGATGCCCCGGATCTGGACGCTCTCCATCTGGATGGAGGCGCCCTCCTCCAGATAGACCACGGTCTCGGGGTTCATGATCCTGCCGCCCCTGCCGTCGCCCTCACCGTAGTGCTTCTCGGTGTAGCGGACCTTGGAACCCTTCCCCACATAGAAGGTGTGCACGCCGTCATGGCGGGAATCCTGGTCGCCGCAGTTGTGGATGCCGCAGCCGGCCACGATGTCCACGTCGCACCCCTCGCCGATGAAGAAGTCGTTGTAGACCATCTCGCTGAGGCCGGGCTTCGTGATGATGACGGGGATGCGGCAGGTCTCCCCCTTGGTGCCGGGCTTGATCCGGATGTCGATGCCCGGCTTGTCCTCCTTGGAAACGATCTGGATATGCTCCGTCGACTGGCGGCCGTCACAGCCGGAGTCCTTCCGGATATTGAACGCCCCCACGGGCTTGCCGATGAGGTCCGCGATCTTCTCCAAAAGGCCCCGGTCGATCTCGGTGTCCATCATGATACATCCGCCTCCTTCTGCAGGACCGGGCATCCGCCCAGGGTGTCCGCCAAGATCTGGGGCAGGATCTCCGCCGGGCTCCCCCGGTGGCGCAGCCGCCCGTCGCCCACCACGATGACCTCATCCGCCAGGGAGATGATCCGCTCCTGGTGGGAGATGACGATCATGGTCGCGCCCCCGGCGGCGTGGAGCTGCTCGAAGGTCTCCGTCAGCCGGGCGAAGGACCACAGGTCGATGCCCGCCTCCGGCTCGTCGAAGATCATCAGCTTCCCCTGGCGGGCCAGGATGGAGGCGATCTCGATGCGCTTGACCTCGCCGCCGGAGAGGGAGGCGTCCACCTCCCGGTCCAGGTAGTCGTTGGCGCACAGGCCCACCCGGGTGAGGTA
>NZ_CAJUBK010000095.1 GCF_910584465.1 uncultured Oscillibacter sp.
ATCAGCGACGCCCGGTTTGCGAAAATGTCCCAGCGGTACGAGCAGGAGCAGGGGGAGAACGCCAAGCGGATCAAGGCGCTGCGGCTGGAGCTGAAAAAGAGCGAGGGCCAGCGGATGGACGTTGATACGTTTCTTGCAACTGTCCGGCGATACACCAACGCAACGGAGATCACCCAGCGCATGGTGGCGGAGTTGATCGACCACATTGACGTATACCACGCTGAAAAGCAGGACGGCGTTACCACCCAGCATATCACCATTTATTACAACTGTATCGGCACTTTCTCTGTCCCTGACCGCCGGAAAATCCCGGCTGAGGAGATCACGATGGGGACGAGAAAGGGAGTAGCCGTCAGCTACTCCCCGGAGCGGATCGCCGTATAGGATTTTGAGCAAAAATAATGCGGAGTGTCCCACAAGGATACTCAAATCCTATAAGGACACTCCGCATGGTCCGAGTGGCGGGATTTGAACCCACGGCCTCATGGTCCCGAACCATGCGCGCTACCAACTGCGCTACACCCGGATGTTCGATGACGGACCACCATCTCATCGCTCGAGCCAACTACTATAGTATAAGGACTTTTTCACGATTTGTCAATCCATTTTTTGAAGATCATGGCCGGAGGGAGCTTATCCGATCAGGATGCCCCTCCGGCCGGGGCCTCAGCCCCGCATGTCCTCCGCCACCCGGCAGAGCAGGTCCGGACGATCGCTGATGATGCAGTCCACGCCGCGTCCCAGCATGTCCCGCATGTCCGGCTCGCTGTCCACCGTCCAGGTGTTGACCTTCATGCCCCGGCTGTGGAACAGCTCCACCAGCTCCGGCTGGTACTGCAGCAGCTGGTAGCGGGGGTGCATGTTGTCCGCATTGCTCCGCTGGACGTACGCCTCGATGTCCAGCAGCGGCTTATCGTAGAGCAGCCCGGTCTCGATCTCCGGGCAGAGCGTCTTGAAGCGCTGCATGGAGATGTGGTTGAAGGACGAGACGAACACCTGCTCCTCCATCCGGGCGGCGCGGATCTCGGCGATCACGCGTCTTTCCAGGTCCGGATAGAACACCTCGTAATTTTTCAGCTCCATATCGAGGAGCAGCCCGGCCTCTTTGCAGAACCCCAGCAGCTGGGCGAAGGTCCAGATGTGTTCCCCGGCGAACTCCGGCGACTTCCAGCTGCCGATGTCCAGGGCCAGCAGCTCCTCGTAGGTCAGGTCCTTGATGTACCCGGTCCCGTTGGAGGTGCGTTCCACCGCGGCGTCGTGGAAGATGACGAGCTCGCCGTCCCTGGTGATGTGGACGTCGCTCTCGATGCCGTCGGCGTCGGTCTCTTCCGCGGTCTTCCGGAAGGCCAGGGGGGTGTTCTCGGGATATCTCCCGGAAAAACCGCGGTGCGCGAACAGGAGGGTCTTTTCCATAACAGCCGCCTCTTTTCAAAAGATGAGCCTCCAAGGGGCCCCATGGCAGGGCCCCTTGGTCATGCCCCGCGCGAAAACTCTGTGCACGGTCCTATTATACACGTCCCCGCCTTGGGATGCCACCCTTTTTTTGAAAAGGATCCCGATCTCCCGCCGGGGCGGCCTCCCTGGCCGCTCCCGCGGATAGGGGGGCCGCCCCGGCCGGATGGCGCTGGGCCCCGGAGCGGTCCCCGGGGCCCCGGCCTTTCAGCGGGAGGGGGCGGGCCCTCCCGGGCGTGCGTCGCCGTCCATCCCTATATAGAGGATCCTGGCGTGCGGATAGTGCTGCCAGTCCAGCTTTTGCCCGCAGCGGCTGCAGAAGGCCATGTATTCGCGTTCCATCGTCCCGTCACACCGCGGACAGACCGGGTAGGCCGGCGCCTCGCGGCAGTGCGGGAAGGCGCGGATCTTCGTCACGCTCATGGGGAGGCGGTACAGCAGAGGTCCCGCGATCAGGAGGAGCCCGGCCCGCCGGGAGTGCCCTGCCCGCATCATTCGCGCTCCTCCGGCATGATCAGGAGCTCGTCCATGGGCACCTGGAGCGTCACGCTGATATCATATAAAAGGGACGACGAGATGTTGACGTCCCTGGAACACAGGTTCCGCAGGTGCCGGACGCTGATGTCCAGCTGTTCCGCCAAGGGCTCCTGCTTGAGCGATCGGGCCTCCATTTCCTTACGCAGCTTTTTATGATCCAGTAGTGCAGGCATACGCGTTACCTCCTATATGCTTATCATAGGAGGCGAGGGACGCGATCGCCAGGAAGCCGGGTTCCGTTTATGGCGGATCGTGAGGAAAAACGTCGAAAAAAGCGAGCCTGCGTTCACAGGCTCGCGGGGAGCGCGGCGGGGGAGGGGGTATAGAACCGGTACGCCCTGCCGATATCCGTCCTGACCGGAAGCCCGTTTTCGTGCGGATATGGCGGAGGCAGATCAGGGGGGTGGGAAGGGGAGGGCCAGGGGTCTTAAACGTGGGATCTGCAATTATTGGTAGTGTACTGCCTGGAGTCGGAACCGCCGTCCCGCTCGGCATACATGGTCAGCACCATGTAATAGACGGTGTCCTCTTCACCGTAGTAAGTGAAGTGACCCATATAGGTTTTGAGATCCTCTCCAAGCAGGCCGTTGGCCACGGACCCTGTGACGGAAGTGACGAAAGTGCCGTCGCCTTCGTAGATGGAGAGCTTGGAAACGCCGACGCGCTCAGAACGCCTCGTCCCAGAGACGGTGAACTCGACTCGTACGGTCCCTTTCGCTGTCCCCTCATATAAGTAGGCACCATAATTACTTAAATAGAGGCTGGCACGGGGAGAGATCTCGGCCGCAGACGCTACTTGGCAGATAGATGCAATTAAGAGGATGAGGCTTGCAAAAATAAGAGCTTGTTTTTTTACTCGGCACACAAAAATCACGCTCCAATGGAATCGATGAGTTGTTTCAAGACCTCCAAGGAGAGATTCCCTTCGATGACGATGACTACTTGGTCATTTGAATATGTGGCTCGGCTATCGGGAACATTCGACATGACGTAGAACAGTCTGCCATTACTGTGGTATTCCTCGATATTTGAAGCATCTTTTTCAAAGGTATGGATAGGGATACGCTCTTCGCCGTGATACTGCTGAGTTTCGATATAAAAAACGCTGTCACCATATACAAAGTCACATGTGATGGTCGAGCATTCCATATCTTCCACTACATCGATATCACAGGCAAACTCCGTCCCCTCCGGATACCAAGCCGGGGCAGGGACCGTGACGCCGCAGCGGTCGTAGACTTCCTGTATCGCCTGGCGGATTGACTCCGACTCCTCGCTGCCGGCCGCGGCGGGCGTCCCGGAGACGAAGTGGAACGTCTCCTCCGTCCACCGCGCCAGCGTGCCGAACACGTCCAGCCCGAAGGCCTGCGCCGCCACCATGCTGGACAGCGTCACCGCCGCCACCGCGGCCACGGGGATCAGGCGCCGCAGCAGCCTGCCGCGCCGGCGGCGCCCGTCCGGGCCCCTGCCGGCAGATGTCCGATCGGGATCTCTCATTGGATAGAGCGGACAGCCCTCGCTGTCCAGGGGGACATAGTATTTTTGGAAATCCTCCCATGCCTGGTCGACATCGGGGAGGATCCCCGTGGGGGACTCTTCTTCGCGCCTTTCGATCACCTCCAAAATACGAGCGGTCCGCTCGTAGTCTCCTCCCTCCGGGGGATCGAGATCCATGCGGACCAGTTCGAGCAGCTCCTCGGTGTCCAGCTGCTCCCAAGATCCGCATGCCTGCTTCTTGCCATCCGTTGGCATCCCCGCACCTCCTTACTGTTAAATGGCCGCAAGTCGGGAGACCTGACATAAAAAATAAAAGATCCTCAAAAAAATTTTTGAGGCGCGGGAGATCCATGGGTGGGGGCCGGGCGCCGGGACAGCTCAGATCCCGTCCCTCGGGAGCACGGCCTCCAGCTTCTTCCGGATGCGCTCCAGCCGCTTTTGACTGGCGTCCACGGTGATGCCCAGCTCGCCGGCGATCTGGCGGTGGGTGGCGCCGTCGATGGCGAAGCGCCGCAGCAGATACCATTCCCGTTCCGTGAGCGAGCCCTGCGCCGTCTCCACGATGCCCGAAGAGGTGAGGGGCGGGTCCCTGGACAGCGACAGGGCCCCGGTCCGGAGGCTGTGCTCCAGGGCGGCGCAGAGCCTCCGATAGCGCTCCAGCGAGCGCCGGTAGTCGGAGATCTTATACCGCAGGACGGTGTACAGATAGGCGTCCGGCTTCTCGTGCCGGCGGAGGGTCTCGTAATTGCGCAGGGCGATGACGAAGGTCTCCTGCACCAGCTCCTCCGCCACGGGGCGGTCCCCGATCACGGCGCGGGCGGCCGCCTCCAGCCGGCCGAAGTAGCGTTTGTACAAGGATTCAAAAAACAGGTCCTGTGCGGTCTCCCGTGACAAACCGATCCCTCCTCGACGAGAGCCGTCCGTTCTCCGACGGCTCCAAGGATGCGGAGCTGTCCCAAGACGGGGCTCCATTCTCGAAACCAGTCGAATCATACCATAGATCGGGGAGAAGTACAACGATCTGGGGAGATCTTCGGCGTTTTGCAAAAAACGGCCGCCCAAAAATTGGCGATCCGCCCGGCGTCTGCGGCGGGGGAGAGGGGGGGGACGGGATCGGATCTGAAAAAAATCGCGGGGAAGGGCTTAATTATTTTTGGAAGCGTCCGATAAAGTCTATGGATGGCCGGGACGAAGAGCGGGGACATGCGGACGACAGCGTGTCCCGGAGGGGCCGGGGATCCCCGGGCCCGCGGCGCCATCCCGATCGAGCATACGGGTCTCGACCGGCTGACGAGCCGGATGGGATAACGTACCTGCGTCTGAGAAGCCCCGGGACCAAAGGCCACGGGAACGGGACGGACGGCGCGCACCTGCCGTTGTGAGAGAGCGAAGGAACGCTCGAACACATTAAATTTTGCTAAGGAGGCAAATATCATGCGTATCCAACACAATATTTTGGCGATGAATTCCTATCGGAATTACACCAACAACGTCAACGCTCTGGGCAAGAACCTGGAGAAGCTGTCCTCCGGCTACAAGATCAACCGCGCCGGCGACGACGCCGCCGGTCTGGCGATCTCCGAGAAGATGCGCTCCCAGATCACCGGCCTGCAGGCCGCCCAGAAGAACGTCAAGGACGCCACCAACCTGGTCAAGACCGCCGAGGGCGCCATGCAGGAGGTCCAGGACATGCTCAAGCGCATGAAGTACCTGGCCACCCAGTCTGCCAACGGCACCTATGACGAGAACGTCGACCGTGTCCAGCTCCAGAAGGAGGTCAACTCCCTGCTGAACGAGATCGACCGTATCGCCGACTCCGCCAACTTCAACGGCATCAAGCTGCTGGACGGCACCCAGTCCCAGATCAGCGGCGTGACCTTCACCCAGGCGACGACCGGCGCGAAGGCCAAGTTCCAGATCAACTTCAGCGGCACCGGCAAGGACTATATCGGCGGCAGCATCCAGATCGGCTCCAAGACCTACAACGTGGTCCAGGCCACCGGCACCAACGCCGCCAAGACCTACTGCCAGTTCAGCGGCGACAAGCTGGTGGTGGGCCTCAAGGCCACGGCTACCAAGATCGCCAGCGCGGTCGCGGCGAAGATGGGCGCCAACATGAAGCTGACGACCCTGGACGGTAAGACCGACACCGCCACCGTCAACAAGACCGGCGCGGGGATCAAGATCGAGGGCTCTGCGAGCGGCGTCATGATCGACGCCTCCAGCCTGCCGACCTATTCCGCCAACGGCGGCATCAAGCTGCAGATCGGCGACACCCCCCACACCTACAACCAGATCCGGGCCGGCGCCAACGATATCCACGTCAGCAAGCTCTTCGCAGGGAACCTGCCGAATATCGCCACCCAGTCCGGCGCCGCGGAAGCGATCAACTATATCGTGATGGCCACCAACCAGGTGTCCTCCTCCAGAGGCGACCTGGGCGCCGTCCAGAACCGTCTGGACCACACCCTGAACAACCTGTCCGTCATGACCGAGAACATCCAGGACGCCGAGTCCGGCATCCGGGATACGGACGTGGCCGACGAGATGATGGCCTACACGAAGAACAACATCCTGATCCAGTCCGCTCAGGCGATGCTGGCCCAGGC
>NZ_CAJUBK010000096.1 GCF_910584465.1 uncultured Oscillibacter sp.
CGCCCACGGCGATCATCAGGTTCTGGAGGGGGAAGGCCAGGGAGACGGCGTTCAGCGCGTCCTGGCTGATCTGGGCGACGAAGATGCTGTCCACCACGTTGTAGAGGGCCTGGACCAGCATGGAGATCATCATCGGTACGGCCATGCCCGCCAGGAGGGGGGCGATGGGCATGGTGCCCATCTTGTTCTCCTGCGGGGCCGCGCCGGGAGCGGGCGTTTGCATTTCGTTATCTTTCATCTCTAGTATCCTTTCTGTATATGCGAGGGCCTGCGGAAAAAGGACGCGGCTCTACGGCCGCGCCTTTTGGGGAGGCTGGGGGCAGGGGCCGCGCCCGGCCCCTCCGGGAGGCGGGAGGGGCGGACGGGGCCGTCTTTGCGGCGGGACGCGCGGCCAGGAGGCCCGATGCTCCGGCCGCCCGGGGCGGCGGAGGAGGAGGGCGGGAGGGGGACGGGCCCCCGCTTCACTTCTTGAGCTCCCCGGTGGCGAGCTGGGTCAGGTAGGCGTTCAGGAACCCGTCCAGGTCGCCGTCCATGACGCCGTCGATGTTCGCGGTCTCGAAGCTGGTGCGGGTGTCCTTCACCATCTGATAGGGCATGAAGACGTAGGAGCGGATCTGACTGCCCCACTCGATCTTCATCTGCACGCCCTTGATGTCGGAGATCTTCTCCGCGTGCTGCTGGGCCTTCAGCTCCAGGAGCTTGGCCCGGAGCATCTTCATGCAGTTGTCCTTGTTTTGGAACTGGCTGCGCTCCTGCTGGCTGGCCACCACGATGCCCGTGGGCTTGTGGATCAGCCGCACGGCGGAGGAGGTCTTGTTGACGTGCTGTCCGCCCGCGCCGCTGGCCCGGTAGACCTGCATCTCGATGTCCTCGTCCCGGATCTCGATGGTCTCGTCGTTCTCCAGCTCCGGCATGACCTCCACGGCGGCGAAGGAGGTCTGGCGCCGGGCGTTGGCGTCGAAGGGGGAGACCCGGACCAGGCGGTGGACGCCGTTCTCGCTCTTCAGCAGGCCGTAGGCGTTCTCGCCCTCGATGGAGATGGCGGCCGACTTGATGCCCGCCTCGTCGCCGTCCTCGTAGTCCAGGATCTTATAGGTGAAGCCCTTGCGCTCCACCCAGCGGGTGTACATGCGGTAGAGCATCTGGGCCCAGTCCTGGGCCTCGGTGCCGCCGGCCCCGGCGTGGAACTGGAGGATGGCGTTGCAGCCGTCGTACTCCCCGGAGAGGAGGGTCGCCATGCGGGTCTCGGCGGTCCGGTCCTCCAGGGCGGCGTACTCGTTTTTCAGCTCCTCCAAGATCTCCTCGTCCTCGGCCTCCTGGCCCATCTCGCACAGGGCGGTCAGGTCCTCCCAGGCGGAGAGGAGCTTCTCCTGCCGGGCGATCTTGTTCTGGAGCTGCTTGAGCCGCTGCTGGACCTTCTGGGAACGGTCCAGGTCGTTCCAGAACCCGTCCTGGGCGGTCTCGTCCTCCAGGCGGGCGGCCTCCTGCCGGGCGGCCTCGATGTCCAGGGCGGCGGACAGCTTGTCCAGCTCCGGCCGCAGGTCCCGGAGCTTTTGTTTATAAGCGTCGTATTCGATCAAAGCCATGGTGTGCTCCTCTCATCCTTTCGATCTTCATCAGCCATAGTATTATATCGGAGGGAGATTTATTTGTAAAGAGGGACCTTCCACAAACTTTCCGGGGCAGTCCGGGGCGCGGTCTTTGTCAGGATATGATACCAAAATGTTGCCGCTTGTTCACAGTTTGTTCATGATTATAGCGGGTGTTTCCGTTATGTTATAGAGAGCAGGATCATGTTTTTCGTACGATCCGATCTGCGGCAGGCATGGAGGTAGATTTATGAACAGACTTTGGAAGAGACGGATCCCGGCGTTGCTACTGACGCTGGTGATGTTGGCGAGCCTCGCGCCCGCCGCTTTGGCAGTAGAAGGGGAAGCGGACGAGAAAAAGTGGAAGTCCGATGACGAGTATCATTGGACCGACGCCGGGGGCGGGGTCAAGAACGACTATGAGCCCCATGATTTCGGCAAGGCCATCTACATCGACACCGCCGCCACCTGCCATACGCCCGGCAAGGGGCACAAGATCTGTGAGGTCTGCGGGCAGAAGGTAGAGGTCACCCTCCCGGCGGATCCCGGCCTCCATGTGAGGGATACGTCCCACTACGACCACAACGCCACCCATCATTGGCAGGCGTGCGTGAACACAGGCTGCGGCTATCACTTCGAGGAGAAGGTCCACACCGCGCCCGCCGGGTACACCAGCACCTCCACCAGCACGACCCACTGGCAGACCTGCTCGGTGTGCGGCGCGAAGTTCAACGAGGAGATCCACAGCTTCGTCCAGGGCGTGTGCACCAAGTGCGGCCGCGCGGAGGACCGTGACAGCCCCTCCTCCCCTTCTTCCTCTAAGGAGATCGTCCTCCGGGTCGCTCCCGGCGGCGGGGCGGACCTCAGGCCCTCCCGTTTCCAGGAGGTCTATCGGGAGCTCACCGACGGCGAGGGCAGCCTGCGCTACGTCGCCTTCCGCGCCGGGGACCGCTACGACGATTTCGACGGCGCGCTTTACAGCGGGGACCGCCGCCTGGACGGGGACGACCTGGACGAATGGGAGTTCTACATCAGCGACGAGCGCTACGGCAAGTATGCCCTGGACACCCTCCGCTTCGAGGCGTCCCGCCGGGCCGAGGTGGGGGACGAGCTGACCATGACCGTCTACCTTTACGACCGCTACGGCGACCGGGAGGAGGCCACCTTCCGCGTCACCGTCACCAAGGACGGCAAGCAGGACGGCGAAGTGCTCTACTACGCGGCCCCCGGCGGCTCCGTCGCCTTCAACCGCAGCGATTTCGACAAGGTCTATCGGGATCTGACGGGCAACAAGGGGACCATCGAATACGTGACCTTCGACCCCGACGATGATTACACCTCCTTCTCCGGCAAGATCGGCGTCTCGGGCCGCACGGACTACACCAAGCGGGAGCTGGGCGACGAGCGGTTCTATTACACCGGCGGCGGACGGGACACCTATACCATCGACGAGCTGGTCTTCCGGGCCTCCGGCAACGCGAAGGACGAGGACGAGCTGGAGATCCCCTTCACGGCCTATTACGAGCGGGACGACTATGCCAAGGGCATCCTGCGCATCGTCATCGACAAGGACGGCCCCAAGGACACCGTGTCCCTGGACGTGGCCCCCGGCGCCACCGCCCGGCTGGACAAGACCGCCTTCAACAAGGTCTATCAGACCCTCTCCGGCAACACGAAGCGGACCATCAGCGCCGTGTCCTTCTCCGCGCCGGAGAGCTACCGGAAGTTCGACGGCGTGCTGTACGTGGGCAAGACCGATTTGAGCCAGTCGGACCTGAGCCACAGCGAGACCTGGTTCTATTACAGCAGCAGGAGCGACGGCGACTACGCCCTGGAGGACATGACCTTCCAGGCGGACCGGGACGCCAGGGAGGGCAGCTCCATCGCCATCCCCTTCCGGGCCTATTACAACGGCAGCGAGGACGACTATGAGGAGGGCACCCTGCGGATCACCATCACCTCCTCCGCCAGCACCATCACCTATGAGGCGGCCCCCGGCGGCGCCGCGGCCTTCAGCGCCGAGGCCTTCGACCAGGCCTGCCGCGCCATGTCCAACAGCAGCCGGCCCATCCGCTATGTCGTGTTCGAGGCCGACAGCGCCTATACCGACTTCGCCGGGAGCATCTACGCCGGCAATACCCCGCTGACCCGGAACGACCTCAGCTACAGCCAGACGCAGTTCTATTACAGCGATACCGGCTACAACGCCGGCTACCGGGCCTACGCCCTGAGCAGCCTCTCCTTCCGGGCCGACAGCTCCGCCAAGGACCAGAGCACCCTCTCCATCCCCTTCCGGGCCTACTATGACAACGGGAGCTACGAGCAGGGCACGCTGAAGCTGGTGGTCAGCACCAGCGCCGGCGGCGACATCGCCTATACCGTCACCCCCGGCAAGACCGTGAACTTCGACCGGGTGAAGTTCGACGACTTCTTCCGCAAGAGCTACAGCAGCTCCAGCCTGGACTACGTGGTCTTCGACACGCCCAGCACCACGGAGTTCCCGGATTCCTGCGGCACCCTCTACACCGGCTATAACACCAGCTATTCCGTCTCCTTCAGCCGCAGCAGCCTGCGGGGCGTCCGCTTCTACTACAACGCCAGCGACGCACTCCGGGGGGACTACGCCCTCAACGACATGACCTTCGCCGCCGCCAACTCCTTCACCAGCGGCAAGGTGACCCTGCGCTTTACGGCCTACGGCACCAACGAGCGCTCCGTGGAGGGCACCCTGGTCATCACCCCGGTGACGGCCTCCGTCACCTCCGGCGTCGTGGGCAGCGTGCGCTACGCCGTCGCCACCGGCACGAGCGTCCAGATCAACGCCAACGACCTGGCCCAGTTCTACAAGAAGACCTACCCCTCCGGGAGCCTGCAGTATGTGGTCCTGAACGACGTGCCCGCCACGGGCAGCCTGTACTACAACTACTACAGCACCAGCAGCCACGGCTCCCCCACGCGGGAGCAGGTCACCGCCTCCAACCGGAGCCGGAACTTCTACATGAGCCCCGCCTCCGCCGCGGAGTACGCCCTGACGGAGCTGACCTATGTGCCCTCCGGGTCCAACTACTGCGCCAGCATCCCCTTCACGGCCTACGGCACCGGCGGGCAGTCCGTCACCGGGGCCATCCTGATCAGCGTCACCAACAAGACCGTCTCGGAGGTCTACGGCCCGACGCCCAAGAACACGCCCGTCAACTTCCCGGCGGCCTCCATGACCGCCGCCGTGTCCGCCGCCACCGGCACCGTGCCCAGCGGCATCCAACTGCTCAGCCTCCCCGCCGCCAACGTGGGCGCGGTCTATGTAGGCGCCACCGGCACGGCCCCCGCCAACACCACCACGGTCTACAGCTGCACCGGCACCGGGAGCCAGCTGCTGAGCCAGCTGCGCTTCGTCCCCCAGACCGGCTACACCGGCCCGGTGGAGATCCCCTACGTGGCGCTGAGCGCCGGCAACGTCCCCATCGCCTCCGGCGTGTTCTCCATGGGCGTGCTGAACACCAACAAGAGGTTCACGGACATCAGCGCCTCCACCTGGTGCTATAAGTACGTCACGGAGCTGGCGGACGCCTCCGTCATCGGCGGGTATGGCGACGGGAGCTTCCGGCCCGACAGCACCATCACCTACGGTGCGGCGCTGAAGCTCATCATGCTGGCCGCCGGTTATCCCGAGCAGGCCCCCACCGTCCGGGGCAGCACCTTCAGCGGCTACCTCACCAAGGCCCAGTCCGAGGGGCTGATCACCCGGAGCAACGTGGACCTGTCCGGGACCATCACCCGCCTCCAGGTGGCCCAGCTGGCCGCCGGGGCCCTGAAGCTGGATATCAACAACCTCTCCAGTGTGAAGCCCTTCACCGACACCGCTGACGTGTACGTCCAGGCGCTGAACGCCGCGGGCATCGTCGGGGGCTACTTCAACAACGGCGTCAGCACGTTCCGTCCCTCCAACACCCTGACCCGCGGGCAGGTCTCCGCCATCGTTTGGCGGATGCAGAACTACCGCAGGCAGGCTTAGACCGGACCGGCGAGAGGGGCCGCCCAGCGGGCGGCCCCTCTCCTTGTGAAAAAAGGAGGAGGGCCGATCCGACGGGAAGGGAGAGTGTGTGCGGGAGACCCAGGAAGGGTCT
>NZ_CAJUBK010000097.1 GCF_910584465.1 uncultured Oscillibacter sp.
TTTTTTGAAAGTCCTGAAAACTATTTTATCGAAAACAAGAGGGACCCTTCCTGGGTCCCTCTCGTAACGCTCTTCCTTCCCGTCGATGGAGTCCCCTCTCCTTTTTCGACAGGCTGCGGGCCGCCCGTATGACGGGCGGCCCCGTTCCTTGGGGCCCTCCTGCCTGCCGGGAGCGGGAGGGGCCTTCCCCGGCCCCTCCCGTGACGCTTTCCCCCGTCGCTTCGATCCCCCGCGCCTCCCGGCAGTCTGAGCGGCCCCGTTCCATGGGGCCGCTCCTTTTGCGGTCCGGCGCTCTTCGTTCATAAGGAGGAGCGGCTCCTGCCGCTCCTCCTCCGTCAGCTCTCGGCCGCGGCCAGCATATTTTCGATCAAGATCCCATAACCTTTGGTCGGGTCGTTCAGCAGCACGTGGGTCACGGCCCCCACCAGCCGGCCGTTTTGGAGGATCGGGCTCCCCGACATCCCCTGGACGATGCCGCCGGTGGCCTCCAGCAGCGCCGGGTCCGTGACGGAGAGCACCAGGTCCCGCCCGTCCGCCGAGCCGGACGCCACTCTCACGATCTCGATCCCATACTCCCGGACCTCGTCGCCCTGGACGTTGGCCCGGATCGCCGCGGGGCCGGGCAGGGCCATGCCCGTGGGCACCGCCTCCGCGGCCGCAGGCGGCTCCTCCAGCCTGCCGAAGATGCCGCTGCTGGTGTTGGCGTACAGCGGTCCCAGGTCGCGGGTCAGGTCGAAATCCCCCCGCAGCTCCCCGGCGGCGCCCGCCTCGCCGCGCTTCACCGCCTTGACGGTGGAGGGCAGGACGGAACCGTTGGAGAAGGGCATCAGCAGCGCCGTGTCCGTATCCGTGACGCCGTGGCCCAGGGCCCCGAAGACGCCGGCGGCAGGATCGTAATAGGTCATGGTGCCGATGCCGGCCATGCTGTCCCGGACCCAGGCGCCGATGCAGTAGACGCCCTGCTCGTTCCGGGAGGGCTCCACCGACAAGGTCATATCGTCCCCGCCCCGGCTGATCTGCAGGTCCGCCGCGCCGCCGCCGCTCTTTTGCAGCAGGGACTGGAACTGCTCCGTGGAGGTCACGGCGTCGCCGCCGCATTTGACGATGACGTCCCCGGTGCGCAGGCCGCACTCCCGCGCGGGCGTGCCGCCGTCTGTGAGCTTCACCACCACGATGCCTCGGGAGAAGAGCTTGATGCCCACCGTGTGGCCCACCGGGACCAGCATCCGGGGCTCCGCCGCCTTGACGGCCGTCACCCCGGCACACAGCAAAAACGCAAGCGCCAGCGCCGCCCCGGCGCCCAGCGCCCGCCTCGCGGATCTTGAAGGTCCATACAAAAAAACCACCCCTTTCCGGCCTGCCGGGCGGCTGCCGGCGGATCGGGCGCGTCCCCCGGTGCATCGGAGGGACCGCGGCCGGACGGAAGGGGACGCCCCTCGCGAGGCGGTCCCCCTTCCCCGCCGTCGAGCCTCTGGCAGGCCGCTTTTCATGTCGAACGCCGTTTCCGGCCCGATTATCATTTGCGGAAAACGGCGATCCACCACAAGCAAAAAGCGGCAGCGCGCCCATGGCGGCGCTTGCCTGTCCCGCGGCCGCAGGGCATCGGAAAAGCCCCGGAGGCGATCGCCTCCAGGGCTTCCCAGTTCTTTCCTGAAAAATGGGTCAATCCCGTTTATTGAAGATCTTGAAGATGTCCTCGAAGGGATCGTCCTCCGAGACGTCCGGCTTGGGCAGGTCCTCCTCGCCCAGGGGCTCGGGCCCTGCGGCCGCCTCAGCCGCCTCCCCGGTCTTCCCGGCCTCTTCGGCCATCTTGCCCGGCAGCTGGCCCGGCTCCTTCTCGAAGCCCGTGGCGATGACCGTGACCCGGATCTCATCGTCCAGGGTCTCGTCGAAGGTGGCGCCGAAGATGACGTTGGCGTCGGGGTGGACGGCGGACTGGACCAGCCCGGCGGCCTGCTCGATCTCCTCCAGGCCGATGTCGGGAGAACCGGCCACGTTGATCAGGATGCCCCGGGCGCCGTTGATGCTGGTCTCCAGCAGGGGGCTGGAGATGGCCATCTTGGCGGCCTCCTCGGCCTTGCCCTTCCCGGCGGCGCGGCCCACGCCCATGTGGGCCAGGCCCGCGCCCTTCATGACGGCGGTGACGTCCGCGAAGTCCAGGTTGATGAAGCCCGTGTCCCGGATCAGGTCGGAGATGGACTGCACCGCCTGGCGCAGCACGTCGTCGGCGATCTCGAAGGCGTTGGCGAAGGTGATCTTCTGGTCCGTGGCGTGCTTCAGGCGCTCGTTGGGGATGATGACCAGGGAGTCCACCTTGGTCCGCAGCTCCTCGATGCCGCCCTCGGCCTGCTGCATCCGGCGGCGGCCCTCGAAGCCGAAGGGCTTCGTCACCACGCCCACGGTCAGGATGTCCAGCTCCTTGGCCAGCTCCGCCACGATGGGGGCCGCGCCGGTGCCGGTGCCGCCGCCCATGCCGGCGGTGATGAAGACCATGTCCGTCTCCTCCAGGGCCTTGGCGATCTGGTTGCGGCTCTCCTCGGCGGACTTGCGGCCCACCTCGGGGTCGGAGCCCGCGCCCTGTCCATGGGTCAGCTTCTCTCCGATCTGGATCTTATACGCGGCGCTGGAGACGTTCAGCGCCTGCTTGTCCGTATTCACGGCGACGAACTCCACGCCCTTCGTCCCGGAGCTGACCATGCGGTTCACCACGTTGTTCCCAGCGCCGCCGACGCCGATCACTTTGATATTGACGACGGTATCGGGGCTGGTCTCCAAACCAAATGCCATAGTGCTGCCTCCTGCTATCATTTGTGCGGACGCCCTGCCATGCGCTCCCATGGCGGACATTGACGCCCGCCGCCTCCCGCCCTGAGGCGGCGGGTCCCATCCATCATATCCCTACGCGCCCGGCTCCGCCTTCCATCCGGCGCCGGTCCCGCGGATGTCTGCCAATATCTTGCATTTATGCAAGCTCTTCCTTATTGTAAGCCACTTTTCCGCTCCGGTCAAGTGTCTGTTTCATTTTCGACGCAAATTCTCAAAAAATCCCGGCCAAGCCGCGCTCAGCGTACGTTTTGTATGATCCGGACCTCTTCGCTCTTCAGCTGCAGGTCGATGGTCCCGGTCATGTTGCTCTGGATCTTCTCGCTGGCCAGGGCCGCCGTCAGCTTCTCCAGCTCCCAGGCGTAATCCGCGCCGTAGGCCATCCGCACCGTGAAGCGGCCGATGTAGTCCATGTTCAGGGTGCCCAGGTCGTCCAGGCGGATGCCGTCCACGTTCTCCGTCAGCCCCGCGCCGTCCAGGGCCGCCAGCAGGTCCAGCAGGCTGCTCTGCTGGGAGGCGTACTCCGTGGCCAGGGCCAGCGGGGTCCCCACCGAGGGGGCCAGCAGCTCACAGCCGGAGATCCGGCCGTAGCCCCCCGCCTGTCCCTCCGGGAGCTGGTCCACGATCCGCCCGCTGGCGCTGATGAGCCAGGCGCTCCCCTCCTGCACCAGGGCGAAGGGCCGCCCGCTCTCATGGACCTCGATCAAAAGGGTGTCCGGCAGCTTCCGGTTCACCCGGATGTCCTCGATGTAGGGCAGCTCCCGGACGATGTTCCGGGCGATGTCATACTTGTTCAAAAGATACAGGTTGGACCCCGGCTCCACGCCGGAGGCCGTCTGGATCTCCTCCGCCGTATAGCGCTTCTGCCCGGTGACGACGATCTCGTCCACCCGGAAAAAGAGGGTCATGGCCGCGATGATGGCGCCGCAGATCGCCAAAACGGACAGCAGCTTATAGAGGAAGCCAAAGCTCCCCCGCCCCCGCCGTCTCGAATGTCTCCGTCTCGCCATGCTCCCGCTCCGATCTATCCTTGAGCGGCCCCGGCCGGGGGCCGCTCCGGGGACCGCCTCCGCGGTCCCCGCTCTTTCCTCTCATGCGTCCCACACGCTCTCCCCGTCCGGACGCCGGACGATGTCCGCCCCCAGGGCCCGGAGGTCCCGCGCGATGTCCTCATAGCCCCGGTCGATGTGGCCGATCTCCCGGACGGTGGTCTCCCCCTCCGCCGCCAGGGCCGCCACGCACAGCGCCGCCCCGCCCCGGAGGTCCGTGCACCGCACCGGCGCGCCGTGCAGGTCCTCCACGCCGTACACCACCGCCACCCGGCCCGAGACGCGGACGTCCGCGCCCATGCGGGTCAGCTCGTCGACGTGGCGGTAGCGGCTGGAGAACAGGTTCTCCTCGAACACCGTGGCCCCCCGGCTCCGCAGCAGCGCCGCCATCAGAAGGGCCTGGGCGTCGGTGGGGAAACCGGGATAGGGGGCCGTCCGCACCGGGCGGACCGCCGACAGGCGCCCCTCGCAGGCACAGGCGATGCCCGCCCCGTCCGAGAGGACGGAGCACCCCGCCTCCCGCAATACGGCGGTGACGGTGGACAGATGCTCCTCCTTCGCCCCCCGCAGGAAGATCTCCCCCCCGGCGGAGGCCGCCGCGCAGAGGTAAGTAGCCGCCGCGATCCGGTCCGGCATGACGGTATAAATACAGCCGTGGAGGGGCCTGCCGCCCTCGACGCAGACGGTGGAGGTCCCCGCACCGGAGACCCTGGCCCCGCAGGCGTTCAGGAACCCCTGGAGATCCACGATCTCCGGCTCCCGGGCGGCGTTGGCGATGGTGGTGGTGCCGGCGGCGGCGCAGGCCGCCAGCATCAGGTTCTCCGTGGCGCCTACGGAGGGCAGGCTCAGCACGATCTCCCGGCCCCGGAGGCGGGGGGCCCTGCAGTGGAGGACGCCGCCCGCGTCGTCGATCTCCGCCCCCAGGGCCCGCAGGCCCGAGAGATGGAGGTCGATGGGCCTGGGGCCCAGCTCGCAGCCGCCGGGGTAGCTCAGCTCCGCCTGGGCGCACCGGGCCAGCACGGCCCCCAGGAAGATGGCGGAGGACCGCATCTCCCGGCACAGCCGGTCCGAGATGGAGCAGGCGTCCACGTCCCGGGTGTCCACCAGGAGCGTGTCCGCCCCCTCCCAATGGACCTCACAGCCCAGTCCCCGCAGGATATGGACCGAGGCGTCCACGTCCCGCAGGCGGGGGCAGCTGCGCAGCTCTACCTCGTCCGCCGTCAGCAGCGTGGCCGCCAGGATGGGCAGGACGCTGTTCTTCGCCCCCTGGATGCCGGCCTCGCCCCGCAGGCGGCCGCCGCCTTTTATGACTAAATGGCTCATTTCCGTCCCTCCGCTCAAAGAATGGTTCACGAACCATCCTATGGGCCGAGGGGGGCCGTGGTTACTTCTCGATCGCGGCTACGGTCCGGTAGATGCGCTCCGCCGCGTCCCGGATGCCCAAGGAGGCCATGGCCTCCTCCATCGCCCGGAGACGGGCCCCGTCATGGAGGATGCCGCAGGCCGCCTGGAACAGCGCCTGGCCGGAGCAAGCCGGCTCCAGCAGCACCGCCGCCCCGCCGGCCTCCTCCAGCGCCCGGGCGTTCTTCTCCTGGTGGTTGTTGGTGACGTATGGGGACGGGACCATCAGGGCGGGCGTGCCCAGGGCCGTCAGCTCGCTGATGGTGGAGGCCCCGGCCCGGCAGATCACCAGATCCGCCGCCCGCAT
>NZ_CAJUBK010000098.1 GCF_910584465.1 uncultured Oscillibacter sp.
AAACCCAGGAAGGGTTTCCTGCGCGATTTAGATCAAGAAGTTTTCCGAACTTTTTAAAAGTTCGGAAAACTTGCTCAGCTTGGCGAAAAGACTTTTTCGCCAAGCTGAGGGCCGGGACGCTGAAGCGTCCCGGCCCTTGTTTGCGTCTTAGTCATGGGGGATGCCGTAGACCACGCCGCCCACGGAGATGCCTGCCATGTCCTCCAGGGGGACGATCTCATCCAGGACGCGGCCCTTGGTGCAGCGGGAGACGTCGGCGTCATAGTCCGGCGTGATGCCGCCGCCGGAGCCGCTCAGGTCGATCACCGTGCCGTCGGTCTTGGTCAGGAGGATCTCGACGTCCTCCATGAACCTGCCGGACTGCCGTCTGCCTTCGGGGCTCTGCTGTCCGCTGGGGGCGTCGTCCCAGACCACCGCCTCGTCCGCCGTGTAAGCGGCCCGGACGGCGATGGGGGAGACGGTCACCTCGTCGATCGTGAAGGTGATGCCGTCCTGAGAGAAGGTCTCGCCGCCGCCCAGACGGACGGAGCAGTCCTCGTAGTCCACCTCGAAACGGAGACGCCACTTGCCGGGATAGAGGATCTCGTCCCGGTCCGACTCCGCCTCCCAATAGCGCAGGTCCTCGAACTCCGCGTGGGCGGTCCCCTTGGTCAGGGGCACATCGGAGCTGACGGCCTCCACCATCTGGATCTGGTCGTCCTCCGGGTCCTGGTCCACGAACCAGGAGCTGCCGTAGGCCCCGCCCCGGGCCCAGCTGGCCCCGCCGAAGCCGCCCATCATCAGCCCGGTGCTCTCCAGCGTCCCCCCCTCCGGCAAAAAGCGCTCCCCGTCGTCCCGGCGGAGGGTGTAGACGATGACGGCGTTGTACTCGTCTCCCATGATGGCGTCCGCCGTGATGGTGATCCCGTTGTCGCTGTCACTGGCCCCGATGGGATGGCCGATCTTGTCGATGACCTCCGTCTGGGCCACGGCCCCGCCGAAGAGAGGGGCGAAGACGTCCGCCGGCGCGGGGAGGATCCCCGCCGCGCTGGATCCCACCGCCAGCACCGCCGCCATGGCCGCGGCGGTCAGGGCCGCGCGGAACACCGGCCGGCGGCGCTTCGCCGTCCGGCCCCGGGCGGCGGAGGCGGCGCCCTTGGCCAGGGCCTCCTTCTGCTCATCGGTAAAACGCAATGCGCTCATCTCCTTCTTGTAATCAGACAGATCGCTCATAGTCCATACCTCCTAAGATATCCCTGAGCTTCGCCCGGCCCCGTGCCAGGCGGGTGTGTACGGTGGCGGTGGGCACGCCTAAGATCTTGCCGATCTCCGATGCCGGATAGCCCTCGTAGTAGAAGAGGTAGATCGCGGTCCGGTAATGGGCGGGCAGCTCGTCCACCGCCGCCAGGACGGAGCCGTCCCCCGTCTCCGGGGCGGGGACCTCCAGCACCGTCTCCAGGCCGCAGGTCCGCCTGCGCCAGGGGCTTTTCAGCAGGTCCTTGCAGGCGTTGGAGGCCATGCGGAGGACGTAGGCCCGCTCGTGCGCGGCGCTCTCGAACTGCCGGGGCTCCGTGAGGAGCTTGACGAAGACCGTCTGGCAGATGTCCTGGGCGTCCTGGGTGTTTTTCAGATAGGCGTAGCTGAGGCGGAGGATCGCGTCGGCATAGGCGTTCACCAGCCGTTCCGCCTGCTGGTTCGGGTCCATGGTATCAACTCCTTTGGAGCGCGCTCATAATGGATACGATCGGGAGGGGCGGATACTTTCGATCGGAGGGGGATCTTTTCAAAAAAAGGACCGCCCCCGGCGCGGACGCCTGGGACGGTCTGGGGGACGGGGCGGGTTCAGCGGTCCAGGTAGGAGAGGGAGGCGATGAAGCGCACCGGCGCGCCGGGGACGTAACGGCTCCCCTCGAACTGATAGTCGTAGACCGCGATGATCGCGTTGTAGGACTGGTCGAAGCCCTTGGAGTACAGCTCCGCCAGGGAAGCGGCCAGGGCCTCGCCCAGGGGCTCCGCCACGGTGGCCGGGTCCTGGGAGGCGGTCGTCATCTCGTAGTCGAACACGTCCGGTTCGAAGGGCCAGAGATCGCCGTTGAAAAAGTCCTGCGTGAAGGACGGGACCGTGTTGCCGTCCTCGTCTTTCTGGAAACGAGCCTCCGCATAGGCCGCCAGAGCTTCTTTGTCCTCAAAATTGCCGAGCCAGATGGAGACGATGCCTTCTTCTTCCATGGTGATCCTCCTGTTTTATGTAGTGACAGCGGGGCCCCCGGAGCGTGGGAGCGCCCTTGCGCGGCGGGCGGGGATGTGGTAAACTAAAGGCCGACCCTGCCGTTCATACTAATATACCAAAAACCAGGCGGCTTGTCCATAAAAAAACCGGCGTTTTTTCGCCGGACCGAAGAAGGAGTTTTCATGAAACGGTATCTGTCTTGGTTCTGTGCCCTGTCCCTGCTGATCTTGTCCGCCTGCGTCCCGGCCCCGGCGGAGGAGCCCGCCCCGCCGGAGACGGAGGGCCCCATCGAACTGGAGTCCCTGGCGGTGGAGCTCCGCCGGGACGGCGTCTCCGCCCAGGACCTGGCCCGGGCCGCCCGGGAGCTGCCGGAGCTGCTCAAGGCGGCCCTGGCGGACCAGGGGGTGGAGGCGGGGACCGTGACGGTCAGCGTGGGATCTTCCCCCGCGGCCGCGGTCCAGGCCGTCAGCGAGGGCGGCGTGGATCTGGCCTTCCTGCCGGAGGCGGAGCTGGCCGTGCTGGAGGAGGCCCCCAGGCGGCTGCTGTCCGCCGTGCCGGCGTCCGGAGAGGCCCCGGACGCCATGGCGGTCATCGTGCGCCCGGACGACGAGACCTTGTCCGGGGAGACGTTCGCCGCGGCCCTGGCGGCGGCGGTGAACGGCCTGCGGGAGGAGCAGACGGTGTTCGGCCCGTACGACTATGCCTGGGCCGGGCCGGAGGAGGGGGCTGCCGGGGCTTAGCCCTTCAGGACGTCCCCGCCGTAGGGGGCCATCTCCAGGCGGATGAAGAAGCCCTGGTCGTGGGAACAGACGGGGCAGGACTTGGGGGCCTGGAGCCCCTCCTGGATGTGGCCGCAGTTCAGGCACAGCCAGCCGCACTTGGCGTCGGAGACGAAGAGCTTCCCGGCCTCCAGCAGGTCCGCGAACGCGCCGAAGCGGCTGCCGTGGGCCCGCTCGATCTTGGCGATCTGCTCGAAGGAGGAGGCGACCTGGGGGAAGCCCTCCTTCCGGGCGGTGTCGGCGAAGCTGGGGTAGACGGGGTCGAACTCCTCGAACTCGTTGTGCTGGGCCATGCGGAGGAGCTTCGCCACGTCGTTGGTCAGATCCACGGGATAGCCGCCGTCGATGTGGACGGTCTCCCCGGCGACCTCCTTCATGTGGTCGTAGAAGATCTCGGCGTGCTCCTTCTCCTGGTTGGCGGTGAAGGTGAAGACGGCCTCCAGGACGTGGAGCTGCTGCTTCTGGCACAGGCCGGCGGCGAAGGTGTAGCGGTTGCGGGCCTGGCTCTCGCCGGCGAAGGCGCGCATGAGGTTTTTCAGGGTCTCGCTCTCTTTCAGGTTTTTGGACATGGAAATACTGCCTCCCTACTTTTTAGAGTATGGAGGCAGTATTTCCTTTATATGGGAGGTTTATACGTTCAGCACAGCTTCGCTCCGGCGGGGATGGCGTCGTCCACCATGATGAGGTGCAGGGCCTCCTCGCCCTTCTCCTTGTGGACGGCGGAGATCAGCATGCCGTTGCTCTCGTGGCCCATCATCTTCCGGGGCGGCAGGTTCACGATGGCGACCAGCGTCTTGCCCACCAGGTCCTCCGGCTCATACCACTTGTGGACGCCGGAGAGGATCTGCCGGTCCACGCCGGTGCCGTCGTCCAGGAGGAACTTCAGAAGCTTCTCGCTCTTTTTCACCGCCTCGCAGGCTTTCACCTTCACGACGCGGAAGTCGCTCCTGCAGAAGGTGTCGAAGTCCACCTTCTCCTCCAGCTGGGGCTCCAGCTCCACGCCGGGATCGGTCTGCTTGGCGGCCTGTACGGCGGCCTCCAGCGCCTCCAGGGCCTTGTCCATGTCCACCCGGGGGAACAGGTTCTCGCCCTTGGCGACGGCGGCGGTCTCGGACAGGGAGCCCCATGCGGCGGCGGACTCCCAGGTCTGGCAGGAGGCGTCCGCGCCGATCTGGGCGAAGAGCTTGTCCATGCTCTCGGGCATGAAGGGGGTCAGCAGGATGCCGCAGATCCGTGCGGACTCCAGCAGGTCGTAGAGGACGTGGGCAAGGCGGGGGCCATTGGCCTCCATGTCCTTCGCCAGGGTCCAGGGGGCGTTCTCGTCGATATACTTGTTGGCCCGCTGGATGACCTTGAAGATCTCGGCCAGGGCGTTGTGGGGGGCGAAGGCGTCCATGGCGGCGGCGTAGTGCCCCCGGAGGCCCGCGGCCAGGGACTCCAGCTCCGCGTCGAAGGGGACGGGCTCCGCCCAGGAGCGGCAGCCGGCGGGGAGCCTGCCGCCGAAGTATTTGCCCACCATGGCGGTGGTGCGGGAGACCAGGTTGCCCAGGTCGTTGGCCAGGTCCGTGTTGATGGTCTGGATCAAGAGCTCGTTGGAGAAGTTGCCGTCGGATCCGAAGGGGAAGGTCCGCATGAGGAAGAACCGCAGGGCGTCCACGCCGAACTGCTCGGCGAGGATGTAGGGGTCGACGACGTTGCCCTTGGACTTGGACATCTTGCCGCCGTCCAGCAGCAGCCAGCCGTGGCCGAAGCACTTCTTGGGCACCGGCTCGCCCAGGCTCATGAGCATGGCGGGCCAGATGATGGAGTGGAAGCGGACGATCTCCTTGCCCACGATGTTCACGCCGGGCCACCAGCCCTTGTCGTAATCCTCGTAGCGGCTGTTGCAGTAGCCCAGGGCGGTGATATAGTTGGAGAGGGCGTCCACCCAGACATAGACCACATGGCCGGGGTCGAAGTCCACGGGCACGCCCCAGGAGAAGCTGGTCCGGGAGACGCACAGATCCTCCAGGCCGGGGTCGATGAAGTTGCGGACCATCTCGTGGACGCGGGAGCGGGGCTCCAGGAAGTCGGTGTCCTCCAGCAGGTGGCGGATCTTGTCGGCGTACTTGCTCAGGCGGAAGAAGTAGGCTTCCTCCTCCGCGTCCTGGACCTCCCGGCCGCAGTCGGGGCACTTGCCGTCGACGAGCTGGTTCTCGGTCCAGAAGGACTCGCAGGGCTTGCAGTACTTGCCCTTATAGGTGCCCTTATAGATGTCGCCGTTGTCGTGCAGCTTCTTGAAGATCTTCTGCACGGACTCGACGTGGTAATCGTCGGTGGTGCGGATGAAGCGGTCGTTGGAGATGTTCATCAGCTTCCACAGGTCCTTGATGCCCCGGGGGCCCTCGACGATGCGGTCCACGAACTCCTGGGGGGTGACCCCGGCGGCTTCGGCGATGTCGCCGATCTTCTGGCCGTGCTCGTCGGTGCCGGTGAGGAACATGACGTCCTCGCCGATCAGGCGGTGATAGCGGGCCAGGGTGTCGGTGGCCACGGTGCAGTAGGTGTGGCCGATGTGGAGCT
>NZ_CAJUBK010000099.1 GCF_910584465.1 uncultured Oscillibacter sp.
ACCTACGCCCGGATCAACGAGTACGGCTTCATCGAGGCCCCCTACCGGGCCGTGGACAAGGAGACCGGCAAGGTCTCCAACGAGATCACCTATATGACCGCCGACGAGGAGGACAACTTCATCGTCGGCCAGGCCGCCGAGCCTGTGGACGAGGACGGCTGCCTCGTCAACGCCCGTATCACCGGGCGGCACCGGGACGAGATCGTGGACGTGGACCGGGAGATGGTGGACTACATCGACGTGTCCCCCCGGATGATGGTCTCCATCGCCACCGCCATGATCCCCTTCCTGCCCAACGACGACGCCAACCGCGCCCTGATGGGCGCGAACATGCAGCGCCAGGCCGTGCCCCTGCTCCGGCCCGAGGCCCCCATCGTGGGTACCGGCATGGAGCACAAGATCTGCATCGACTCCGAGATCGTGGTCCTGGCCGAGGGCGACGGCGTGGTCACCTCCGTGGACGCCCGGCATGTCACCGTGAAATACGACAGCGGCGAGACGAAAGACTATAAGCTGGTCAAGTTCCTCCGCTCCAACCATACCACCTGCATCAACCAGCGGCCCATCGTGGAGGTGGGCGAGCGGGTCCACGGACGGGGCGTGGACGCGGACGGCCAGCCCGTCGACCCCACCGTCCTGGCGGACGGCCCCGCCACGGATCAGGGCGAGATCGCCCTGGGCCGGAACATCCTGGTGGGCTTCATGACCTGGGAGGGCTATAACTACGAGGACGCGGTGCTGCTGAACGAGCGCCTGGTCCGGGAGGATCTCTATACCTCCATCCACATCGAGGAGTTCGAGATCGACGCCCGGGACACCAAGCTGGGCCCCGAGGAGATCACCCGGGACATCCCCAACGTGGGCGAGGACGCCATGAAGGACCTGGACGAGAACGGCATCATCCGCGTGGGCGCGGAGGTCAAGGCCGGCGACATCCTGGTGGGCAAGGTCACGCCCAAGGGCGAGACGGATCTGACCGCCGAGGAGCGTCTGCTGCGGGCCATCTTCGGCGAGAAGGCCCGGGAGGTCCGCGACACCTCTTTGAAGGTCCCCCACGGCGAGAGCGGCATCGTGCTGGACACTAAGGTCTTCACCCGCGAGGGCGGCGACGACCTGGGCCCCGGCGTGAACATGGTGGTCCGCGTGTATATCGCCCAGCGCCGCAAGATCCAGGTGGGCGACAAGATGGCCGGACGCCACGGCAACAAGGGCGTCGTGTCCCGGGTGCTCCCCCAGGAGGATATGCCCTTCCTGCCGGACGGCACGCCGCTGGACATCGTGCTGAACCCCCTGGGCGTGCCTTCCCGTATGAACATCGGCCAGGTGCTGGAGGTCCATCTGGGCTATGCCGCCCACGCCCTGGGCTGTAAGGTGGCGACCCCCATCTTCGACGGCGCGCGGGAGGAGGACATCTCCGCCATGCTGGCCGAGGCCGGCCTGGACCCCGACGGCAAGAGCGTTTTGTACGACGGCCGCACCGGCGAACCCTTCGACAACAAAGTCACGGTAGGCTATGTCTACTTCCTCAAGCTCCACCACCTGGTGGACGATAAGATCCACGCCCGCTCCACCGGCCCCTACTCCCTGGTCACCCAGCAGCCCCTGGGCGGCAAGGCCCAGTTCGGCGGCCAGCGCTTCGGCGAGATGGAGGTCTGGGCCCTGGAGGCTTACGGCGCGGCCTATACCCTCCAGGAGATCCTGACGGTCAAGTCCGACGACGTGACGGGCCGTGTCCGCACCTACGAGGCCATCGTCAAGGGCCACAACGTGCCTCAGCCCGGCGTGCCCGAGTCCTTCAAGGTCCTGGTCAAGGAGCTCCAGTCCCTGTGCCTGGACATCCAGGTCCTGGACGCCGAGGGCAACGCCATCGAGCTCCGGGAGGACGAGGACGCCATGGATACCTTCAACCTGGCCCGGATGGACGCCGACGACGAGCGGAGCCGCAGCGCCTACAGCGAGGATCTGGCGGCGGAGTTCCAGGAGTCCGGCTATGACATCGAGGACGCCCCCGAGGACGCGGGCGCGGACATCGGCGCCGAGCTTGACGGCGAGGAAGACGAGGACGACGACGAATGATGCGTTCGTTGATGATTCAAATGTATGGTCCCTGCGCGGACGCGGGGGCCATAGACCCGGAGCTTTGAAGGAGGAACGCGCAATATGATCGACAACAAGACCGGCGGGAACATCGCCTTCGATGCGATCAAGATCGGCATGGCCTCGCCTGAGCAGATCCGCGAGTGGTCCTACGGCGAGGTGAAGAAGCCGGAGACCATCAATTACCGCACCCTGAAGCCGGAGCGGGACGGCTTGTTCTGCGAGCGCATCTTCGGGCCCACCAAGGACTGGGAGTGCCACTGCGGCAAGTACAAGAAGATCCGCTATAAGGGCAAGATCTGCGACCGCTGCGGCGTGGAGGTCACCCGGGCCAAGGTCCGCCGGGAGCGGATGGGCCACATCGAGCTGGCGACCCCCGTCTCCCACATCTGGTATTTCAAGGGCATCCCCTCCCGGATGGGCCTGCTGCTGGACATCAGCCCCCGCATCCTGGAGAAGGTGCTGTACTTCGCCAACTATATCGTCACCGACCCCGGCGAGACCCCGCTGAGCAAGAACCAGATCCTCTCCGAGAAGGAGTACCGGGACTACCGGGAGAAGTATGAGGACGACTTCCAGGCCGGCATGGGCGCGGAGGCCGTGAAGCAGCTGCTCCAGGACGTGGACATGGACGCCC
This sequence comes from uncultured Oscillibacter sp., assembly GCF_910584465.1. Classification (GTDB taxonomy): domain Bacteria; phylum Bacillota; class Clostridia; order Oscillospirales; family Oscillospiraceae; genus Oscillibacter. Next base: position 2,735 of record NZ_CAJUBK010000099.1, read on the forward strand.
TGTCGAACCAGCTCCACGCGGAGCTGAAAGGGGCCTCCGGCCAGAAGAAGGCCCGCATCGTCAAGCGGCTGGAGGTGGTGGACGCCTTCCGCCTGTCCGGGAACAAGCCGGAGTGGATGATCATCGACGTGCTGCCCGTCATCCCGCCCGAGCTGCGGCCCATGGTCCAGCTGGACGGCGGACGGTTCGCCACCTCCGACCTGAACGACCTGTACCGCCGGGTCATCAACCGGAACAACCGCCTCAAGCGGCTCATCCAGCTCAACGCCCCGGACATCATCGTCCGCAACGAGAAGCGGATGCTCCAGGAGGCCGTGGACGCCCTGATCGACAACGGCCGGAGAGGCCGGGCCGTCACCGGCGCGAACAACCGGGCCCTCAAGTCCCTGTCCGACCTTTTAAAGGGCAAGCAGGGCCGCTTCCGCCAGAACCTGCTGGGCAAGCGCGTGGACTACTCGGGCCGGAGCGTCATCGTCGTCGGGCCCGAGCTGAAGATCTATCAGTGCGGCGTGCCCAAGGAGATGGCCGTGGAGCTGTTCCGCCCCTTCATCATGAAAAAGCTGGTGGAGGACGGCACCGCCAACAACATCAAGTCCGCCAAGAAGATGGTGGATAAAGGCGTCACCGAGGTCTGGGACGCCCTGGACGTGATCATCAAGGATCACCCCGTCATGCTGAACCGCGCCCCCACGCTGCACCGCCTGGGCATCCAGGCGTTCGAGCCGGTGCTGGTGGACGGACGGGCCCTGAAGCTCCATCCCCTGAACTGCACGGCCTTCAACGCCGACTTCGACGGCGACCAGATGGCCATCCACGTGCCCCTCAGCGCCGAGGCCCAGGCCGAGGCCCGCATCCTGATGCTCTCCGCCAACAACCTGCTCCGCCCCCAGGACGGCGGCCCCGTCACCGTCCCCACCCAGGACATGGTGCTGGGCAGCTATTACCTGACCATGGACCGGATGGGCAGCGCCGAGAAGGGCGCGTCGGAGGTGTGGTGCGTGGACGCGGGCGACACGGACCTGACCGCCGGGAGCGTGGTGGACGCCGACGCCTTCCTGGCCGCCAACGAGGCCATCGAAGCGGCGAACGCGGACGCCCGGAAAAACGGCGGGCCCGAGAAGCGGAAGGCCGTTTACAAGCCGGTCCGGATCTACGCCAACGAGAACGAGGCCCTCATGGCCTATAACGAAGGCATCATCGGCCCCCACTGCCCCATCCTGGTCCGCCGGACCCAGGAGGTGGACGGCGTGGCCTATACCCGCATCGTCGAGATCACCCCGGGCCGCATCCTCTTCAACTACAACATCCCCCAGGACCTGGGCTTCGTGGACCGGAGCGACCCCGCCCACGTCTGCGACTACGAGATCACCGAGACCTGCGGCAAGAAGCAGCTGGGCAAGATCGTCGACAAGACCATCAATAAGCACGGCTTCACCATGGCCGCCGAGGTGCTGGACGCCATCAAGGCCACGGGCTACAAGTACTCCACCCAGGCGGCGATCACCGTCTCCATCGCCGACATGACCATCCCGCCCAAGAAGTACGAGATGGTCCGTGACACGGAGCAGAAGGTGCTGAACATCGAGGCCCAGTACAAGATGGGCTTCATGACCGACCAGGAGCGCTACCGCAACGTGGTGCAGGAGTGGGAGAAGACCACGGACGACGTGTCCGACGCCCTGCAGAAGAACCTGGACCGCTACAACCCCATCTTCATGATGGCGGACTCCGGCGCCCGGGGCTCCATGAAGCAGATCCGCCAGCTGGCGGGCATGCGCGGCCTGATCGCCAACACCGCCGGCAAGACCATCGAGATCCCCATCAAGGCCAACTACCGGGAGGGCCTGACGGCCCTGGAGTACTTCATCTCCAGCCGTGGCGCCCGGAAGGGCCTGGCCGATACCGCCCTGCGTACCGCCGACTCCGGCTACCTGACCCGCCGCATGGTGGACGTCAGCCAGGAGGTCATCATCCGCTATGACGACTGCGGCGTCACCCACGGCATCAAGGTCTCCGAGATCAGCGAGAACGGACAGGTCATCGAGCGGCTGTCCGACCGCCTCCGGGGCCGGTTCCTGGTCAGCGACGTGGTGGACGCGGAGACGGGCGAGGTGCTGCTGAGCAGCGGCGCGATGATGAGCGGCGTGGCCGAGGCCAAGCTGCTGGAGTCCCGGAAGTGGGTTCAGGAGAACACCCGCCCCGGCGACCGCTGCGAGTTCGACCCCAGCGGCGATCCGGACAAGAAGCCCACCGTCATGATCCGCACGGTCCTGACCTGCAAGGCTCCCAGCGGCGTGTGCGCCAAGTGCTACGGCATGAACCTGGCGACCTCCAAGCCCGTCGGCCCCGGCGAGGCGGTCGGCATCATCGCCGCCCAGTCCATCGGCGAGCCGGGCACCCAGCTGACCATGCGCACCTTCCACACCGGCGGCCTGGCCGGCGGCGACATCACCCAGGGCCTCCCCCGTGTGGAGGAGCTGTTCGAGGCCCGGAAGCCCAAGCGTATGGCCACCCTGTCCGAGATCGGCGGCACCATCAAGTTCGAGGAGGCCACGAAGGGCAGCCTGCTGAACATCATCGTCACCGCCGAGGACGGGGACACCCGGACCTACGCCGTGCCCCACACCGGCCTTTTGGTGAAGGACGGCGACGTGATCGAGGCGGGCCGCCAGCTGACCTACGGCGCGCTGAACCCCCACGATGTGCTCCGCATCCGGGGCGCGGACGCGGTGTACAACTACCTGATCCAGGAGGTCC
>NZ_CAJUBK010000100.1 GCF_910584465.1 uncultured Oscillibacter sp.
TGCAACACTACCTGGACACCTACACCAGCACCCACGACTACGACGAATACCACTTTGACCTGGACGACATCGAGCATGACCCCTATGTGCTGATCTCCATGCTCTCCGCGTTCCATGAGGGGGAGTGGACGCTGGAGGAGGTACGGGGGACCCTCCAGACCATTTTTGACCGGCAGTATATCCTCACGGAAAATGTTGTGGTGGAGGTACGCTACCGAACGGAGACGCGGACGGGGCCCGACGGCCCCTATACTGTCCGGGTCCCCTACAATTACTACATCTGCACCGTGACACTGAAAAACGAGGACCTGTCCCACCTGCCCATTTACATGATGGGCGGGGAGCAGCTTTCCCGGTATTCCCTCTACATGGCCGCCCTGGGCAACCGGCCCGACCTGTTCCCCGGCTCCGGCTATGTGGACAAGTACATCACCAACCCGCCCCAGCCCTACGACGTGCCGGAGCAGTATCTTTCCGATCCCGACTTTGCCGCCTTGCTCACTGAGGCGGAGAAGTACCTGGGCTACCCCTACGTCTGGGGCGGCAGCTCCCCGGCCACGTCCTTTGACTGTTCCGGCTTCCTGTCCTATGTGCTGAACCAATGCGGCTGGAACGTGGGCCGCCTGGGGGCCCAGGGGCTCTACAACTACTGTACCCCCGTCAGCTCCCCACGGCCCGGCGACCTTGTGTTTTTCCGCTACACCTACAACGCGCCCAACCCGGACGGCGTGACCCACTGTGGGCTCTATGTGGGGGACGGGATGATGCTCCACTGTGGGGACCCGGTGCAATTTACAAGTCTGAATACGAGTTACTGGCAATCCCATTTTTACGCCTGGGGGCGTTTACCATGACAAAGGAGGTTTTCAATGGCGATCAGCAAGAGCGCGAAAATTTGGGCCGAGATGGAGAAGGTCAAGGCCAAGATCAACGAGCAGCAGGCCCGGCTGAAAGAGCTGGAGCAGAAGCACCGGGAGGCAGAGAATGAGGAGATCGTGGACATCGTGCGGGGCATGAGCGTGTCCCTGGACGAGCTGCCCGCCCTCCTGCGGCAGCTCCGGGACGGCTCTGGACACGGTGTCCAGAGGACCGGCGGCGGAAAGGAGAGTGCGGAATGAAGAAAAAATCCCGTATGCTGGCAGCTATGCTCTGCGCCGTCCTGATGGTGGGTGTGCTCACCGTCCCCGCCTACGCTGGCGGCGGCGACGAGAGCGAGGGCAGCGAGTATGTCCCCTGGGTGGGGCTGGAGCCTGTGGACCCCCTGCCTGTGGAGCAGCCCCCGGACCCCCAGCCGTTCACCCCGGACGGAACGGGTACGGTGCTGGACAACGCCACCGACCAGGACGGCAAGGAGTTTTTCACCATCACCACGGCGGACGAGGCGGTGTTCTATTTGGTGATTGACCGGCAGCGGAGTACAGAGAACGTCTATTTCCTCAACGCCGTCACCGTCTCCGACCTGATGGCCCTGGCCGAGCCGGGCCCGGAGCCGGAGGCCCCGCCCCCTGTGACGGAGCCGGAGCCCCCGGAGACTGAACCTGACCCCGGCCCGGAGGAGCCCCAAAAGTCCGGCGGGGCCGGGATGCTCCTGGCGGCCCTGGCGGTGCTGGCCCTGGGCGGCGGGGCCGGGTGGTACTTCAAAATCTACCGTCCCAAGCAGCAAAAGGCGGCGGAGCCGGAGGAGGACTATTCCGGCTATGACGAGCCCGACGACTACGACGACACGCCCCCCTGGGATGTGGACGGCGAGGAGGACGAGGGAGGGGACGAGTGAATTTCACTGACAGCCCCTACGAGCCCTTTATGAAGCAGCCCACCTACCACCGGCCCCCGGAGCCCACCCCGGCCCCCAAGGGATCGGCCTGTGAGGGATGCCCCTACTGGCGGGGCCTGCGGTGCGTGACCTGCTTCCGGGCCTATCTGCGGAGCCGGGCCGGACCCGGCGGGGGGGAGGTGACGGCATGGACCAGCGGGAGCTCACCCGCGAGGAGCGGGCGGCGATCCGGGCCCTGGTGGTGAAGTGGTGCGCCAATTATGACCGGGCCGAGGGATGCTTGCCTTTGGACTGCGAGTGTTATATGCTGGGGAAAACCTGGACGGGCCCCTTTGCCGCTACTTCCGGGCGGCGGTCCTGCCCCTGGACCCGGCGCTGGAGGCCGCCCTCACCGCCCCCGGCCCCGTGGAGACGCGGGCCTGCCCCCTCTGCGGGCGGCCCGCCCTCCTGGACGGGCGGCGGCGCTACTGTTCCCCCGCCTGCGCCCAAGCCGCCCACCGAAAACAGCAGCGGGATCACATGAGGAAAAAACGGGGTTGACCTGTTGACAATTAGGCCCTCAAAAGTCCAGTGTTTGCAAGGCTTTCCAGACGCCAAACAGGGGCGGGCCGTATCATTTCACGTCCCGCCCCTGTTTCGGCCCCATACTGTCAACATTTTGGAGGTTATCATGGAAGAAAATCAAGGCTATGTGATCCGGCAATCTGTCCTGTTCGACAATGGCCGGGGCTTCGTCCTGGGAGAGCACCCCAGGGAGGGTTTTGTAACGTGGCAGTTTACCCAGGAGGGCAGCCGCCGTGACTACTATTGGGGCCACTACCACAGCGACCCCGAAAAGGCCCGGAGCGATTTCCAGGACCGGGCCAAGGACTACCAGCACCGCTATTCCGTCCGGGAAGTGGAGCGGCGGCCCTCTCCTATCGCGGAGCAGATGAAAGAGGCGGGGCGGCAGGCCCAGGAGCGGCAGGCCCCGCCCAACCCCAAAAGGGAGGCCCCGGATCGGGGCGAGCGGTAGCCGTGACGGGGAAAAAGCGCCGCCGGAACATACCGCTCTATGTTTGGTTGAGCCCGGAGGAGCAGCAGGCGATCAAGGACCGTATGGAGCAGACGGGTATTCACAACATGAGCGCCTATGTCCGAAAAATGGCCCTCAACGGCTATGTCCTCCAGGTGGACCTCTCCCCGGTGCGGGAGCTGGTGTCCCTCCAGCGGCGGTGCGCCAACAATCTCAATCAGGCGGCGCTCCATGTGAACACCTACGGCGGCCTCTATCCCAACGAGCTCCAGGCGCTTCAAAAGGACTACGCCGATTTATGGGGGCCCCTCTCCGAGCTGTTGGAGAAGCTGGCCCAGGTGGTGGCCCTGTGACCCGTGGGAGCGGCCCAGGCCGCTCCCCGGCTGTCCCCGCCTCTGGACACCGTGTCCAGAGCTGGGGAGAACCGATCATGAAAGGGGGTGCTGTCCCTGGCGACGACCCGTCTCATATCCCACCATATCAGCGGGGGCAAATCGATCCTGGCCTCCCTGTCGGACCGCTTCGACTACGGCCAGAACCCGGAAAAGACCCTGGACGGGGCCCTGATCCGCTCCTATGAGTGCGACCCCCTCACCGCTGACAGCGAGTTTCTTTTGAGCAAGGCCCGGTACAAAGCAATCACGGGCCGGGAGCAGAAGCGGGACGCCGATGTGCTGTGCTATCAGATCCGTCAATCGTTCCCCCCTGGGGAGCTGGACCCGGAGGAGGCGCTGAATATCGGCTATGAGCTGGCGATGCGCTGGACCAAGGGAAAACACGCTTTCTTTGTGGTGTCCCACGCGGACCGGCCCCACCCCCACGTCCATATTTACTACAATTCCACCACCCTTGACTGCACCCGGAAATACCGGGATTTTTTAGGCTCTGCCCGCGCTCTGCGGCGGCTGTCTGACCGGATATGTTTGGAGCATGACCTTTCTATTATCAAAAATCCCAAGCTGCACAGCAAGGGGAAATTTCGGCACTACGGCCAATGGCTGGCCGGGGCCCGGCCAGCCTCCTACAAGGAGCAGCTGCGGGGGATCATTGACGGGGCCCTGGCGGAGCGGCCCGCCGACCTTGCCGGATTTCTCCGGTGGATGGAGGCGGCGGGGGTCCAGGTGAAGCGGGGCCGGGGCGGGGTGATCTCGTTCCGGCTTCCCGGCCAGGACCGGGCCATCCGCTTCCGGGCCTCCACCCTGGGGGACGGCTACGGCCCGGAGGACGTGGAGGCGGTGATCGACGGGCGGGCCCCCGTCCGCAAGCCCGCCCAGGGGCGGTCCCGTTCGGCGGCTCCCCGGCGCGTCAATCTGATCATTGACATTCAGCAGCGCATGGCCCAGGGTAAGGGCCCAGGCTATGAGCGGTGGGCGAAAATCTACAATCTGAAACAGATGGCCGCCGCGCTCCAATTCCTCCAGGAGAACGGGCTGACCGACTATGACGCCCTGGCGGAGCGGACGGCGGCGGCGGTGGATCGGGCTCACGTCCTGGCTGGGGAGCTGCGGGGAGTGGAGGAGCGGCTGGCCTCCACCACAAAATTGATGGGGGCCGTGGTGGACTACGCCAAGACCCGGCCCGTGTTCGACAGCTACAAGGCCGCCCGGTACAGCAAGAAGTATCTGGCGGAGCATGAGGAGACGCTGGCCTCCTACCGGGCGGCAAAGGCGGCGATCAACGACATCCTGGGCGGGGCCAAGCTCCCCAAGATGGAGGCGCTGAAAAAGGAGCGCCGGGAGCTGTCGGAGCGGAAGAAAAAACTCTATGCCCAATACCGGGCGGCACAACAGGAAATGCGGGAGGCGGTGGCGGTCAAGGCCAACGTCGATCATCTCCTCGACTTGCCCGGAGGACGGGAGAATAAGGCCCAGGAGCGATAGCGACGGGGCCGCAGACAGGGAAGCCTCTGGACACGGTGTCCAGAGGCTTCCGGCGGGTTTGGGGTGCAACCCCAACAAGCATTTTCGCAAGGCGAAAATGGCGAGTGTATTGACACTCGCCCTGCTTGCCAAGAGTGCGCCCCCTTGAAATGGCGCAAAAAACGGAGGCAGCGTTTTTCTTACGCTCCCTCCGTTTCGCGGGCTTTTCGGATGCCCTCTGCGGCACTTTCCATGATTATTAGCTCTTTTTCGTCCATGCCGTTCAGCATACGGTCAAGGTGTTTCCGGCGCTCGCCCTCTCCGTTGTGCCTGTCTGGGTAGAAAAATTCATCTACGGAAATATCCAAAAGGGTGACGATTTTATAAAAGGCGTTGAGGCTGGTGTGCTGACCTCGGTTTTCAATATACATGATGGAACGGGGGGTGAGGTCTACAAGCTGGGCCAGATGCTCCTGCGTCCAGCCTTTGGCCTTGCGTCTGCGCTTAATTTCTTTGCCCAGGGCGCGACAGTCCAGGCGTTTTTCGTATTGGTACATTCTCACATCACCCCTATATTATTTTACATTTCAGGGGT
>NZ_CAJUBK010000101.1 GCF_910584465.1 uncultured Oscillibacter sp.
GGATCTCTTCGCTTTCGCCCCCGACTCGCTCCGCTGGACGCGGGGACGAGGGGGACGGGGGACGCGGGGCTGTTTTCAAAAAACGGTCATGGCCTCATCCATCATGGCCGCATACTCCAAGGGAAGCTCCAGCATCGGGAGGGTGCTGGAGCTTCTTTCATGCCTTCCAGGCATGGGAAGGGATAGCGACAAAGTATTTTACATCGCAAGCCTCATCGGATAAAATCGGAGCTGTCGAACAGGCGGCCCCGCTCTCCCCTGTCCCGCCGGACGCCGGGGACGGGCCGCATCATCTCACGAATGGAAAGGAAGATCCCCATGGAAAGGACGAAACGATCCTATGCCCTCGCGCTGGCGCTTTGTATGGCGCTGGCCCTGACCGCCATGGTCTCGGCGGAGGAGACCGCCTTCTCGGACGTGGACGGCGATGCCCCCTATGCGGCAGCGGTCCGCTGGGCGGCGGAGAACGGCTACGTCACCGGCTACGGCAGCGGCCGCTTCGGTGCGGACGACCCCGTCACCCGCGCCCAGATGGCGGCGATCTTCCACCGCTCCGCCGGGAGCCCCGCCGTCTCCGGGACCGTCCGCTTCCCCGACGTGGCCCCCACGGCCTATTATGCCGGCGCCGCCGCCTGGGCGGCGGACAGCGGCCTGGTGAACGGCTACGCCGACGGGCGCTTCGGCGCGGACGACCCCGTCACCCGCCAGCAGCTCATCACCATCCTCTGGCGCTGGGCCGGGAGCCCCGAGGCGTCCGCAGAGGATCTCCCGGACGAGAGCGCCATCGCCGCCTACGCCCGGACGGCGGCAGACTGGTCCCAGGCGAACGGCATCCTGGCCCTCCGGGCCGGCGGGCGCTTCGATCCCCGGACGCCCGCCACACGGGCGGAGGTGGTCTCCGCCCTGTATCAGTACCGCCGCCTGCCCGGCGGCGAAACGCCCGCTCCCGCTCCGGCCCCCGCTCCCGGCGGAGGCGGCAGGGTCCTGATCGCCTACTTCTCCAACACCGGCAGCACCGAAGCCATCGCCAAGCACCTGGAGGCGGTCCTGGGCGCGGACCTCTACCGGATCGTCCCGGAGATCCCCTACACCCCCGCCGACCTGGACTACACCGATCCAAACTGCCGCGCCAACCGGGAGCAGGGCGACGCTCTCGCCCGTCCGGCCATCTCCGGCGCGCTCCCGGATCTGTCGGACTATGACGCCGTCTTCCTGGGCTACCCCATCTGGCACGGCCAGGCGCCCAAAATCCTCTATACCTTCCTGGAGAGCGCGGACTTCGGAGGCAGGATCATCGTGCCCTTCTGCACCTCCGGCAGCAGCGGGATCGGCTCCAGCGCCGCGGGCCTCCGGGCCTCCGCCCCCGATGCCGTCTGGCTGGAGGGCCGGCGGTTCAGCGGCGGCGCGTCCCGGGACGACGTGGGGTCCTGGGCCGGCGGATTGGACCTGCCCGCCGCATCCGCGGCGGAGGCGGACGCGGAGGGAGCCTCCCCGGCGCTGGATATCACGGTCAACGGCGTCACCCTCACCGCAGCGCTTTCGGACAACTCCTCCGCCCGGGCCTTCCGGGACCTGCTGGCGGAGGGCCCCCGCACCATCGAGATGCACGACTACGCCGGCATGGAGAAGGTGGGCCCCCTGGGCCGGAGCCTCCCCGCCAACGATGAGCCGATCGACACCCAGGCGGGGGACATCATCCTCTACCAGGGCGATAAGATCGTCCTCTATTACGCGCCCAACTCCTGGGACCTCACCCGCCTGGGCCGCATCGACGATGCCGGCGCGGCGGAGCTGCGGGAGATCCTGGGCGGCGGGGACGTGTCCGTCACCTTCTCCCTGGGCTGACACGGGACGGCGGAGCAAGCCTCCCGCGGCCCAGTCCGCGGGGCCGCCCCGGCAGGGGGGCCCTATGGAGGCCCCTCCCCGCCCTGGGCCCAGGTCGGAAGAGGCCGGACCGCCTCCCGCCCCGGCAGGGGCCCGGCGGGACCGCCTCACGGGCCTCCCCCCGGCGGCGGTCTCCGGGCAGGCCATGGAGGACATGGCCGCCCCGGACCCGGGGCCTGGCGAGGCCATCGGCCGCAGCAAGGCGGGGACCGCCAAACACCTCAGCAGATCCAAACTACAAAGATGAACGGAGGAGATCGATCATGGTGAAACAGACGGCAGGCAGGGATCAGCTGGGCGGGTTCGCCCCCAAGTTCGCGGAGCTGAACGACGACGTGCTCTTCGGTGAGGTCTGGAGCCGGGAATGGGGACTGTCCCTGAAGATGCGCTCCATCCTCACCGTCTCCGCCCTGGTGAGCAAGGGGCTGGTGGACAGCTCCTTCCAGTTCCATCTGGTCAACGCCAAAAAGAACGGCGTCACCAGGGACGAGATGGCGGAGATCCTCACCCACCTGGCCTTCTACGCCGGGTGGCCCAACGCCTGGGCGGCGTTCCGCGCGGCGGTGGAGGTCTACAAGGACGACGGCGGCGCGGACGGGGGCCTCTTCGGCCTGGGCACGCCCAACGAAGCCTATGCCCGGCATTTCACCGGCAAGTCCTATCTCAAGCCCCTGACGGACCCCGGGGAGACGCTCTTCCTGGCCAACGTCACCTTCGAGCCGGGCTGCCGGAACGACTGGCACATCCACCATGCCTCCAAGGGCGGCGGGCAGATCCTCCTCTGCACGGACGGCCGGGGCTGGTATCAGGCGTGGGGGCAGGACGCCCGGGAGCTCGGCCCCGGCGACGTGGTGTACGTCCCCGCCGGGGTGAAGCACTGGCACGGCGCGGCGAAGGGCTCCTGGTTCAGCCACGTGGCCCTCGAGGCCCCCGGCGAGGACTGCTCCACCGAGTGGTGCGAGGCCGTGGACGACGCGCAGTACGGGGCGCTGGACTGAGGGGATGCGCCCCCGGCCCCTGCCCAAGCCGTCCCGGATGATACGAGGAAGGCCCGCCGCGAGGCAGCTCCCCCATGGGGGCCGTCCCGCGGCGGGCCTCCGCCCTCCGTCATCCTTTCAGGATGTCCGTGTCCCGGTACTGGATGGCCTCCGCCAGGTGCGCCGCCCCGATGTCCGCCTCTCCGTCCAGATCGGCGATGGTCCGGGCCACCCGGAGGATGCGGTCGTGGGACCGGGCCGTCAGGCCCATGCGCTGGAAGGCGCTTTTCATCAGCGCCTCCCCGGCGGCGTCCAGGCGGCAGAACCGGCCCATCTGGGCGGGGGCGATCTGGGCGTTGCAGCTCTGCCCGCTGCCCGCCAGGCGCCTGGCCTGGATGGCCCTGGCGGCGTCCACCCGGGCCTTGACCGCCGCCGAGGGCTCCGGCTCCTCTGCCCGGCGCATGGCCTCGTATTCCACGGACGGCACGGAGACATGGAGGTCGATGCGGTCCAGCAGGGGGCCGGAGATCTTCTCCACATACCGCTCCCGCTCCCGGTCGGAGCAGGTGCAGCGCCGGTCCGGATGCCCCCGCCAGCCGCAGCGGCAGGGGTTCATGGCGCAGACCAGCTGGAACCGGGCGGGCAGGCGCATGGTGCCCCCGGCCCGGGAGACCGTGACCTCCCCGTCCTCCAGCGGCTGGCGCAGGGCCTCCAGCGCGTCCCGGCGGAACTCCGGCAGCTCGTCCAGGAACAGCACGCCGTTGTGGGCCAGGGAGATCTCCCCGGGCCGCATGGCGGAGCCGCCCCCGGTCAGGGCGGAGGCGGAGCAGGAGTGGTGGGGGCTGCGGAAGGGCCGGCGGGTCAGCAGGGGGCGCTCCGGGTCCGTCAGCCCCGCCACGGACCACACGCCGGAAGCCGCCAGGGCCTCCTCCCGGCTCATGTCCGGCAGGATGGAGGGCAGGCGCTTGGCCAGCATGGACTTCCCCGCGCCGGGCGACCCGATGAGCAAGAGGTTGTGCCCGCCCGCGGCGGCGATCTCCAGGGCCCGCTTCACGTTCTCCTGGCCCATCACGTCCCGGAGGTCCGGCAGGCCCGCCTCGTCCTCCCCCGGCGTCCAGGCCGGAGCGGGCGGGAGGAGGGCCTCCCCCCGGAGGTGGGCCGTCAGCGCCGCCACGTTTTCCACGCCGTAGACGGTGAGGCCGCCGGCCAGCGTGGCCTCGGCGGCGTTGGCGGCGGGGACGAAGAGCCGGCGGATGCCGGCCCGCGCCGCCGCCAGGGCCATGGGGAGGACGCCCGTCACGCTCCGCAGCGACCCGGTCAGGGACAGCTCGCCGATGAAGGCCGCGTCCGCCGGAGGCGCGGGGAGATCGCCGCCCGCCGCCAGGAGGCCGACGAAGATCGGCAGGTCGTAGATGGTCCCCGCCTTCTTCTGCCCCGCCGGGGCCAGGTTCACGGTGATGCGGCTGACGGGGAACTTGGCCCCGCAGTTCTTCACCGCCGCCCGGACCCGCTCCCGGGCCTCCCGGACGGCGGCGTCGGGCAGGCCCACCACATCGAAGGCCGGGAGGCCCCCGGAGAGGAAGCACTCCGCGCTGACCTCGTAGCCGGAGACGCCGCTGAGACCAAGGGAACGAACTGTGACGACCATGATAGGACCCTCCCCGTGAATGTTTCCTCCCTACTATACCACAGAAACGGCCGGGAGGGAAGGTGGACAGGGGAAATCGCTTTTTTTGCAGGGCCATCATAGGCGTGGGGAGCACCGGACGGACCCACCTCCGGTCCGTTTCCCCGGATGAAGGCGGGAAATTTACCCGTCAAGAAATTTTGACAAAATTTGTGCAAAAAATAACAAAGCGGCGGTTTACACTGGGAAAGAGCCGTGCTATAATGAGACCGCATGGGCATCCGGAGGGAGAGCGCCCGGGTGTCCTGTCTTGGAGAGACCGCCGTCCCCGGACGGCAAATTTACAGGAGGTAAGTTTATGGCAAGAAAGTTCAAGTCCATGGACGGCAACAACGCGGCTGCGTACGTCAGCTACGCGTTCACCGAGGTGGCGGGCATCTATCCCATCACCCCGTCTTCGCCCATGGCAGACTTGGTCGACCAGTGGTCCGCCGCGGGTCAGAAAAACATCTTCGGCACCACCGTCAAGGTCGTGGAGATGCAGTCTGAGGCCGGCGCTTCCGGCACGGTCCACGGCTCCCTGGCCACCGGTGCGATGACCACCACCTACACCGCCTCTCAGGGCCTGCTGCTGATGATCCCCAA
>NZ_CAJUBK010000102.1 GCF_910584465.1 uncultured Oscillibacter sp.
GCCCCACCTGCGGGTCCTGCTCCGGCATGTACACCGCCAACTCCATGAACTGCCTCACCGAGGCCATCGGCATGGCCCTCCGGGGCAACGGCACCATCCCCGCCGTGTGGTCCGCCCGCCTGCGGCTGGCCAAGCACACCGGCATGAAGATCATGGAGCTGGTGGAGCGGGACATCCGCCCCCGGGACATCCTGACCGAAGCCGCCTTCCGCAACGCCGAGACCGTGGACATGGCCCTGGGCTGCTCCACCAACACCATGCTCCACCTCCCCGCCATCGCCCACGAGTGCGGCATCGAACTGGATCTGGACCTGTCCAACGAGATCTCCAGCAGGACCCCCAACCTCTGCCATCTGGCCCCCGCCGGGGACACCTACATGGAGGACCTGGAGGCCGCGGGCGGCGTCTACGCCGTCATGAAGGAGCTGACCAAGAAGGATCTCCTGGACACCTCCCTCATCACCTGCACCGGCAGGACCATCGCCGAGAACCTGGAGGGCGTGGAGAACCGGGATCCCGAGCTGATCCGCCCCATCGAGCGCCCCTACTCCCAGGACGGCGGCATCGCCGTGCTCAAGGGGGACCTGGCCCCGGAGGGCTGCGTCGTCAAGCGCTCCGCCGTGGCCCCGGAGATGATGGTCCACACCGGCCCCGCCCGGGTCTTCGACAGCGAGGAGGACGCCATCGCCGCCATCTACGCCGGGGAGATCCGGGCCGGGGACGTGGTGGTCATCCGCTACGAGGGCCCCAAGGGCGGCCCCGGTATGCGGGAGATGCTGAACCCCACCTCCGCCATCGCGGGCATGGGCCTGGACAAGGACGTGGCCCTGATCACCGACGGGCGCTTCTCCGGCGCGACCCGGGGCGCCTCCATCGGCCACGTCTGTCCCGAGGCGGCCCAGGGCGGCCCCATCGCCTTCGTGGAGGACGGGGACATCATCGCCATCGACATCCCCAAGTGCTCCATCTCCCTGAAGGTGGACGAGGCCGTCCTCGCCCAGCGGAGGGCCAAGTGGGTCTGCCCGGAGCCGAAGATCTCCACCGGCTACGCCGCCCGGTATGCCAAGCTGGTCTCCAGCGCGGCCAAGGGCGCGGTGCTGGGATGATCCGGAGGCCGTGCGGAGGAGGATCCCGCAGGGCGTCCGGCGCTTGGCCGGCCGGGACGGCGCGGCGCGCGGGACGGATGGGGTCATCCGCAGGCGCTGCGGCGGCCCCGGCGGCGGCGAGGGATGCCGGGGGCCGCGGCAGGAGCCGCAGCCCCGTGCGTCCAAGGAGGCGGTCTGATGCAGCATGCTGAACTGGCAGTCCTGGACTGGATCCAGCTCCACCTGCGCTGTGAGCTCCTCGACCGGCTGATGCCCTTCGTCAGCGGCCTGTCCGACCACGGAGAAGTCTGGATCTTGACCGCCGCGGTCCTGCTCCTCCTCCGGCGGCAGCGGAGGTACGGCGTCTGCGCCGCCTGCGCCCTGGTCCTGGATCTGGTGTCCTGCAACCTGATCTTGAAGCCCCTCATCGGCCGGGCCCGGCCCTTCGCCTCCCGCCCGGACCTCCTCCTGCTGGTCCCCCCGCCGGGGGACGCCTCCTTCCCCTCCGGACATACGGCGGCGGCCTTCGCCGTGGTCTTCGCCCTGAAGACCGCCGGGAGCCCTCTGTGGATCCCGGCCCTCGTCCTGGCCGCCGTCACCGCTTTCTCCCGGCTGTACCTCTATGTCCACTGGCCCAGCGACGTCCTGGGCGGCATCCTCCTGGGGGCCGCTGTGGGCTGGGCCGGGGCGAAGCTCGCGCAGGCCGTCCCCCGGGACCGGGGGCGGACCTGAGGAGGGCCCCGGGGCCTGCCGGGCCCGGGGCCCCTCTCGCAGCGCTCCCCCTCCCCGCCGGCCGCCGCGGCTCCCCCGACGCTCCAAAGCCCCGGACCCTGTTGGGTCCGGGGCTCCTGTCGCAGGCATCATCGGTGATAAGGACGCCCCTCAGCAGCAGGGGGCGGGGTTGCAGGGATTGCAGCCGCAGCCGCAGTTGCAGCCGCCGCAGTTGTTGTTGCAGCCGCAGTTGCAGCCGCAGCCACAGCCGCTGCCGCCCCAGCTGTTGTTGCCGCAGCAGCACCAGACGATGATGAGCAGGATGATGATCCAGCAGCAGCTGCCGCCGCCAAAACCGTTATTGCACATGATGGAACCTCCTAAGAGATGTAGACCGGATCGGAGCGGTCTCAGTTCATCATATGCGCTTAGGGCGAAGGGGTTACAGCCTCCAGTTGACCACGCTGGGAGCGGCGTCCCTCTCGAACTGCGTGAAGACGCCCTTCTCCATCAGCGTCTGCGCCAGCGTCCGGCCCGTGCCGGAGACCTGGGCCTCCAGGGCGTAATAAGAGATGTACACCAGCTCCGCCCGCAGGAACGGATCTTGCCGGAGCATGGCGGCCTCCCCCTCCGTCAGCAGCCCGACGTCCCGGGCCCGGCTCAGGGTGTCCGACAGGTCCGTGTTGGCGGCGGAGCTGTAGCCCAGGGCCCGGAGGATGAACTCCGTATACTGCCGCGCGTTGACCGGATGGGAGGGCCGGAACTGGCCCGCGCCCCAGCCGTTGGTGTAGCCCCGCTCATAGGCGTAGCCGACATACTTCGCCCCATTGGTCCCGGCCCGGACGTCCGTGAAGGGACAGCTCCCCTCCCAGGCCAGCGCCTCGCTCTCCTCCCCCAGCACCCGGATGAACATGATGAGGGCCTGGAGCCGGGTAGGCGCGGCCTCCAGGTCGAAGCCCTGGCCGTAGCCGGTGGAGCTCCCCTGGAAAAGGTGTATGGCCTTCAAAGCGGCGGCCATCGCGTTATAGTCCGTGGCGGTGGAATAGCGGAACGTGCAGCTCCCCTGATGGTCCAGCACGGCGGTCTTGCTTGTGACGAGGAAGCTGGCGGCGGTATCCTCCGCCACCAGGTAGCGGTGGTCCGCGGCGAGGCTGCCGCCGCTGGGGACCACCGCGCCGGCGGTCACGTCCACCACCGCGCCGGCAGGATAGTCCACCCGGGCGCTCCCCGCCAGCAAAAGCACACCGTCGCCGGTGGACGCCTGCAGGGCGTCGTCCTGCTTCAGGCGGACCTCCGCCCACACGGCGGGGGCGCCCGCCGCCCCGCCGTCTTCCTGACGAGGGGGGACGGAGCCGTCCAGGCGGGCGTCGACGGCAGCGTCCACCTTCCCGGTGAAGACGCCGGTGAGGTAGGAGAGCGAAGCGAGGGGATCGGCCGCGTCCCCGGCGGCCGCCGCCCAAACGACCGCAGCCGCGAGCACGCACAGCGGCAGCAGGCATAAGATCTTTTTCTGCATGAAGGTCCCTTTCTCCGGCCCCGTATCAGCGGTTGGCGATACGGTAGCTCAAGGTCAGCAGGCTGTCGGCAAAATGGATGTTCTCGATCTTCACGTCCGGCTGGCCGCAGGTGAGCTCCACGTTGGTGAAGTTCCAAAACCCCCGGACGCCCAAGGCGATGAGCCGGTCCGCCGTCTCCTGGGCGATGGCCTGGGGGATGGTCAGCACCACCACATCCACGCTGTGGGACCCGATATAGGCGTCCACCTCGTCCATGGAGTAGATGGGGACGCCGTTGACCTTGGTCCCGGTGAGGGCGGGGGAGATGTCGAAGGCGGCGTCCACGGTGAAGCCGGTCCGGGCGAAGGGGAAATTCTGCAGCAGGGCGCGGCCCAGGTTCCCGACGCCGATCATGACCAGGTGATGGTCATTGTCCACCCCCAGGATGTGGCCGATCTCGGTGTGGAGCTCCTCCACGTTATAGCCGTAACCCTGCTGGCCGAACTCACCGAAGCAGCTCAGGTCCTGGCGGATCTGAGAGGCGGTGATGTTCATCTCCTGGCCCAGGGAATGGGAGGAGATGCGTACCACGCCCTTGGCGCAGAGCTCTGTCAATTGCCGGTAGTAGCGGGGCAGCCGCCGGATCACGGCATCGGAGACATTTTCTTTCTTCAAAACGCTCACTCCCAATCAAAACTTTATCATAACATTTTATAGTTTAGCTCAAAACCAACAACTTGTCAATTTTTTTAACAATCTTTTTTCGTAAAAATTTTTGACAAAACGCTTTACAGGCCGGGGAGATCCTGCTATACTAGCAAAAGACTCGAAGGGGCGGCCCTTGGGCCCTGGCGTCCCTCGGTACGACAAGTGCATAAGTGAAAGGTATGCGCCCGTGGCGCAGTTGGATAGCGCGTCAGACTCCGACTCTGAAGGCCGCTGGTTCGAATCCAGTCGGGCGTACCAAAAGCCCTGAAAACTTCGTTTTCAGGGCTTTTTCATAACTTATCGCATCTATTTCTCGAATTTCAAAAGGAGGAATTTTCTATGTCCAAATACGCCGGAACGCAGACGGAGAAGAACCTGGAGGCCGCCTTTGCCGGGGAGTCCCAGGCCCGGAACAAGTACACCTACTTCGCCTCCAAGGCCAAGAAGGAGGGCTTCGAGCAGATCGCCGCCCTGTTCCTGAAGACCGCCGACAACGAGAAAGAGCACGCCAAGATGTGGTTCAAGGAGCTGGAGGGCATCGGCTCCACCGCCGAGAACCTGGGCGCCGCCGCCGACGGGGAGAACTACGAGTGGACCGATATGTACGAGGGCTTCGCCAAGACCGCCGAGGCGGAGGGCTTCCCGGAGCTGGCCGCAAAATTCCGGGCGGTCGGCGAGATCGAGAAGCACCACGAAGAGCGGTACCGGGCCCTGCTCCGCAGCGTGGAGGCCCGGGAGGTCTTCAAGAAGAGCGAGGTCAAGGTCTGGGAGTGCCGGAACTGCGGGCATATCGTGGTGGGCACCGCCGCTCCCGAGGTCTGCCCCGTCTGCGCCCATCCCCAGGCTTATTTCGAGGTCCGCGCGGAGAATTATTGAGTACATAGTTCCGGTCAAGGAGGTCCCGACGGTCGACGGGAGCCCCGGATAGGGGCGCCGGGACCGCCCGGTCTCCCGCAGTGACCGCCCCTGACCCAACAGGCGCACCGCAGCACAGCGGTGCGCCTCAGCCTGTCGAAAAGTCTTTTCGACAGGCTGAGCAAGTTTTCAGGACTTTCTTGAAAGTCCTGAAAACTTA
>NZ_CAJUBK010000103.1 GCF_910584465.1 uncultured Oscillibacter sp.
CGGGAAGGAAGAGAGTTACGAGAGGAACCCAGGAAGGGTTCCTTTCGTTTTCAATCATAAGTTTTCAGAACTTTCAAAAAAGTTCTGAAAACTTGCTCAGCCTGTCGAAAACGTCTTTTCGACAGGCTGAAGGCATCCCCCGGCCATACCGGGGGATGCCTTTTCGGGGGCCGGCGGCGAGCGCTGCGGGTCCCCGCAGGGCGCGGTTCAATATCCGCTCTTCCCGCCGCCAGGCTGGCCGTAGGACTTGAAGCGCTCCATCACGTCGGCCATGGCCTCGCCGCTGAGGATGTTGGGCCTGCCGATGCACATGGCGCGGTACTGGAGCTCGGCGACGTACTCCATGCTCTTCGCCAGGCCGTAGGCCCCGGCGATGTCCTTCCCGCAGACCACCAGCCCGTGGTTGCCCAGCAGGACGGCGTCGCTGTCCCCGGCGGTCCGGACGGCGGCCTGGGCCAGCTCGACGGTGCCGAAGGGATAGTAGGGCGCGCAGGGCACCTCGCCGGTGTTGGCGCCGGCGATGGCGTAGTGGACGGCCCGGAGGGGCTGGCCCAGGACAGCGAAGGTGGTGCAGTACATGGAGTGCGTGTGGACCACGGCCCGGGCGCCGGGCTTGGCCTTATAGAAAAGGGCATGGAGGGCCCACTCGCTGGAGGGCTTCCGGGCGCCGTCCACGATCTTGGCGTCCAGATCGGTGACGACCACGTCCTCGGGCAGGGTCTCGAAGTAGTCGATGCCGGAGGGGCTGATGGCCATGAGGCCCTCCTCGGCGTTGTAGATGCTGATGTTGCCGCTGGTCCCGGTGCTGAGGCGGTCGGCGCTCATCCGCTTCCCGTACTCGACGACCAGTCCCCGTTCTTCCTGCATGAGCATGATCCTATCCTCCTTCTCCGGGCTCAATAGAACGTCTTGACTTCCGTATCGAAATAGCGGTCCAGCAGATAGGGGACGTAGACGCCCTTGTCCGTCACCACGCCGGAGATCAGGTGGGGGGGCACCACGTCGAAGGAGGGATAGATGCCCCGGACCTCCGGCACGGTGTTGGGGATGTCCCAGGAGGAGAGCACCGGCTTGGGGTCCCGCTGCTCGATGACGATGTCCTCCGCCGTATGCTTGTCCTCATCAGGGACGCCGGTGACATAGTAGGGGATGCCGAAATACTTCGCCAAGATCGCCATCTGGAAGGTGCCGATCTTGTTGGCGATGTGGCCGTCCCGGGCGATGGTGTCGGCGGCGGAGGTGAACACGTCGATGTGCTCCCGCTCCATGGAGTAGGCCACCATGTTGTCGGTGATGACCGTGGTGTCGAAGCCCATCTGGGCGAAGCAGCTGGCCGTGAGCCGGGCCCCCTGGAGGAAGGGCCGGGTCTCCGCGCAGAAGACGCGGAAGTGCTTGTCTTTCCTGGCGGCGGCCTGGATGACGGTGCCGATGATGGTCTCGCCGAAGCACTGGGTCAGGAGGGTGCCGCCCTCGGGGATCAGGTCCGCCAGATAATCGCCCACGATCTGCATCGTGTCGTACCGGCGGCCCAGGGACTCCAGGGTGACGTCGACGATGGCGCCGATGGGGTCCCGGCCCTCCTCCAGCGCCGCCTCGGCCGCGCGGGCACAGCGCTCGGTGACCTTGCCGTAGCGGTTGGCGGTGGTGGGGCGGGAGTGGGCCAGGTCGTGGGACGCCTGGCGCAGGAAGGCCAACTGCTCCGCCTTCCCCTTGTCCCGGACCTGATAGGCGGCCAGGGCCATGCCCATGCCCACAGCGGTGTAGGGCCCGGCGCTCTGGGTGACCATGTCGGCGATGGCCCGGACCACCTGCTGATAGGTCCGGCAGACCTCGAAGCGGACCTGGGCGGGATAGACCCGGCGGTCCAGGATGCGGACCTCGCCGTCCTCGTACCAGGCCACGTTCTCATATTTCAGGAGGAAGGGCATCCCCTGATCGTTGCGTTCCATATCGATATACCTCCTAGATCTCGTCGGATTTTCGCGGGACCATCCGTCCCGACCGTCCTACCCGACCATTATATAGGATGGCCCGGCAAAAAGCAAAGGGTTTCTGCGGGGGCCTCGGGCCGGGAGGCCCGTCCCCCTCCGGCCGTCAATGCGGCAGGACCAGGTTCACGGCGCAAAGCGCCAGGGCGGCGGCGCAGACGAGGTCCGCGGCCCGGCGGTTGTCGGCGAAGACCTTTTGCAGCGCCGCCCCGGCGAACATCCACACCAGGTTGCACGACGGCCCGATCACCGGCAGGAACAATGCCACCGGCAGTAGCGCCCGGAAGGAGCTGCTGTAGGGGAGCACGTAAGACGCCTGGGTCATCAGGCAGAAGAGGATCACCTTCACGTTGGTCAGGTTCACCAGCAGCCCGGACAGGAAGCCGGGGGCCTCCGCCGCCTTGCCGGGCCCGCCTCCGGAGGAGCGGAGGGTATGCCACGCCATCCAGAGCAGGTACGCCGCGCCCACCCAGGACAGGGCCCCGGCGTACCGGCCCATGGCCGTCCCCAGGGAGCGGGCGATGAACATCGCCGCCATGGAGACGATGAAGAAGCCGGCGAACAGCCCCCGCCACTGCCGCAGGGCCGCCGCCCTCCCATAGCGCAGGGCGGTGGAGAGGGTGCAGAGGTTGGCCGGGCCGGGGGTGATGGCGTTGGTGGAGCAGTAGAGCAGGAAGGAGGGGAGGAGGGACAGGGGCATGACGGGCACCAGCTTTCTCATCGGATGAGCCCATCATAGCAGGGATAGATCCATTTGAAAAGCGGGAGTTTTTGAAGTATACTATCGCCAAGACCGATGAAAGCGAGGAGAGCGCATGGAACTGAAGAACCTTCGCACCTTCCAGGCCGTGGTGGACCAGGGGAGCTACCAGCGGGCGGCGGAGCGCCTGGGCTACGCCCAGTCCACCATCACGGTCCAGATCCAGCAGCTGGAGGAGGAGCTGGGCGTCCCCCTCTTCGAGCGGCTGGGCCGGAGGATGGTGCTGACGGAGGCGGGGGAGCGGATCCTCCCCCAGGCCCGGGAGCTGCTGCTGGGGGCGGAGCGGCTGCTGGAGAGCGGCCGGGAGGACGGTGTCCTCTCCGGCATCTTGCGGGTGGATATGGCGGAGACGCTGCTGTGCTATAAGGCGCAGCCGGTGATCCGGGCCTTCCGGGAACGGGCCCCCCAGGTCCGGCTGGTGATCCGGAGCTGCAACTGCATGCGGATCCCCATCAACGTGCGGACCGGGGCCTGCGACCTGGGGGTAGGCTATGACATGGACTGGGACCGGGAGGCGCTGGAGGTGGAGCCCATGGGGGAGTATGACATCGTCCTCCTGGCCTCCCCGCGGTTCGCCGAGCCGGACTTCGTCACGCCGGGCCAGCGGAAGGCGGCCTCCCTGGTCACGGACGAGCCGGACAGCATCTTCCGCCGCCGCCTGGAGGCGTACCTCCGGGAGCGGGAGATCGAGCTGGACGTGACGCTGGAGCTGTGGAGCATCGAGACCATCAAGCGCTGTGTCATGAGCGACCTGGGGTTCACGTACCTGCCCCGCTTCGTGGCGGAGGAGGAGCTGGCGGACGGGCGGCTGGCGGAGCTGGGCGCGCCTGTCAGCGGCGTGCCCGCCCCGGCCCTGTGCGCCTGGCGGAAGGGACGCTGGATCGCCCCGGCCATGGAGCTGTTCCTGGAGCTTTTGCGGGAGGCGCTGGCGTAGGGCGGCTCATCGCCTCCGCTTCCGCTCCAGGCCGGGGTCCCGGCGCTGGAAGGCCTTGTCGATCAAAATGATGTCGTCCCCGATCCGCTGGATGGAGTCCCAGGGGATGTAGAACTCCTCCCCCCGGCCGAAGAGCCCGAAGAACCGGGCGGGCCCGTAGACCACGATGGCGGCCACCTGCCCCTCCGGGGCCCGGAGGTCCACGTCCGCCACCATCCCCAGCCGGGCGCCGTCGTCGATGTTGATGACCTCCTTCCGCCGGAGGTCCCGGAATCGCAGCTGCATCGCCCTCACTCCTTTCCTGGAGAGAGCCTATGCGCCTGCCGGACTGTCCGATCCCTCCCGGCACAGGATCTGACAAAAGGTCCCAGTATAGGAAAAAACGCCTCTGGAGATACTCTGCTTAGGACACCCCTTAAGATCGGACGCCGGACGGGCCCGGCCGGAGGGCCGGCACAGCGGCCCCGGCCGGCGGGAGAGGGACCTCTCCCGTTCGTCCCCGGCCCCGCCCGCAGGGCAGGGGACGGAGCGTCCGCAGGGGGCCCGCCGCGCCCGCGGGACGGCGCGGCGGCAAAGGGGAATTTCTGACCAGGGGGCGGCTTCCATGCAGGGGAAAGTAGAGATCGCGGGGGTCAACACCGCCAAGCTGAAAGTCCTGAAGAACGAGGAGACCATGGCCCTCCTCCGCCGGACGAAGGAGGGGGACCAGGAGGCCCGCCGCCAGCTCATCGAGGGGAACCTCCGGCTGGTGCTGTCGGTGATCCAGCGCTTCTCCAGCCGGGGGGAGAACGTGGACGACCTGTTCCAGGTGGGCTGCGTGGGACTGATCAAGGCCATCGACAACTTCGATATCGCCCAGCCGGTGCGCTTCTCCACCTACGGCGTGCCCATGATCATCGGCGAGATCCGGCGCTACCTCCGGGACAACAGCGCCATCCGGGTCTCCCGGTCCATGCGGGACACGGCCTACCGGGTCCTCCAGGTCCGGGAGCGGCTGATCGCCCAGACCCAGCGGGAGCCCACGGTGGAGCAGATCGCCAAGGAGCTGGACATCCCCCGGGAGGACGTGGTCTTCGCCATGGACGCCATCGTGGACCCGGTGAGCCTCTACGAGCCGGTATACTCCGACAGCGGGGACGCCCTCTGCGTCATGGACCAGGTCCGGGACACCCAGAACACCGACGAGAGCTGGACGGACCGCATCGCCCTGAAGGACGCGCTCAAGCGCCTGGACGACCGGGAGCGGCGCATCCTGTCCCTGCGGTTCTACGAGGGCAAGACCCAGATGGAGGTCTCCGCCGAGGTGGGCATCTCCCAGGCCCAGGTCTCCCGGCTGGAGAA
>NZ_CAJUBK010000104.1 GCF_910584465.1 uncultured Oscillibacter sp.
GGGTTGTACGCCTGGGTATAGATGGTCACCTTTGGCATAGGCTCACCTCGATGTCAGTCAGATCCGCTCGGGTCTTGCAAACGCTCCATGAAGGCCCGCTTGTTCTCCTGGGGGGAAGTGGTGGGGCGTCCCAGATCGGGGCGGGCGCCGATGGCGCACTTCACCTCGATCAGGCACAGGTCCTGCCGGGCCTTGGCCTCCCGGAGGGCCTCGTCCAGCACTCCGGCCGTCTCGGCCGTCAGGGCGCAGGGGTAACCGCAGGCCCTGGCGATGGCGGGGATATCCAAGCCGCCCGCCGCCGTGGGCAGGCCGCCTACGGACTCGTGGGCGGCGTTGTTCAGCACGATGTGGATGAGGTTTCGAGGCCGGCCCTGGCCGATCGCCGCCATGGCCCCCATATGCATCAGCAGCGCCCCGTCCCCGTCCAGGCACCAAACGCGCTCCTCGGGCCGGTGCAGGGCGACGCCCAGGGCGATCGACGAGGCGTGGCCCATGGAGCCCACCGTCAGGAAGTCCCGGCTGTGGTCTTGCTTCAGGGCCTCCCGGATCTCGAAGAGCTCCCGGCTGGCCTTGCCGGTGGTGGAGACGACGGGGTCCCCTCCCGCGGCTCGGGCGATCTGCCGGATGGCCTCCTCCCGCCGGAGCCCGTATCCGTTTCGATAGGTCCTCTTTTTGCCGTAGGTCAATCCGCCTTTGCGGATGACGAAGGCGGCGTCCCCCCCCTCCGCCAGGAGGGGGCGGAAGCCCGCCATGGCCTCCCGGACCTCCTCGTCCCCGGTCTCCGGGCCGATTACGAAGGCCGGGATCCCCAGGTCCTCCAGCAGCTTCAGGGTGATCGCTCCCTGATAGATGTGCTGGGGCTCGTCGCGGACGCCAGGCTCCCCCCGCCAGCCCACGACGAAGATGACCGGGATGCCGTACACCTGCCGGTGCAGCAGCGACGCCGCCGGGTTGACGAGGTTCCCCTCCCCGCTGTTCTGGAGATAGACCACGGGCACCTTCCCTGTGGCAAGGTGGTAGCCCGCCGCCAGGGCGGCGGCGCTGCCCTCGTTGACCGCGATCATATGGCGGCGCGGGTCCGTGCCGAAGGCATCCATCAGGTAGTCGCACAGGGGCCGGAGCAGGGAGTCCGGCACGCCGGCGTAAAACTCCGCGCCTAGGATCTCGGTGAACGTCTCGACCCTCACGCCGTCTCCTCCTCCCGCAAGATCTGATGGTACAGGCGGTCTATCGTCCCCGGCTCCAGGGGGACCGGGTTGTTCTCCAGACGGACCGGGTCCACCGAGCGCTCGAGGATCTCGAAGTCCGCCGGTCGCGGGGCCGGTATCCCCAGCCCCAGGCGGGCCAGGAGGCCCTGGAACTTTTCGATGGACCCCGCTACCGTCTCACAGCCCATCGCTTCGGCCAGATCCTGGAAAACGGCCCCCAGCGCCGTCCCTTCGGCCCGCTCCGCCATGTAGGGCCAGAGCTTCGCCACGCACAGCGCCGCCGCGTGGCCGTGGGCGATGCCGTACAGCGTGGTCAGCTTGTAGCTCATGGCGTGCCCCGCCGTGGTCTGGGCCCGGTCGATCGCCTCCCCTGCCAAGTCCGCCGCCTCCAGCATCCCCGCGTTCCCAGGCCGCGTGTTAGAGAGGTAGCCGTCCACATGCTCCCAAAGCTTATGGAGGGCCCGGCGGGAAAACGCCCGGCTCTCTTCCGTGGCCTTGACGGACCAGGAGGACTCCACCGCGTGGCACAGCGCGTCCAGCATGGACGCTCCCCGGTGGTACTCCGGCAGGCTCTCCAGCGTCCCCGGGTCCAGCAGGACGGCCGACGGGATGCAGCTCTCGTGGGCGACGGACCGCTTCTCCCCATGGTGGTAGATGACGGCGAAACGCGTCGCCTCGCTGCCCGTCCCGGCTGTCGTCGGGATCGCAAGGAACGGGATGTCATTGGGGACGATCTCCTGCTGGAGGTAGTCCCGGCTCGGGTCCAGCCCCGCCCACAGCTTCACGCACTTCGCCGTGTCGATCGCGCTGCCGCCGCCCACCGCCGCGATGGCGTCACAGCCGCTGGAGCGGAACGCCTCCACCGCTTTGACGGTGTCCTCGTAAGCCGGGTTCGGGCGGAAGCCGGAGAAGCGGACGACCCGGATGCCCGTCCGGGCCTCCAATGTGTCGAACCAGGCCCCCAGCTCCAGCTTCCGGATGGATCCCCCGCAGACCAGGAACAGCCTCTCGGCCCCGACCTCGCGGAGGTACCCGTCCAACCCCCGGCGGTCTTCGATGCGTCGTCTCACAGCCGTCAGCCTCCTCCCGACCTGCGTCACCGCCGCTCCCGCCCGGATCTTTGCCGGACATCCAGAGCGTGATAAAGTCCCTTTTGCCACGTCCCCCCTTCGGGGACGTGCTCCACCGAGATCTTACTTTGTAAGACCGAGCGTCGTTACAGTCTTTCAAGGAAGCGTGGACGGGATCATCCGGATGATCTCCCCGAAGGGCATCAGCTCCTCGTCCGCTTCCATCGCCCGGTGGTGGCGCAGGATGCTCTCTGCCGTGCGGCGCATCGCCGGCACCTGCGAGCGCATCAGCTGGTTCGCGTAGATCACGATGTTCACGCCCCGCCGCCGGAACTCCTCCTCCGTCACCGCGTGGAACGACGTCGGCACCACCACCAGCGGCGTGTCCGGATCCGCTTTTCGGAACGTTTTCACGAACTCGAAGATCTCGTCCGGCTCCTTTCGCCGGGAGTGGATCATGATCCCGTCCGCGCCTGCCTCCACGAAGGCTTTGGCCCGGGTCAGCGCGTCCGCCATGCCCCGCTCCAGGATCAGGCTCTCGATCCGCGCGATGATCATGAAGTCCCCAGACTTCTGCGCCTGCTTCCCCGCCGCGATCTTCGCGGAGAAGCCCTCGATGCTGTCCTGGACCTGAGCCGCCTCCGTCCCGAACAGGGAATTCTTTTTCAAGCCCTTCTTGTCCTCGATGATGACGGCGGACACGCCCAGCTTCTCCAGGGAGCGGACCGTGTAGACGAAATGCTCCGTCAGGCCGCCGGTGTCCCCGTCGAAGACGATCGGCTTCGTCGTCACTTCCGTCAGGTCGTCGATCGTCCGGAACCGCGACGTCATGTCCACCAGCTCGATGTCCGGCTTCCCCTTCGCCGTGGAATCGCACAGGCTCGACACCCACATCGCGTCGAACGAATGCGCCCGCCCCCCTTCGTGGACCACCGCGTCCTCCACGATGAGGCCGGACAGGCCGTCGTGGGCCTCCATCGCCGTCACGAAGCCCTTCAGCTCCAGCAGCCTGCGGAGCCGCCCCCGCCGGCTGTCCGGCAGCGACAGCTCCGCTCGGGAGCGCCGCTCCAGCTCCTGGTAGCGCGGGTCCGCGGAATATGGGAACTCCACCAGCCGGCCCCCATAGGAGGACAGCACGTCCAGCACCTCGTCCCGGAGGGGCTTTTGGAACCCCTCCCTCCAGTCGTCCCCGTGGACCACGATGTCCGGACGCAGGGACAGGAGCGTCTTTTTGTAGCTCAGCTCCTCCTGCTCCACCACCCGCTCCACGCCCTTGATATTGGCGAAGAGCGTCTCCCGTTCGGAGACAGGCAGGAGGGGGAAACGCTTATACGACGCCACCGCCGCGTCGCTCAGCACGCCGACCGTCAGCCGCCCCAGGCCCGCCGCGCGGCGGATGATCTTCATGTGCCCGCCGTGGAGCATGTCCGACGAGAAGCACATGTACACCCTCCGGTCCTCCACCTCCCGGAGCTTCGCCGCGACCGCCGCCAGGTCCTCCGGCTGGTCGATCTCGCCGCAGAGCATGTTCCGCACGTCCAGCGGATACAGCGCGAGGCGGTCCGTCACTTCGTTCAGCGCCTTTTCCGCGTAGCAGCTCCGCTGGCCGGACTCGCACGATCCGGCGATGCGGGACAGCCAGATCTGCCAGTCCGCCTTCTTGAGATGGTACAGCGGCTGCGCCGCTTGGGCCCCCTCGAAGAGCTCCACACCCACCGCCTTGATGCGGCCGTCCTCGATCACGGCCTTGAAGTCCTTCTCCGGCAGGGGGGCCGTGGAGCTCACCGCCATGCAGCTATGCTCCTGCTCCAGCGCCTGGCGGAGGACCTCCGTCTCGAACACCAGGTCCCCGTGGAGCAGGAGGAGGTCGTCCTCCAGTCCCGCACGGGCCAGGTAGATGGAGTAGATGTAATTCGTCGTCTCGTAGTCCGGGTTTCGGACGAAGGTGTACCGCAGCGGCAGGTCCAGGCTGGTGCAGTATCCCTCCAGCACGCCCGGGAAGGGGCCGGTGGTCAGCACCACTTCCCCGATCCCCGCCTCCGAGAGCTGCCGCAGCTGCCGGCTCAGGATCGTCTCCCCTGGCCGCAGCTCCGTCAGGCACTTCGGCTGACGGTCCGTCAGCGGCGCCATGCGCGTCCCCTTCCCCGAGTTCAAGATCAGCGCCTTCATGCTCCCGCCTCCTTGAGCTCCAGCGCCGCCTCCAGCCGCGCGACGATGGCCTCCGGCGTCTCCGCCCCGTCGTTCTCGATGATATAGTCCGGCGTCTTCGGCTCGTCGAAGGGGATGTCCACGCCGACGACGTCCTTCCCCGCCGTGTACAGGCCCTTTTGGTTCCGGCGCAGCAGCGTCTCCTTGCTCACCTTGATGTAGATCTCCCGATAGTTTTCGATGTTCTCCCGGTTCCACGCCCGCAGGTCTGAGTACATACAGATCGAACACACCACCACGTCGATCCCCTGGTCCGACAGCATCTTCGCGACACGGAACGTCCGTCCCGCGCCCTTCCGGCGGGACGCCTGGGTATAGCTGATGTCCTCGTTGTACACCAGGCGGATGCTGTCCCCGTCCAGCAGCACCGCCTTCCCCTCCCGCGCCTTCAGGCGGCGGTGGAACAGGCCCCCGATCGTCGTCTTCCCCGCCCCAGACAGGCCCGTGAAGAA
>NZ_CAJUBK010000105.1 GCF_910584465.1 uncultured Oscillibacter sp.
TAGCCCTCGGCCATCTCCAGATAGCGGGGGCCCTTGGCCTTGGTGCCGAACATGGTGCCCACCTGGGACCGCAGGCCCTTGCCCAGGTCCTCCAGGGAGGCGCCGACGGGCAGGCCGCCCTCGGAGAACGCGGTCTGGGTCCGGCCGTAGACGATCTGGAGGAACAGCTCCCGCATGGCGGTGTTGATGGCGTCGCACACCAGGTCGGTGTTCAGGGCCTCCAGGAGGGTCTTGCCGATGAGGATCTCAGAGGCCATGGCGGCGGAGTGGGTCATGCCGGAGCAGCCCAGGGTCTCCACCAGGGCCTCCTCGATGACGCCGTCCTTGACGTTGAGGGTCAGCTTGCACGCGCCCTGCTGGGGAGCGCACCAGCCCACGCCGTGCGTGAGGCCGGAGATGTCGCGGATCTCCTTGGCCTGGACCCACTTGCCCTCTTCGGGGATGGGGGCGGGACCGTGGTACGCGCCCTTGGCGACGGGGCACATGTTCTGCACTTCGGTGGAATAGATCATAGTCGTCCAATCCTTTCCTTTTTTGTATTCCCTCGGGGGCCGCTGGTCGCATGGCGCCCCGGAGCTTCGCGGGAGGGGGACCGGAGGCGGGATAGGACAGCCTCAGATCCAGCTTCTCATTATATCGGCGATCGATCGCCTTGTCAAGAAGGGAGACCTTGCGGGGATCGTCGAAAAAGAGGGCCGCATCGAATTTGTCTCACCGGTTTTTCAGGCCGGCCGGCAGTCAAAAAGGACCGCCGCAGGCGGATCGCCTGCGGCGGTAGTGCGTGTTGTCGGCTGTCAGCTGACGTATTGGTGAGCGCGAGTGGGATCGGCCTGATAGCACGCGTTGCAGACCCACTTGGTGCGGGTGCTGTCGCAGACACCGCCGGAGAGGTTGGTCTCGCCGCAGAACCCGCAGGTGCGCTGGGAGGCAGGCGGCGTTACCGGAGTGGTAGTCGTGCTGTTGTTACTGGTAGTGGTGCCGGGGTTTTCGACGTTTGGCGTAGTTTTGTCGGTGGGGTAGCAGGTATAAATGTGGCAGCTGTTTGTGACAGTTTTGCTGCGGATTTGCTGTTGAATGGTATATGTGCTGATGCTGCCGTTATCCCCAGCGTCAGTCGTTACGACGCCTCCGATAGCCCATGTCATGCCGCCATCGACAACTTCTTTGTGATTGGCATCAACGAACTCGTAAATGATGCAGGCATGGACAATTTCACCATTGTCATTGACGCAGGCCATCAGGTCACCGGGGCGAGCGTATGCGGCGGTGGTTTTCCGCCAGGTGACGCCAGTTTGGCCGTAGAGATAGTCGGCGACTTTAGCCGCCCAGGCGCCGCAGCCAAGTGTCGTGCTGAGTCTGCCGGTTCCGAATGGGGTCCTGGCGAAATATTGGTCAGTGACTTTGCGGACGGAGCTGGTGTTGCCCTGAGGATAACCGGAAGCAAAGCTGGTGCCGACCGGATATTGCGCCAGGAGCTGGTCCATCAGGGCGGTGACATTGGCTTCGGTGATGGGCTTGCCGTTGGTGAGATAGCCCGTCTTGGCCGTCGTCCCGGTAGTCCCCGTATCGGCGCTGGTATTGCCGGAGCTGGAACCAGTGTTCCCGCTGGTCGTTCCGGTATCAGGCTTCGTCTCGGTCTTGCCGTCATCGTAGGTGGTGTCTCCGGTGCTGGGCCGGGAAGCGGGGGTGTACTGCATCATGCGATAGATGACCACGCAGCCCTGACCACGGTTCATGACATTGGAGCCGCCGAACGTGCCATTGGCGTAACCCGTGATGATACCCAGGGCGAAGACGTTCTCCACGGCGTCCTGATACTGGGTCGGGATAGACTTGTGATCGGCGATTTTTTTCTGGGCCTCGGTCTTCTGGGCACTGGTCGCCGTGAAGCCCTTCTTCGCCATGATGTTGGTCATGAGCTGAGCCATGTCATAGCGGGAGATGGGCTCATCCATGATGGAGGGCTCGCCGGAAGCGTAGGTGAACGACGTGTTTTCCAGCACACCGGCCGTGCTCAGAGCCTTGGTGTTGGGCCGGAACCAGGGGAGCGTACTGCCCTCGGGATTTGCGTACTTGATAATGTCACTGGGATAGAAGGCCCGAGAGAGCATGACGCAGAACTGGGCGCGGGTGACAGGGTTGGTCGGCCGGAAGGTCCCGTCAGCGTAACCGGCGGTGATCCCCTTGGCGGCGCAGTCCATGATGGCCGCATAAAAGCTGTGTCCCTCCGGCACGTCCGCAAAGCTGACGGCGGGCAGTCCCTCCCCCTCGGCGGGGGGCGTTCCTGGGGCGGCCTCTGTCTCGGCTCCCGGCGCTGGGACCTCCTCGGGCACTCCCTCCGGCAAGGTCCCGAGTCCCGCTTCGGGCCCTGCGCCGGGGTCGGTGTCACGATCCGCCGCCATGTCCGCCTCCAAGTCCGGGGGGAGCTCTTCCGCCGCCAGCGCGGGGAGGGCAAGGCCGGCGCATAGAAGCACGGCCAGGACGAGCGAAGCCAACTTTTTCATGTCATCCTCTCCTTATGATAAAATGCCTCTCAACGGTCCGGCCCTTGGGGGTGGGGCCCTCCCCGTCCCCCTTGGGCTTTGCTGGGCCGTCGAGACGAACAAAAGCGGCGCAGGATATAAGATCCCACACCGCATATCAGACACGGACCCCAAACCCGGCCTTGTCATTTGTGAAAAAGTCCGGTATAATGAGGCTGGCGTAGCTTGATGCTATTGTGTGGGAGGTCGCTTCTCCCGCATAGGGGCGTGGGGGATTGCCGTCCCCTCCGCCCTGCCTTCGTTTATCTCGCTGCCTCCATTATACGCCCCCACTCTATGAAATGCAAGGCAGATCGGCATTTTTTTAGGGCCTCCGTCTTTGTTGGCGGAGGCCCATTTTTGATGTGCGCTTTTCGATCTTGCCCTTGCTCCCCCGGATCCGCGGATCCCAGGGGCTTGTGATAGTTCGCGTAGTCCTCCGACCGTTTGCAGGCCCCGGCAGTTTCCGGCGTGTAGCCGGCCTCCGGGGCGAAGCAGGGATCAGGGCAAGATAAGGGGAAAAATAAGGGGAAAAACATAGCAAAGACCCTGTGACCATTGCGGTCACAGGGCCTTTGATGGCGGAGAAGGAGGGATTCGAACCCTCGAGACCCTTTAGGGGCCTACATGATTTCCAATCATGCGCCCTCGACCAACTAGGCGACTTCTCCATCGTTGTCGAACGCGTCCTCTTCAAAAGAACAGTGATTATTATACAGGGTCGTCCCCCAAAAGTCAACCCCTTTTTCAAAAAAATCCCTCATGGACGGAGGGGCCCGGCCTATCCCTCCCGAGGGCCCGCAGGGCCGCCGCCAGGGCGCTCATGGGCCGGAGCGGCGGGGACGCGGCCCCGGCCTGGAGCGCCGTCCCCCCTCCGCACCGCCCGGCGCGTCCCGGCGCCCACACGGGATGCGGCCCCGGCCTCCGGGAGCCGCCGCCGGGACGGCACGGGGCCCCGGAGGGGCTGGCGGGATCCTTAAGGATTTCCAACAATTTCAACGGCCCGTCCCCTCCGATTTTGTGCGCGGGCGACGAAAATGTGGTTTGTGCCACAAAACTTATTTAATAAAAATTGTCCTGGGATCGGAACCGTGCTATACTAGCGCTATCTATTTCATGGAAACGGGGAGTGGGGACATGAATCGCACGGCAGACGTACAGATCCCGGAGGAGCAGCTGGACCATATCGCTACCAGGTTCATCAAGACGGCCAGCGGATATCCCTGTCAGATCTCCATCATGCGGGGCGCGCACTGCATCAATGGGAAGAGCCTCTTGGGCTTCCTGTCGCTGATGCGGGACAGCGGCTCGGTGACGCTCGCCGCCGAGGGGACCGGTGCGGAAGAGGCGCTGGCGGCCCTGTCGGATATCTTGGGGATGCGATAAAGAGATGGAGCAGAGGGACCGCCGTCAGGCGGTCCCGGAGTGTCAAAAAAGGAAGCGGGACTTCCTCGACGGGAAGGGAGAGCGTTATGAGAGGGACCCGGGAAGGGTCCCTCTCGTTTTCGGCCGATGAGTTTTCCGGGCTTTTTAGAAAGTCCTGAAAACTTGCCCAGCCTGTCGAAAAGGCTTTTCCGACAGGCTGGGACCGCCGTCAGGCGGTCCCGTCCGCGTCCCGCCGCAGGGCCTGGTCCCGGCCCCACAGCAGCAGCGCCGCCGCCGTCAGGGCCCACCCGAAGATGCAGGAGGCCCAGAACCGCGCCCCGCCCAGGTCCCACAGCGCCGCGCCCAGCACGGTGGCCGACAGCACCCGGGGGGAGTTCCCCAGGAGCCCTCCGGCGAGATAGGCCCGCCAGGGCGTCCCCGCCGCGCCCAGGTACAAGCTCACCAGATCGCCGGGCAGGACCCCCGCCAGGCGCAGCAGGAACACCCGCCGCCCCGGCGCCTCCCCCGGCTCCAGCGCCCTGAGGACGGGGTGCTGCTCCGCCAGGGCGGAGAGGTCCTCCTGCCGCCGCCTGCCGAGGAGGTAGGGCGCGGCCTGGGCCGCCGTCACGCCGCACATGCCGAGCGCCATCGCCGCCGGGAGGGGGAAGAGCAGCCCTCCCGCCGCCTCCAGCGCCGTGATGGGCAGGGCCGCCGTCAGGCCCTTGACCACGTACAGCCCCAGCAGCACCATCGCCGCCAGCCACGCCTGCCGGGGCGTCCAGGCGGCGATGGCCTCCCCGGTCAGGCTCCCCCGGAGGGGCCATAGGGCCAAGGACAGCGCCGCCCACAGCAGCGCCGGGATCCACCAGCGGCGTCTCAACGATGCCTCCCCTCCTTTTTCGCCATGGGTCTCGAAGACCGCTATAGTATGCCCCGCCTGCCGGGAAAAGGACGGCCTGCGCCGAAAGCGCAGGCCGTCCTCAGAGTGTCGAAAAAGGAGAGGGGACTTCCTCGACGGGAAGGAAGAGAGCTACGAGAGGGACCCAGGA
>NZ_CAJUBK010000106.1 GCF_910584465.1 uncultured Oscillibacter sp.
CGTTTTCGCCAGGCTGGGACGGCCTGCGCCGAAAGCGCAGGCCGTCCTCTCATCATTCCTCCGAAGGCGGGATCACCACGATGTCCGGCGGCTCCTCCGGCGTGGAGGGCTCCGCCGGGATCTCCGCCGGGGCGGCGGCGGGGACCTCGGGCTCCTCCGTCCCGCCGGGCCCTGCGCCGGGCTCCGCGCCGGGCCCCTCCACGGGGGTCCCGGGCACTTCCGCAGGCGTAGAGGGGATCTCCGTGGGCACGCCGGGCACGCCGGGGATGGTCACGCCGGCCTCCACCTCGCCGTCGCCGGCGGGCGTCTGCGGCCCTACCAGGATCAGGCGGTCCCGGGACTTGTAGTCGCTGATGGCCTCCACCTCGCTGGAGAGCAGGTTCCCGCTGCCGTCGAAGATGTTCCGGTAGGTCTTCACCTTGTAGCCCGTGTAGGGCGTCACCTTCACCTGCCGCTGGCCGGGGGCCAGGGTGGGATCGAGCTGCTCCACCTCCTGGAAGGGCGTGGTGGACAGGGTCTCATAGGTCATCTTCACCGTCCGGTCGTCGCTCTTGGTGCCCCAGAGCTGGACGGTGAGGTAGTTGTCCTGATATTTGGCGGAGATCTTCAGGGGATACTTGGTGTCGTTGGTGAACTTGTAATCCGGCCCGCCCCAGGACACCGTGGCGTCCATGCCCCGTGTGATATAGGCGGGGATGTAGCGGTGGGCATAGCGCTCCGTGATCTCCAGGTCCGCGAGCAGACAGGCGTAGTACAGCGTGGAGGAGGGCTGGCACACGCCGCCGCCGATCTCGTCCACGGTCTCCCCCTGGACATAGGCGGGGGCGGCCTTATAGCCCTTGGCCTCGGTGCGCTGGCCCACGGTCTCGTTGTAGGAGAAGACGTCCCCGCTGTTGAGCACCGTCCCGTCGAAAGCGGCGGAGGCCAGGCGGACGTTGGTCAGCCGGGCGGAGGTGCCCCCCACGTGGGTGGTGCATTCCCCCAGCAGGTCCTTGAACAGGACGGCCTCCAGCTCCTGAGCGGTGATCTCCGGCTCCTGGATGTCGGCGGGGACGGAGACGGTCTCGCCGGGGGCGGCGGCGGTCAGCACCCGCTGGGCGGACACGGTGTCGAAGGAAGCGCCCCGCTTCTCCGGGAGGATCGTGCCGGACTCCGTGTCGTATCTGGCGTTCACCATCTCGCCGGAGACGGCCTCATGGATCTCTTGGATGGACAGGGGCTGCGCCGGTTGGGTGGTGAACTCCACCCGGACCTCCGACTCCCCCGCGGCGGCGGCGGCTCCCAGGGCGGCCCCCAGGGCCTGGGGGCCGATGGAGCGGCCGTTGGCCTCCTTGGTCATCAGGATCTCGTCGTCCCGGACGGTGTAGCTCCCGTCCACGGGCTCCAGCGCCAGATCCTCCGACAGCCGGGCCACCCCGGCCTGGAAGAGGTCCTCGTCCCGGTCCTCGGGGGCGAGGCCGCTCTCGCTGCGGTCGGTGAGGAGGGAGAGGACCCGGGCGCCCCGGCTGAGGAAGGGGGCGGCCTGCTGGTCCGCGAAATGCCGCTGGGCGATGGCGGGGCAGCGCTCCGCCGTGTAGCCCAGCTCCGCCAGGGAGATCGAGGCGTCCCCGGCCTCGCCGGGCCAGCCCTCCTCCTCCGCCTTCTGGGCCGTGGAGACGGTGAGGGTCTGCCCGGGCAGGGCGGCGGCCAGGGTCTTGGCGGCCTGATCCACCGTGAGGCCCCCCACGGCGACGCCGCGTATGGCCTCCCCGGGATAAAAGACGGTCCGGGACCCGGCCCAGGCGCAAAGCCCGGCGTAGGCCCCGCCCATGATGGCGGCAGTCAGGGCCAGGGCGATGAAGATGGGGGCCGCGCCGCCCTTTTTGGCCCCGGCCCGGTCCAAGTCCGTTTGTTTGACTTCATTCGTCAGCAGTCCCATGAAGCCCCTCCTTTTCGGCCCGCACACGAAAGGGCCGTTCCTATCTCAGGGTATTCTAACACATCCGCGCCGAAAAAGAGATTACAATCCAGTAACAAGAAGCCGGGCCCCTTCAAGGGCTGGGCCGCCGCGGGATCCGCAGCGTCAGGACGATCTCGTCCTCGGTGTCGTCCCGCCGGCACTGGGCGTCCACCCCCGCCTCCC
This sequence comes from uncultured Oscillibacter sp., assembly GCF_910584465.1. Classification (GTDB taxonomy): domain Bacteria; phylum Bacillota; class Clostridia; order Oscillospirales; family Oscillospiraceae; genus Oscillibacter. The sequence continues at coordinate 2,123 of NZ_CAJUBK010000106.1, forward strand.
GGACGATCCGCAGCCCCCGTTCCACGCTGTTCAGGAAGAGCCGCACGTCCTTGAGGACGTAGGTCCTCCGCCCCGCCGGGGGCGTGGCCTGGAGGGCCTCCAGCCGCCGCTCGATGTACTGCTCGGTCTGGGCCACGTTCCACTGCTTCTCCGCCGCCCGGCGCAGGGCCTGCAGCCGCTCCTCCTCGTCCTCCAGGCGCAGCAGGGCCCGGGCGTGGCGCTCCGTCAGCCCGCGCTCCAGCAGCAGGGCCTGGCACGCCGGGGACAGCCGCAGCAGCCGCAGCTTGTTGGCCACCGCCGAGGGAGAGCGGCCCAGCTGCGCCGCCGCCTCCTCCTGGGTCGCCCCGGTCCGGCGGAGGTAGTCCGCGATGGCCGCCGCCTCCTCGAAATAATGGAGGTCCTGCCGCTGGAGGTTCTCCACCAGGGCCAGCAGGGCGGACTCCTGTTCGTCCGCCTCCGCCTCCACGCAGGGCACCGCCTCCAGCCCGGCGAGGCGGGCCGCCCGGAGCCGCCGCTCCCCCGCCACCAGCTCCCAGCCGTCCGGCCTGCGGCGGACCACCAGGGGCTGGACCACGCCGTGGCGCCGGATGGATGCCGCCAGCTCCCGCAGGCCCGCCTCGTCGAACATCCGCCGGGGCTGGCGGGGATTGGGCCGGATGGACCCCACCTCCAGGCGCAGCACCCGCTTGTCCTCATACATGGGACCGCCTCCTTCCGCTTTGTCCTGATTTTACAGGAACGGGGAGGGGGAAAGAGCGGGGAATCCGTCGGAGGGGAAAATACGGCTTGCGCGGAGGGGCGGGACCCGGTATGATATCGATAAGGAGGTGCCTTTCATGACAACGGGAAAAGACGGTGAGACGATCGAAAAAGCCATGCTCTGCGACTTGCGCCTGATCTTCTTTACCGGAGGAAAGGATACCTATACCAGGGGAGGGATCGTGGGACGGTTGGATGAGATCGCTCTCGCGAAGGACCAAGAGTGAACGAACAGGACAGATGGGGAGGCCCGGCGGATCGTCCGCCGGGCCTCCTTCCGTGCAAGAGACATCCAAGCCGCGCGGAGACTGGCAAAACTCCGCGGGGACGTGTTACGCCTTCTGCTTCTTCTTGGGATGCATGATGGTGCTGATGCCCTCGATGGCCAGGATCACCGCCAGGACCACTAGCAGGACGCCCAGGATGGCCTGGACATAGGGGCCCCAGTCCGCGCCGCCGGCGGAGATCACGGCGATCTGGTTCTTGGTGTTCACCAGCAGCGAGCAGATGGTCACGATGATCATGAAGCCCATGGGGAACAGGAACATCTTGTTGTTCTTGCCGATGTTGCCCAGCCAGGTGGCCACGGCCAGCAGGCCCAGGCCCGCCAGCAGCTGGTTGGCGGAGCCGAACAGCGCCCAGATCTTCTCATAGCCGTTCAGGCCCAGCAGCACGCCCAGCACCACGGTGATGCCGGTGGACACGTACATGTTGGAGAGGACCTTCTTGTAGCCGGTGACGTTCTCCGGGGTCTCGCCCTTGCTGGAATCCAGCCAGAACTCCTGGAACATGAACCGGGCCAGACGGGTGGCGGTGTCCAGGGAGGTCAGGCAGAAGGCGGAGTAGGTCAGCACCAGCAGGGTGTACAGGATGCTGTAGGTGCCGGGGATGGTGTCGTCGATCATGTGGGCCAGGCCGCCGCCGAAGATGGCCGTCGCGCCCGCCAGCTTGGCATCGGGGTTGGCGGCGTTCCAGCTGTAGGCATAGGCCACGGCGCACAGGGTCAGGATGGCCAGCACGCACTCCAGGAGCATGCCGCCGTAAGCGATGGGCTTCGCGTCGGTCTCTTTATCCAGCTGCTTGGAGGTGGTGCCGGAGGAGACCAGCGAGTGGAAGCCGGAGATCGCGCCGCAGGCGATGGTGGTGAAGAGCACGGGGAAGATGGGGTTGCCCGCGTGGGTCTCGGGGTTGGTCTCCACGAAGGTGTTGACCACGGCCATGCTGCCCATGTCGGGCCGGGCCAGGACGACCGCCACCACGGCCAGGGCCAGCATGGCGTACAGCAGGAAGGAGCTCAGGTAGTCGCGGGGCTGGAGCAGGATCCACACCGGGGTGACGGAGGCGATGGCGATGTAGATGCCGCAGATCCACATCCAGGCGTCCTTGCTCAGGTAGATGGGATGGAAGTTCATGCCGATGGCGATGATCACCACGATGGCGATGACGCCGATGACGCTGGCCACGCCCATGGGGGCGTTCCGGCGGTACACCAGGAAGCCGAAGACGATGGCGATGGCGATGAACAGCAAGGAGACCATGGCGACCCGGGCGTTGGCCTCGGAGGCGGCGTAGTCCACGGCGCCGGACTCGGTGAAGGTGGCGCCGAAGGTGCCGGCCACGATGGAGGCGAAGGCCGCCACCACCAGGATCAGAGTCAGATAGGCGAAGATCAGGAACAGCATCTTGGCCCGCTTGCTCATGTTGGTGGAGATGATCTCGCCGATGGACTTGCCGTCGTGGCGGACGGAGGCGAACAGGGCGCCGAAGTCATGGACGCCGCCGAAGAAGATGCCGCCGATCAAGATCCACAGCGTGCAGGCCAGCCAGCCGAAGCCGGCGGCGCCGATGGGGCCGGTGATGGGGCCCGCGCCGGCGATGGACGAGAAGTG
>NZ_CAJUBK010000107.1 GCF_910584465.1 uncultured Oscillibacter sp.
AGACGATGGTGGCCCCGATGATGAACCGGGGCACGCCGGTGGCCTCCGCGATCCAGACGGCCCCGTCCAGGAACCAGTCGCCGCCCTTGATGATCAGGAGCAGGCCCAGTAAGAACAGCAGTACCGTGATCCAGATTTCCATACCATCCACCACTTTCGGGGGCCCGCGCGCAGTGGCCGGGGGCGCGGGCCCTAAAAATCCAGCGAGACCTCCACCGCGCGAAGACGGCGCCGGGAAGGCCGGCGGCTGTCTCACGCGATAAAAGTCTCGCTTTTTCAGACGGGCCCGGATGGTATCGTCGACCATCGTGATGACGGACCGCGCCACGTTCTCAACGTAAGCTACTCCCTTTTATGAAGCCTTGAGCTGTGAGACCACTATAAGGGATCATACACGATTTGTCAACGCTAATCTTGCCGGGATCTGACGAACGGACAAGGGATTTACGAAGCCTTTACGGCCCTCAGACGGAGGGGTCGAAGCCGATGGGCTTCACCAGCCGCTCCCGGCCCTCCCCGCCGCCCTCCGGGCGGAAGCCGCAGTCCAGGAAGAACGCCCTGCCCGGCCCCTCCGGCCCCAGGAGGACGGACAGCGCCTCCCCGCCCCGGTCCCTGGTGCGCAGCACCGCCTGGCCGATGAGCTGGACGCCGAAGCCCCGCCTCCGGCAGGCGGGCCGGACATAGACCAGGGAGATCCGCCCCGTCTCCGGGGACATGTGGAGCAGCCCGGCGGGCTCCTCCCCCCGGAGTCCCTCCAGGGTCAAGGACGCGGCGGGAGGGGCGCCGTCCCCTCCCCCGGCCTGGGCCCAGGCATCGGACAGGCGGGCGGCGGCCTCCTCCCCCGTCAGGGGGCGGAACCACAGCCCCGGCTCCAGGGCATAGGAGCGTTCGGCGTGCTCCCCCTCTCCCGCCAGGTACTCCGGCTCCTCCAGGTGGCTGGCGTCGTTCTGCCAGACCACCCGGAGGCCGTCCCCGTCCCACTCCAGCAGGGAGACGGCGGTATTGTCCCCGGTGGGGGACTTGGCGCCGGTGTCCCGGAGGGAGATGCCCTGGAGGCTGGCCAGCACCAGGCGGATGGCATAGCCGTGGGAGAAGACGGCCACGGTCCGGTCCGGCTCTTGCCGCGCGATGTCCTCCAGCGCGGCCCGGACCCGGGAGAGCACCTGCGCCGGGCGCTCCGCCCCGGGGATGGACCAGCGGTCCATCCGGCTGCCGAAGTCCGCCATGGCCTTCGGCGTCCGGCGGGCGATGTCGCCCCAGGTCCGCTGCTCCCAGTCGCCCACGCAGATCTCCCGGAGATCCTCCCTCAGCCGGAGGGGCAGGCCCCGGGGCCTGGAGACGGCGGTGGCAGTGGCCCGGGTGCGGTAGAGGTCGCTGGCGTAGACGGCGTCGATGTGCACGCCTTCGAAGCGGCGCCTCAGGGCCTCCACCTGCCGCCAGCCCCGGTCGGTGAGGTTGCTGTCGTGCTGGCCCTGGGCCACGCGGTAGAGGTTGCCCTCGGCCTCGGCGTGGCGGATGAGATAGATGGTGGTCATAGCGGTCCCTCCTGTGGTCGTCCATTTTCCATAGTATAGCGCGTTTGGCGGGCTTTGGCAAACGGCCCGGCGGTTTTTTTCGGCCCGGCGGGGCAAACTGTAGCGGCAAGGAAAAGGAGTGATGAGAAGATGAAGAAGAGCACGGGGTTCCTCCTCGGCATCGGCGCGGGCCTGGCGGCCGGCGCGGCGGCGGGGATGATGGCGCCTCAGAGCAGCCGGCGCACCATGCAGCGGCAGATGGACCGGGGGATGCACAAGCTGAGCGGCGCCGTGGACCAGGCGGTGGACAGCATCGCCTCGCAGATGCAGTGACGAGGCGGGGCGGGGGAGGGCCCCCGCCCCGAACCCCAAGGGACCGCAGGGCCATGCGGCCTCTTTTTTTGTCGTCCGGGGCCGGAAGCGCTCGGACCGCGCCCCGGGGCCCCGGCCCGGGCGTAAGATCCTCGTAAAGGATCCCCCGGACCGGTTGCGCGGGCCGTCCTCCTCATGGTAAGATGGGTCATATATCTTGACATCGACCGTACATCGGCAGAGGAGGTGGACGCGTGGGCAGGCTGGGCCGCTGGCGGGACCGGATGGGCCGCACGAAGACGATACTGGGCGAGAAGGTCCGGGAGGCCCTGGCTTCCGTTCTGCCCATCACCGGCATCGTGCTGGTCCTCTGCCTCACCGTCGCCCCCCTGCCGGTGGACATCCTGCTGGCCTTCCTGGCCGGGGCGGTGCTGCTGATCGTGGGCATGGGCTTCTTCACCCTGGGGGCCGAGGCCGCCATGAGCCCCATCGGCGAGCAGGTGGGCTCCCATATGGCCAGCTCCCGGAAGCTGTGGGTCATCGTCTCCGTCAGCTTCCTGATCGGCGTGGTCGTCACCATGTCCGAGCCGGACCTCCAGGTCCTGGCGGGCCAGGTCCCCGGCATCCCCGACGTGGTGCTGATCGGCGCCGTGGCGGGGGGCGTGGGCGTCTTCCTGGTGGCGGCGCTGCTGCGCATCCTGTTCCAGATCCCCCTGCAGTGGATGCTCGCCGTGTCGTACGCCGCGGTCTTCCTCCTGGCGGCCTTCTTCGTGCCGGAGGAGTTCCTGGCGGTGGCCTTCGACTCCGGCGGCGTCACCACCGGGCCCATGACGGTGCCCTTCATCATGGCCCTGGGCCTGGGCGTGTCCTCCATCCGCAGCGACGAGAGCGCCGCGCAGGACAGCTTCGGCCTGGTGGCCCTGTGCTCCGTGGGACCGATCCTGGCGGTGCTGATCCTGGCGATGCTCTTCCCCGCCTCCGGGGCTTACGTCCCCTCCCCCATGCCCCAGGCGGCGGACAGCCGGGAGCTGGGCGGGCTGTTCCTGGCGTCGTTCCCGGTCTACGCCTGGGAGGTCCTGAAGAGCCTCTCCCCGATCGCGGCCTTCTTCGCCGTGTTCCAGGCGGCCGCCCTGGGGCTGAAGCGGAAAAAGGTCTTGAAGATCGTGGTGGGCCTCCTGTATACTTATATCGGCCTGGCGGTGTTCCTCACGGGGGTGAACGTGGGCTTCCTCCCGGCGGGCACCTATCTGGGCCGGCAGATCGCCGCCCTGCCCTTCCATTGGATCTTGGTCCCCACGGGGATGCTGATGGGCTGGTTCATCGTCCAGGCGGAGCCGGCGGTCCACGTGCTGAACAAGCAGGTGGAGGAGATCACCTCCGGGGCCATCCCCGGCTCGGCCATGAGCGCCAGTCTGTCCGCCGGCGTGGCGGTGTCCATCGGCCTGGCCATGGTCCGGGTGATGACGGGGGTGTCCATCTTCGTCTTCCTGGTGCCCGGCTACCTGCTGGCGGCGGTGCTGTCCTTCTTCGTGCCGAAGATCTTCACCTCCATCGCCTTCGACTCCGGCGGCGTGGCCTCCGGGCCCATGACGGCCACGTTCCTGCTGCCCTTCGCCATGGGGGCCTGCGAGGCCCTGGGAGGCGACATCGTCACCGACGCCTTCGGCGTGGTGGCCATGGTGGCCATGACGCCGCTTTTGACCATCCAGCTGCTGGGCCTGGTCTACCAGTGGAAGCAGAAAGCCCGGCTGGCCCAGGAGGCCGGGGACGAGGACATCATCGACCTGGCATATTGAACCACATCCGAGAGGAGGCGTCCCTATGGCCGGAGCCGTTCTCATGATCGTCATCACGGACCGGAGCCTGGGCGGGGAGTTCGCCGCCTGGTTCCAGGCCCAGGGGGCCTCCCTGGTGCTCTCCGCCCTGGGCCAGGGCACCGCCGCCACAGAGGTGCTGGACACCCTGGGGCTGGAGGCCACGGAGAAGACGGTGCTGCTCCTGGCGGCCCCCCGGTCCGCCCGCCTGGTGCGCCGGGCGGCGCGGGAGCTGTGGCTGGACGTGCCGGGGCGGGGCATCCTGATGACGGTGCCCATCTCCAGCATCGGCGGGGCCCGGGCCCGGGACTATCTCCTGCAGTGGCAGGCGGAGGAGGACGACATGGACAAAGAGATCACCCACGAGCTGATCGTGGTCATCACGAACCGGGGCCACACCGACCAGGTGATGGACGCCGCCCGCTCCGCCGGCGCCGCCGGCGGCACCACCATCCACGCCAAGGGCACGGGGACGGAGCTGGCCCGGAAGTTCTTCGGCGTGTCCCTGGCGGCGGAGAAGGAGATCGTCTTCATCCTGGCCCGCGAGGCGGACCGGAAGCCCATCATGAAGGCCGTCATGACCCAGGCGGGGATGGCCACCCGGGCCCAGTCCGTGGTCTTCTCCATGCCCGTGACGGACATCGCGGGGCTGCGCCTTTTAGAGGAGGACGGGGACGCCTGAAACGCCCCGCGAGGACGGCGGGGCCCCCGCTCCTTCCCCGGCATCCTAAAAAAGAGCTCTCAGCGGAGACCGCTGAGAGCTCTCCAGCCTGGCGAAAACGTCTTTTCGCCAGGCTGAGCAAGTTTTCAGGACGTTCGAAAC
>NZ_CAJUBK010000108.1 GCF_910584465.1 uncultured Oscillibacter sp.
TCCTGGCCCTCCACTCCCACGACGGCGAGGCGGAGAACATGACGCTGGAGAACGAGCTGTTCAAATCCTTCCGCATGGTGGCCCGGACGCCCACCATCGTGGCCCACTCCTACGCGGCCAAGTGCCACTACTTCGACAAGGACAGCCTCTACCTCCACCGGCCCCGGACCGACATGAGCGTGGCCCAGAACTTCCTCCACTCCCTGCGCAAGGACACCCAGTTCGACGACGACGAGGCCAAGCTCCTGGATCTTTGCATGATCCTCCACGCCGAGCACGGCGGCGGCAACAACTCCACCTTCGCCTGCCGGGTGCTGACCTCCTCCGGGACGGATTTCTACTCCTCCATCGCCGCCGCCGTGGGCGCGCTGAAGGGCTTCCGCCACGGCGGCGCCAACATCAAGGTGGTGGAGATGATGAAGTACCTCAAACGGGCCGTCCGGGACTGGAAGGACGACGGCCAGGTCAAGGACCAGCTGGTCCGCATCCTCCGCCGCCAGCTGGGCGACGGCACGGGCCTCATCTACGGCATGGGCCACGCGGTCTATACCCTCTCCGACCCCCGGGCGGAGATCCTCAAGCAGTTCTCCCGCCGCCTGGCGGAGAAGAAGGGCATGGTGGACGAGCTGGACCTCATCGAGTCCGTGGAGCGCCTGGCCCCCCAGGTCTTCCAGGAGATCCGGGGCTCCGACAAGCCCATCTGCGCCAACGTGGATCTCTACTCCGGCTTCGTCTACACGCTGCTGGGCATCCCCACGGACCTGTATACCGCCATCTTCGCCAGCGCCCGGATGCCCGGCTGGTGCGCCCACCGCATCGAGGAGTGCTGCGCCGAAGATCCGCGGATCATCCGCCCCGCCTACAAGACCGTCTGCCGGCGGGTGCCTTACGTGCCCATCTCGGAACGATAAATCGTTGTATCACAGGAGGTCTCGATCATGATCGCTCTCCACGACGGCGGCGTCTTCCTCTCCGGGGGCGCCCTGTGCTCCGCCGCTCCCATCTCCCCCGCCGAGGGACGGGAGCGGACCCTGGCCTGGAGCATCCTCCAGGCCCACAGCGTCTCCGGCGACCCCGAAAAGCTCCAGATCCGCTTCGACGCCATGGCCAGCCACGACATCACTTACGTGGGCATCATCCAGCAGGCCCGGGCCTCCGGCATGCGGGAGTTCCCCATCCCCTACGCCCTGACCAACTGCCACAACTCCCTGTGCGCCGTGGGCGGCACCATCAACGAGGACGACCACGTCTTCGGCCTCTCCGCCGCCCGGAAGTACGGCGGCATCTACGTCCCCGCCAACCAGAGCGTCATCCACTCCTACGCACGGGAGCAGCTGGCGGGCTGCGGGAAGATGATCCTGGGCTCCGACTCCCACACCCGCTACGGCGCCCTGGGGACCATGGCCGTGGGCGAGGGCGGACCGGAGCTTTGCAAGCAGCTTTTGAAAAACACCTGGGACGTGCCCTATCCCAAGGTCGTCCTGGTCTACCTCACCGGCGCGCCGAAGCGGGGCGTGGGGCCCCACGACGCGGCCATCGCCCTGGTGAAGGCCACCTTCGAGCGGGGCTTCGTGAACAACTGCGTCCTGGAGTTCGCCGGTCCCGGCGTAGCGGGCCTGCCCATCGACTTCCGCAACGGGATCGACGTCATGACCACGGAGACCACCTGCCTCTCCTCCATCTGGGAGACCGACGAAGAGACCCGGGGCTTCTACGAGGCCCACGGGCGGGGGGAGGAGTACCGGGAGCTCCGTCCCGGCGACTTCGCGTGGTACGACAAGTACATCGAGCTGGACCTGTCCCAGATCGAGCCCATGATCGCCCTGCCCTTCCACCCCTCCAACGCCTGGACCATCCGGGAGTTCCTGGACGATGCCGGGGACATCCTGGCGGAGGTGGAGGTCGACGCCCGGCGGCGCTTCCCCAAGGCGGACGTCCGCCTGACGGACAAGATCCGCGACGGCGGCGTCTGGGCCGACCAGGGCGTCATCGCCGGATGCGCCGGGGGCCTCTTCGACAACATCGCGGAGGCGGCGGACATCCTCCGGGGCGGGAGCTGCGGCGACGGCCGCTTCACCCTGGACGTGTACCCCACCAGCGTGCCCGTCAGCCTGGAGCTGACGAAGATCGGGGCCGCGGCGGACCTGCTGCGGAGCGGCGCCGTCATCAAGCCCAGCTTCTGCGGCCCCTGCTTCGGCGCGGGGGACGTGCCCGCCCACAACGGCCTGAGCCTCCGCCACACCACCCGGAACTTCCCCAACCGGGAGGGCTCCAAGCCCGGCGAGGGCCAGTTCGCCGCCGTGTGCCTGATGGACGCCCGGTCCATCGCCGCCACGGCCCGCTGCGGGGGGAGGATCGTCCCCGCCACGGAGGCCGACTATGAGACCGCCCGCCGCCCCTATCACTTCGACCGGGAGGTCTACCGAAAGCGGGTCTACGACGGCTTCGGCCATCCCCATCCGGAGGAGGAGCTGATCCTCGGCCCCAACATCACCGACTGGCCCAAGATGCGGCCCCTGGCGGAGGACCTCCTGGTGGAGCTGGCGGCGGTCCTCCGGGACGAGGTCACCACCACCGACGAGCTCATCCCCTCCGGCGAGACCTCCTCCTACCGCTCCAATCCCCTGCGCCTGGCGGAGCACACCCTCTCCCGCCGGGAGCCCGCCTACGTGGGCCGGGCCAAGGCCGCGGCGGAGCTGGAGGCGGAGCGCCTGGCCGGGGAGGTCCCGGAGAAGCTCCGGGCCCTGCTGGAGAGGGCCGGGGCCCGGGCGGAGGACACGCAGTTCGGCTCCTGCGTCTTCGCCATGAGGCCCGGCGACGGCTCCGCGAGGGAGCAGGCCGCCTCCTGCCAGAAGGTCCTGGGGGGCCTGGCGAACATCTGCTTCGCCTTCGCCACGAAGCGCTATCGCTCCAACTGCATCAACTGGGGCATCCTGCCCTTCACCCTGGACGAGGGGACCGCGTTCCCCTGGGAGGCGGGGGACTGCATCTTCGTCCCGGGCATCCGGGAGGCCATCCGGACAGGCCGGGAGGACATCCCCGCCAAGGTCTTGCAGGCGGACGGCGGCGAGGCGGACCTCCTGCTCCACGTCCGGGGCCTGACGGCGGAGGAGCGGGAGATCCTCCTGGACGGGTGCCTCATGAACTACTACGCCGGACGGGCGGACTGAGGGAGGCGTTTTTTATGGGAAAGATCCAAATGGCCACCCCTCTGGTGGAGATGGACGGGGACGAGATGACCCGCATCCTCTGGAGGATGATCAAGGAGAAGCTGATCGTGCCCTTCGTGGACTTGAGGACCGAGTATTACGACCTGGGCCTTTTGAACCGGAACGCCACGAGAGACCAGGTCACCGTCGACGCCGCCAACGCCGCGAAGCGCCTGGGCGTGGCCGTGAAATGCGCCACCATCACCCCCAACAAGCAGCGGATGGAGGAGTACCCGGAGCTGACGGAGATGTGGAAGTCCCCCAACGGCACCATCCGGGCCATCCTGGACGGCACCGCCTTCCGGGCCCCCATCGTCCTGCCCTGCATCCGGCCGGTGGTGAGGAACTGGGAAAAGCCCATCACCATCGCCCGCCACGCTTACGGCGACATGTACAAGGCCGTGGACATGACCACGGAGGAGCCCGGCACCGCCGTCCTCACCTTCAAGGGGGAGAGCGGCACGGAGCAGGCGCTGCACGTCCAGACCGTGGACGGCCCCGCCGTCTGGCAGGGCCAGCACAACACCGAGGCCAGCATCCGGGCCTTCGCCCGCTCCTGCTTCCAGTACGCCCTGAGCCAGGGGCAGGACCTCTGGTTCTCCACGAAGGACACCATCGCCAAGGTCTATGACGGGGAGTTCAAGCGGATCTTCGAGGAGGAGTACGCCTCCGGCTATCGGGCGCAGTTCGAGGCCCGGGGCCTGACCTACTTCTATACCCTCATCGACGACGCGGTGGCGCGGGTCATCCGCTCCAAGGGCGGCTTCATCTGGGCGCTGAAGAACTACGACGGCGACGTGATGAGCGACATGATCGCCGCCGCCTTCGGCAGCCTGGCCATGATGACCTCCGTGCTGGTCTCCCCCGACGGGACCATGGAGTTCGAGGCGTCCCACGGCACCGTCACCCGGCATTACTACCGGTATCTGAACGGCGAGAGGACCTCCACCGATCCCATGGCGACCATCTTCGCCTGGTCCGGCGCGCTGAAGCGCCGGGGCGAGCTGGACGCCCTGGAGGATCTGGTCCGGTTCGGCCGGCGGCTGGAAGCCGCGTCCCTCCGGACGCTGGAGGAGGGCGTGATGACGAAGGACCTGCTCCCCCTGGTGGAGCCGGGCTTCCCGGCCCGGGGCGTGGACACCGAGGAGTTTTTGGACGCCGTCGCCCAGCGCCTTTGATCCGTCCAGGGGAAAGCGCAGCGGCATGGGATCGGTCCCATG
>NZ_CAJUBK010000109.1 GCF_910584465.1 uncultured Oscillibacter sp.
GGGCCGTCCACGCAGGCGAACTTCATCTCGCCGCCCACGCTCAGCCGGCAGCCGCCGCACATGCCGGTGCCGTCGATCATGATGGGGCTCATGGAGACGGTGGTGGGGATGCCGTAGGGCTCGGTGGTCTTGGAGACGAATTTCATCATGACCATGGGACCGATGGCGAAGACCTCGTCGTACTGGTTGCCGGCCTCGATCAGCTCCTTGAGGGCCTCGGTGACCAGGCCCTTGCGGCCGTAGCTGCCGTCGTCGGTGCAGACGATCAGCTTATCGGAGGACTTCTTGAAATCCTCCTCCAGGATGACCAGATCCTCGGTGCGGAAGCCGACGATGGCGTGGACCTCGGCCCCGTCGTCGTGGAACTTCTTCAAGACCGGGTAGGCGATGGCGCAGCCCACGCCGCCGCCGACCACGCAGACCTTCTTCTTCCCCTCGGTCTCGGTGGCCTTGCCCAGGGGGCCCACGAAGTCCTGGAGGCAGTCGCCCTCGTTGAGGCGGGCGAGCTTCTCGGTGGTGGCGCCGACGGTCTGGACGATGATGGTGACGGTGCCCTTTTCAGGGTCGTAGGCATTGATGGTGATGGGGATGCGCTCGCCCTTCTCGTCCACCCGGAGGATGATGAACTGGCCGGGCTGGGCTTTTTTGGCGATCAGCGGAGCCTCGATCTCATACAGGGTGACGGTGGGGCGCAGGGCCTCTTTTCTGACGATCTTGTACATACGCTTCCTTCTTTCCCTATCATGTCATGGTCGAAATTTTGGGGCCGGTGTCCTGCCATAGACACATTGTCTTTAGTTTAACATATTGCGTCCCGACCGTCAATTCATTTTTTTGCCCGCCGGGCAAAATGGCGCGCGCCGGCCGGGCAAAAAGGGGGCGGCCCGTATGGGAGCGGAGCGGGTGGAGGCTGCCCAGAGCGCCGAAGGAGGGATGGGGGCTCCGCCGGCGGGGAGGAGGCCCGCCGGGAAGGAGTCCCGAGGTGGCCTTTCGTTTCCAACAGCCCGCTCGGCCTGTCGAAAAGACGGGTCCGGCAGGCCGGGCAACCGAAGGTTGCTTGACGGCCCGTCCCCTCCGTGGTAAGCTGGTCGTGTAAAGGAGGCGGTCCCCATGAGATTCAACGAGGTGTTCACAGACCTGCGGAAAAAGGCCGGTCTTTCCCAAAACGAGATCGCGGAGAAGCTCTTCGTCACCCGGCAGGCCGTGTCCCGCTGGGAACGCGGCGAGACGGTGCCGGAGATCGAGACCCTGAAAGCCATCTCCGACCTGTTCAGCGTGTCCATCAACGCCCTGCTGGGATACCAGACGGACCTGGCGTGCCAGAGCTGCGGCATGCCCATCACCGTGGAGCAGATGGGCCGGGACAAGGACGGGAGCATCAACGAGCACTACTGCAAATGGTGCTGGGACGGCGGGAGCTTCTGCGCCCCGGACTGCACCATGGAGGAGATGATCGAGTGGTGCCTGCCCCATATGCCCTTCGGGGATCCATCGTCCAACCGGGCGTTCATGGAGGATCTCCTGCCCACGCTGGACCGCTGGAAAAACAGATGACCGATGACGGTGGAAGGAGCGCCTGCAAGGCGCTCCTTCCGCCTTTCGAAAAAGCAGAGGGAACTTCCTCGACGGGAAGGAAGAGAGTTACGAGAGGGACCCAGGAAGGGTCCCTTTCGTTTTCGATCATAAGTTTTCAGGACTTTTTTGAAAGTCCTGAAAACTTGCTCAGGCTGTCGAAAAGTCTTTTCGACAGCCTGAGCGGAGCGCCTTGCAGGCGCTCCGTTTCCCTGTCCGGAGCCTCCCTGCCTCCTTACAAAGCCTCCTTCCGGGACTGCCGGGCCTTGTTCGTGAACTCGATCGACTCCAGGATGTTTTTCTCCAGCAGCTTCAAAAACCGCTCCGCCAGGGCGGAGAGCTTGCCGCCCTTCAGGGCGATCCAGCCGATGCGGATGCCGCTCTTCTCCGCCAGGGGGAGCGTGATCAGTTTCCGATAGCCGCTGCTCTTCGTGATCAGGCCGCTCCCGGTGGTGAAGCCGTCGGTGTAGGACAGCACGCGCAGCATGGCGCTGCGGCTGTTCACCCGGATCTGCCGGGCGGGCTTCTTCAGGGACAGCATCCGGTACTCCTCGGAGAAATCCACCGCCACGCCCTGTTCCCGCTCGAAGGATACGTAGGGATATCCCGTCAGGTCCGCCTCCGTCACCGTCTCCTGCTCCGCCAGGGGATGGCCCCTGCGGACATAGACGCAGGGATCCACCACCGCGATCTCATGGAAGACCAGGGCTCGGGAATCCAGGAACCGGAAGATCATCTTCTCCGTCAGCTCCGTCACGCAGATGACGCCGATGTCCGCCCGGTGGTCGTATACGTCGTCGATGACGGCGTCCATATCCACCTCCCGGATGGCGGACTGATAGCGGTTCGCCTCCAGGTCCCGGAGCAGTTCCAGGAAGGCGTCCTCCGTGAAGGGATAGCGCTGGGACGAGATGGAGAGGTGGACCGCCGGAGCGGCGTCCCGCGCCTCGCCGTAGCGGTTCTCGATCCACCGCTTCTGCTCCAGCAGGGACGCGGCGTAGCCCAGGAACTCCCGTCCGTCCGGCGTGAACTCCACGCCCCGGTTGCTCCGGACGAAGAACTGGATGCCCAGCTCCTCCTCCAGATCCCGGATGGCGGTGGAGATGCCGGACTGAGAGAGGAACAGCTTGCCCGCCGCTTTGTTGATGGAGCCGCATTTGGAGATCTCGACCAGATAAGTCAGCTGCTGGAACGTCATGACGCCTCCCGCCTCCCGTGATGTCTTGGGATGTATTATAGGATACCCTACCGCAGATGTCAAACCGTTATCGACAAAAGCGATAACAGATGTCCAAAAACTCATACTAACACTCTTGCCGGGGAAATGGTATCATGACTATGGGAGTTGACAAAAATCGACGGCACGGTCCCTCGGCCCCTGGTCAATATCACCGTGATCCCGCAGCCCGGCCCGTCTTCCCACGCGCTTTTACACTGCCGCCGTCCGCCGTCCTGGAAGGTGTGCCCAGTAACGGAAAAACCGAACCACGCCTTCCCCCGCAAAAGCGGCGCCCCGCGGCGCAAAAAAGAAAGGAAGGTACATCGATATGAACTGCAAGGATAAGGGTTTCGCCACTCGCCAGATCCACGCCGGCAAGGTCGTCAACGCCGCCGGCTCCCTGTGCGCCCCCATCTATCAGACCTCCACCTTCGAGTTCGAGTCCGTGGAGCAGGGCGGCGCCCGCTTCGCCGGCAAGGAAGAGGGCTATATCTACACCCGCCTGGGCAACCCCACCACCGCGCAGGTCGAAGCGAAGATGGCCTCCCTGGAAGGCGGCGAGTCCGCCCTGGTGGCGGCTTCCGGCATGGGCGCGATCTCCACCGCCCTGTGGAGCTCCGTGGTCGCCGGCGACGAGATCGTGGCGGACGAGACCCTGTACGGCTGCACCTACGCCCTGCTGACCCACGGCATGAACAAGTTCGGCGTCAAGGTCACCCTCACCGACCTGAGCAAGGTCGAGAACCTGGAGAAGGCCCTGACCGACAAGACCAAGGTGGTCTACTTCGAGTCCCCCTGCAACCCCACCATGAAGGTCCTGGACATCGCCCTCATCGCCAAGACCGCCCATGACTTCAAGTCCGATATCCGGGTGATCGTGGACAACACGTTCTGCACGCCCTACCTGCAGCGCCCCCTGGAGCTTGGCGCCAACGCGGTGGTCCACAGCGCCACCAAGTACCTCAACGGCCACGGCGACGTCATCGCGGGCGTCATCGTCGGGGACGCGGAGTTCGTGGGCACCTGCCGCATGTTCGGCCTGAAGGACATGACCGGCGCGGTCCTCAGCCCGTTCGACGCCTTCCTGATGGCCCGGGGCATGAAGACCCTGGACATCCGCATGGAGCGCCACTGCGCCAATGCCAAGAAGGTGGCCGCGTTCTTCGAGGGCCATCCCGCCGTGGCGAAGGTCTACTATCCCGGCCTGGAGAGCTTCGAGGGCCATGAGATCGCCGCGAAGCAGATGAAGCTGCCCGGCGGCATGATGTCCCTGGAGCTGAAGGCCGACAAGGCCGCCACCGCCGCCGCCCTGAACAAGCTGGAGCTGTGCACCGTGGCCGTCTCCCTGGGCGACGCCGAGACCCTGGTCGAGCATCCCGCGACCATGACCCACTCCACCTACACCGCCGAGGAGCTGAAGGCTGCCGGCATCTCCGAGGGCCTGGTCCGCGTCAGCGTGGGCCTGGAGGACCCCGAAGACATCATCGCCGACTTCAAGGCCGTCCTGGATCCCCTGGTGTGATATCCTAACATCTCAGCGGCGGGCAGGACTCACTGCCCGCCGCATTTTTGACTGCGAGCACAGGAAAGGAGAAGAGAGAATGAAAGACATCGTAGAGATCCGGTGGCACG
>NZ_CAJUBK010000110.1 GCF_910584465.1 uncultured Oscillibacter sp.
CCCGCCACCATGAACACGTCGCCGTGGGCGAAGTTGATCAGGCGCAGGATGCCGTAGACCATGGTGTAGCCGATGGCGATCAGGGCGTACTGCCCGCCCAGGGACACGCCGGAGAGCAGGATGGAAATGGCGTATTGCACGAAGGGACCCTCCCTTGTTCATTAAGATGTAAAGACACACAGGGGCGCGGAGGACCGTCTCGAAAAAGGCCGGACGGGCCCCTTTCGAGGCGGTCCTGTGAACTGCCTGAGGAACGCCGCCACCTGCCGGGGGATCTCCCCCGGCAGGCGGACGGATACCATGCGGATGTCCCGGGGTCCTCCCCCTTATTTCACCGTCTGGACGGCCTCCAGCTTCCAAGCGCCGGCGGCATTGTCGGCGGTCTTGATATAGGCGGTGTCCCGGACGGCGTCGCCCACGTCGTCGAAGGCGATCGCGCCGGACACGCCGGTGTACTGGAGGCTGGGCAGGGCGGCCTTGACGGCGGCCTTGTCGGTGGAGCCCGCGGCCTTCAGGGCCTCCAGGGCCACGTAATAGGCGTCATAGCCCATGGCCGTGACCGCGGCGATGGTGTCGTTGCCGCCGTTGTTGGTCATGGCGGTGGAGTCCTCGGCCAGCCAGGCCTTGATGCCCTCATCGAACTTGGGAGAGCCGCCCTCCTGATAGAAGGTGGAGACGTAGAGCTGGACGTTGGAGCCCTTGGCGGCTTCCAGGACCATGTTGCTGTCCAGGGTGTCGGAGCCCATGATGGGGATGCTCAGGTCCATGGACGCGGCCAGCTTCAGGATCTGGGTGGCGTAGGCGATGGAGACGGGGCAGAAGATGACGTCCGCGCCCTCGGCCACGGCCTTGTTCAGGTAAGTGGAGAAGTCGGAGGTGTTGGTGGGGAAGGAGTCCTTGACCACCTCGCCGGAGAAGGTCTGCTCGAAATAGGTGATCAGGCCCTGGTCATAGTCGTTGCCCAGCTCGCCCAGCAGGTACGCCTTCTTGGCGGAGAACTTCTCCTCGGCGAAGGAGGCCAGCACCTGGGCCTGGAAGGGATCGAGGAAGCAGATGCGGTAGTAGTAATCGTTGCCCGCGGTGACGTTGGGGTTCGTGCAGGTCACGCCGATGGCGGCCAGGCCCGCCTCGCCGAAGACCGGGCCGCCCGCGATGGCGCAGCCGGAGCCGTAGGTGCCCAGGACCAGGCTCACGTCCTTGCCCACCAGCTCGGCGGCGGCGGTGGGGGCCTTGTCGCTGGAGGAGCCGTTGTCCGCGTAGACCAGCTCGACGTTATAGGTCTCGCCGCCGATCACCACGCTGGGGGTCTCCTTATTGGCGTACTGCATGCCAAGCATCTCCTGCTTGCCGCCGGCGCCGGAGTCGCCGGTGGCGGGCTCGAACACGCCGATGCGGACGACTTTATCGCCGGAGCCGCCGCCGGACTGCTGGGCGCCGTCCGAGCCGCCGGAGCTGGGGCTGCCGCCGCAGGCGGCCAGGCTCAGGACCATGGCCAGAGCCAGGAGCATCGTGAAAAATCTCTTCATTCTTTTCATCCTCCTATATGACGGGACCTTTGTCCCTGGTATGCCGCATATTTTACGTCCTTCCCTCCGATTTTGCAAGGTGAATTCTACACAGAAAGATCCCCCCATATCCCGCCGCCCCCGGCGGGAACGTCCTCGTGAGGACAGCCTGTTGTCCTCCTTTGAAGGACGATCCAAAAGAGCCGGAAATTTTTGCCGTCCGATCGTCCGCCGTACAGAGACAATCGTTTTCGTGATTTTGCTGAACGCGCCGCCGCCGCCCGGGGACCGCCCCGGAAAATTTCGCGCGCATCGCCGTCGTTTCTGGTTGCATTATATAGGGAACCATGCTACAATGGAGAAGAAGCTTTTAGGAAAACGAGACGGGAGGATACATAGTTTATGCGGAAAAGCATCAAAAGGACGGTCCTGATCCGTACGGCGGCGGCACTGATCTCGATCTTACTGTTCAGTTTCGTCACCACGACCAATATCCTGCGCATCCAGGCTGTCCAGAAAGAAAGCACCCAGGCCGCGGACCTGCTCGAGCGCGCCCAGCAGGCGGAGACCGCCCACTACCGCTGGGCCAGCAACCTCAGCAACGCCCTCTATGCAGGCAGCGAGTTCACCGGGAGCATCGACCCCACCACCTGCGTCCTGGGCCAGTGGCTCTACGGCGACGCGGAGACCGAGGACCCCCAGGTCTTGACCCTCCGCAGCCAGATGGAGCCCCTCCACAAGGAGATCCACCAGTCCGCTACCCATGTACTGGACCTGCTGAAGATCCGGCCCTCTCAGGCCCAGCAGTACTATCAGGAGACCATCCTCAGCAACATCTCCACCCTGGTGTCCCGACTGGACGAGGTCGTGGAGCTCCAGACCCAGGCCAACGAGGAGGGGCAGGCCCGTCTCCAGTCCCTGATCCTCCAGATGCAGCTGGTATGCTTCATCTGCCTGATACTGGCGCTGGTCTGCCTGATCGGCCTGGTCACCTTCGTGGGCAAGCACGTGGTGACGCCCATCATCGCCATCACGGACCACACCCGTCCCCTCCAGGAGGGCCGTCTCGATCTGAAGATGGACTACCACTCCGACAATGAGCTGGGTGAGCTCGCCAAGACCCTGGAGAGCTCCATGGCCCTGATCGACAGCTATGTGGAGGACATCAACCGCATCATGGCCCAGCTCTCCAAGGGCAATTTCAACGTGAAGCCCTCCGCGCCTTACATCGGCGACTTCCGGTCCATCGAGGAGTCCCTGGAGAGCTTCACCTCTACCATCTCCGCCACCCTCGGCACTATCGTCCGCACCCAGGACCGGGTCACCAGCCATGCCGGGCAGCTCTCCAGCGGCGCCCAGGCCCTGGCCCAGGGCGCGACGGAGCAGGCCAGTGCCGTCCAGGAGCTCTACGCCACGCTGGACGACCTTTCCAAGAACGCGGAGCAGAACGTCCAGTCCGCCACCGAGGCCCAGGAGAACGCCCGCCTCACCGGCGAGCAGGTCACCCTCAGCAGCCAGCAGATGGAGCAGATGGTCGCCGCCATGACGGACATCACCACCTCCTCCCAGGAGATCGGACGCATCATCGGCACCATCGAGGACATCGCGTTCCAGACCAACATCCTGGCGCTGAACGCCGCCGTGGAGGCCGCCCGGGCGGGCACCGCCGGCAAGGGCTTCGCCGTCGTGGCCGACGAGGTCCGGAGCCTCGCCACCCGGTCCGACGAAGCCGCCAAAGCGACGAAGGTCCTGATCGACAACTCCGTCAAGGCCACGACCCAGGGCAGTCAGATCGTGGGCCAGGTCTCCGACTCTTTGCAGAAGACCCTGGACCTCGTGATGCAGTCCAACACCACCATCCACGCCATCGCCGAGGCCATCCAAGGCGAGGCCGCCTCCATCGCCCAGGTCACCGAGGGCATCGGTCAGATCTCCGCCGTGGTCCAGACGAACTCCGCCAGCAGCGAGGAGTCCGCCGCCGTCAGCTCGGAGCTCTTCGAGGAGGTCCACAAGCTGGAGGACGAGACCAAGAAGTTCCAGCTCAAGGCCGGCCGCTGAGGAGACCGCCGCCTGGACGATATGTCCAGGCGGCTTTTCATTCCATCAGCCCCGCCCGCCGCATCTGGGCCGTCTTCGACTGTAGCCGGGCGAAGGAGGTCACGGTATCGTCGTCCTCCAGCAGGGCCTTGACCTCCGGGGACAGGGTCTGGAAGAACTCATAAGCCGAAGGGTCCTGATCCAGCAGGTCCTCCAGGCTGAGATATTCCACGCCGTACATGAACGATCACCTCCGGGACTAGCTTGCCCGGTTTTTCAGGGAGGACCGCCGTGGAGTTCCGAACAATTTTTGACAATAAACGGGCATACCTCCCCCTGCTCCTCCTGGGGGACGAACAGGAGGATATGATCGGCCGCTACCTGGACCGGGGGACGCTGTACGCCCTGTACGACGGCGGGGCCCTCCGGGCCGTCTGCGTGGTGACGGAGGAGGGCGGCGGGGATCTCGAGATCAAAAACCTCGCCGTGGCCCCGGACCGCCGGCGGCAGGGCTATGGACGGGCCATGGTGGAGCATGTGGTCCGGCAGTGCCGGGGGCGGGGGGACCGCCTCCTGGCCGGGACCGGGGACAGCCCTCTGACCGTCCCGTTTTACGAGTCCTGCGGCTTCCGGGAGAGCCACCGGGTGGAGGGGTTCTTCACGGACCACTACGACCACCCGATCTTCGAGGCGGGGCGGCAGCTGGTGGATATGGTCTATTTCTCCATGGAGCTGGATTGAAAGAGGCGCGCCCGTAAAACGGGCGCGCCTCAGCCTGTCGAAAACGTCTTTTCGACAGGCTGAGCAAGTTTTCCGAACTTCAAAAAAGTTCGGAAAACTTCTTGATCTAAATCGCGCAGGAAACCCTTCCTGGGTTT
>NZ_CAJUBK010000111.1 GCF_910584465.1 uncultured Oscillibacter sp.
GAAAGTTCTGAAAACTTGCTCAGCCTGTCGAAAAGACGTTTTCGACAGGCTGAGGCGGAGGCTCACGCCTCCGCCCGGAAGATCCATACTATCGTCTGCGGCAGTACCCGGCGGCGCTGAGCGCCAGGGAGGCCAGGAACAGCCCCGCCAGGGCCAGCAGGCCGATCAGCAAAACGGGAGCGAAGTTTTCCGACAGGAAGGTCAAATCCGCCACCGCCCACCTGCCGTCCTCAAGATCCCTGAGGGAGAAAAACAGCAGGAACGCCAGGGGCATGCTGGTGTACTGGGCCACCCGGCTGCCGAACCAGTAGGAGAAGGGCAGGCCGAGCGCCGTCCAGATCAGCGGGATGGCCGCCGCCAGCAAGACCGACAGCTTCAGCACCTCCGGCAGGAAGGTCCGGTACACGGCGAAGGCCGCCAGGTCGCACACCACGGCCCCCGCGACGCCGGCCAGCACCGTCAGCAGGACCGCGGCATACTTCCCCGCCACCACCTCTCCCGCGCCCACCGGCAGCGTCCGCTGATAGTCCCCCCAGGCCGTCTCCTCCTCCTTCTCCAGGGCCCCCACGTGCATGACGCCCACCAACATATCCAGGGCGAAGGAGACCAGCATCCCCGCATGAACGCCGCCTTGGACCACGAACAGCACCAGGAGCCCTCCCAGCACCAGCAGGAGCCATTTGTCGATCCCCTTGAAAAACAGGCACAGGTCCTTGTAAACGATCCCCCTCATGACGCTTCTCCCTTGATGTAAAACAGCATGATGTCCTCCAGGGACGCGGCGTCCGCCACGGCCTTGGGGTGCTCCCTCCCGGCGGCGGCCCGGTCCCGGACCAGGTACTCCGCGCTGACCCCCGTCTCCCGGCGGGCGATGTAGTCCCCGGGCCCCACCTCCGTGCCCCTGGGACAGCGGAGGATGCCGTACCGGTCCAGGAGGACGTCCTTCTCCTCCTCGAACACGATCCTCCCCTGGTGGATGAGGACCACATAGTCCGCGATCTTCTGGATGTCCGAGGTGATGTGGGAGGAGAAGAACACGGACCGCTCCTCGTCCTGGATGAACTCCAGCAGCAGGTCCAGGATCTCGTCCCGGGCCACCGGGTCCAGCCCCGCCGTGGCCTCGTCCAGGATCAGCAGCTTGGGCTTGTGGGCCAGGGCGGCGGCGATGGCCAGCTTCATCCTCATGCCCTTGGAGAGGGCCTTGACCCGCTTGCGCTCCGGCAGGCCGAAGCGCTCCAGATACCCCCGGTACGCCTGGCCGTCCCAGGCGGGATAGACCCCGGAGAGGACCCGCTCCACGTCCCGGGGCGTGAAGACCTCCGGGAAGCTGCAGGTGTCGAACACCACGCCCACGCCGGCCTTCACCGCGGCGTCCGTATGGTCCCGGCCCAGGACCTCCACGGTCCCGCCGTCTTTCCGCTGTCCGTTCAAGATCAGGCGGATGGTGGTGCTCTTCCCCGCGCCGTTCTCGCCGATGAAGCCCACGATCCGTCCCCTGGGCACCCGGAAGGACACATGGTCCAGGGTGAAGCCCGGGAACTGCTTGCTCAGGTCCCGGACCAGGATGCTGTCCCCCATACTGTCGATCATACTATCGATCCCCTCCTTCGTAGAATAGGGCCAGGATGCCCGCCAGCCGCTCCAGCGGGATGCCGTTGGAGCGCCCGATGTCCGCGGCCTGGCGCAGCAGGTCCTCCGCCACCCGCAGCCGCTCCTCCCGGATGAACTCCTTGTTCTGGGCGGCGACGAAGCTGCCCTTGCCGGAGACGGTCTCGATGAAGCCGTCCCGGGTCAGATCCTCATAGGCCCGCTGGACCGTGATGACGCTGAGGTGCAGCTCCTTGGCCAGGGCCCGCATGGAGGGCAGCGCCTCTCCGGCAGCCAGGCTCCCGTCCATGATCTGGCCCTTGATCTGCCGGCAGATCTGCTCGTAGATGGGCCGGCCGCTGCTGTTGCTGATCAGGATGTCGATGTCCTCGCCTCCCTTCGTGCTTTTCGTATCTACCGTACCGGTTCGATAAGTACACTATATACGCTCAGCGGCCCTTTGTCAAGAGGGGATCTGAAAAAAGGGCGGTCCCCATCCCGTCCCGGAGCGCCGAAAAGGGATGGGACCTCCATCGCAAGATTTTCTCGGACAGCATCTTGACAAACACGGCCAGACCCGCTATGATGTCTATCATAACGAACGCGATGAAGGGGAGGAAGACAGGATGTCCCCACTCAGAGAGCCGGTGGCCGCTGCGAACCGGTGTGAGGACCCCTGTGTATGACTGGCCCCTGAGCGGTCCGCCTGAACCGGAGTAGGGCGGGACGGACGGCCCCGTTATCGGCCGGAGCCTTGTTGGAGGCTGTGAGGGCTGCCGGGCGACCGGCCGCTGGACCAGGGTGGTACCGCGTGTATGTCACACGCCCCTGACTCGAAGGAGTCGGGGGCGTTTCCGTTTCCCCTGACACATCCAACGCCATATTTCGTAAGGAGGACACCCCATATGAGACCCGGATCTGAAAAGTATATCCCCTTCCAGCCCCAGCCCATCCAGGGCCGCACCTGGCCGGACAAGGCCATCACCAAGGCCCCCGTCTGGTGCTCCGTGGACCTGCGGGACGGCAACCAGGCCCTCATCGACCCCATGAACCTGTCTGAGAAGCTGGAGTATTTCCATACCCTCGTGGACATCGGCGTGAAGGAGATCGAGATCGGCTTCCCCTCCGCCAGCGAGACGGAGTATGAGATCTGCCGGGAGCTCATCGAGGGCGGCCACATCCCCGACGACGTGACCATCCAGGTCCTGGTCCAGGCCCGGGAGCACCTGATCCGCAAGACCTTCGAGGCCATCGAGGGCGCGAAGAACGTCATCCTCCACTTCTACAACTCCACGTCCACCCTCCAGCGGAAGGTGGTCTTTCACATGGACTGCGACGGCATCACCAAGATCGCCACCGACGCGGCGGACCTCATCTATGAGATGTCCCAGCCCATGATCGAGGCCGGGATGCACCTCCGGTTCGAATACTCTCCCGAGTCCTTCATGGGCACGGAGATGGACTATGCCGTGGAGATCTGCCAGGCCGTCCTGGACCACCTCCACGCCACGCCGGAGGACAAGGTCATCCTGAACCTCCCCACCACCGTGGAGAACTGCATGCCCAACCAGTTCGCCGACATGCTGGAGTATTTCATCCGCAGGCTCCCCGGCCGGGACTGCTCCATCATCTCCCTCCACCCCCACAATGACCGGGGCTGCGGCGTGGCGACGACGGAGATGGGCCTGCTGGCGGGGGCGGAACGGGTGGAGGCCACCCTCTTCGGCAACGGCGAGCGGACCGGCAACGTGGACATGGTGACCCTGGCCATGAACATGTACACCCAGGGCGTGGACCCGGGGCTGGACTTCTCCAACATCAACAAGATCAAGGAGATGTACGAGCGCTGCACCAAGATGCCCGTGGGCGACCGCCAGCCCTACGCGGGCAAGCTGGTCTTCACCGCCTTCTCCGGAAGCCACCAGGACGCGATCAACAAGGGCGTCCAGTATATGAAGACCTCCGGGACGGAGCACTGGGAGATCCCCTACCTGCCCATCGACCCCGCCGACGTGGGCCGGGAGTACGAGCCCATCATCCGCATCAACTCCCAGTCCGGCAAGGGCGGCGCGGCCTATATCATGGAGCACGATTTCGGCTTCGACCTGCCCAAGTCCATGCAGCCGGAGTTCGGCCACATCGTCCAGGTGGAGACGGACAAGGTGGGCAAGGAGGTCGCCCCCGCGCGCATCAACGAGCTGTTCCATCAGGAGTATATCGAAGCCAAGCAGCCCTACCAGCTCCTCAGGCACGCCTTCAAGGAGACCGTGGACGCCGAGGGCCACTCCCACGTGGCCTTCGAGGGGACCCTGCGCCACACCGACACCGTGTTCGAGGTCGCCGGCGAGGGCAACGGCCCCATCGACGCCTTCTTCAACGCCATCCAGGGCGAGAAGATCGACCGCTTCACCTTCCTGGACTACGCGTCCCACGCCATCACGGACGGCTCCGATTCCCAAGGCGTGGCCTATATCCTCCTCCAGGACAAGCGCACCGGCAAACGGTACTGGGGCGTGGGCTTGTCCCACAACATCAACCTGTGCCCCCTCCGGGCGATCCTGGCCGCCATCAACCGGGCGAAACGCGCCTGAGGCCGGGCCGCTGACACCATAGGACCGCCCCGCCGCATGGATCATGCGGCGGGGCGGTCCGCCGCCTGTCGAAAAAGTCTTTTCGACAGG
>NZ_CAJUBK010000112.1 GCF_910584465.1 uncultured Oscillibacter sp.
CTCTCGTAACTCTCTTCCTTCCCGTCGAGGAAGTCTTCTCTACTTTTTTGACGCTTCGAGGCGCACCGCAGCACAGCGGTGCGCCTGTCCCTTTTCGCCCGGGATCCATCGGTCATGAGGCGGGACATACGTCTATCCGGGATCTTGCGGCGTCCGCGTTCATGGATGGCCCGGCCGGCCTACGGCGGAGATGCCGGGAGCCCCCTGCGTCTTGGGCGGTGCAGGGGACTGCGCCGCGGGGACTGCCGGAGCTCCCAAGGCGGCTCCGGGGGCGCGGGCGCCTCCGCCATCCGCCCCCGCACCTGGGACGGCCCCGCCTCCGGCCCGGAGACGGCATGCAGGTCTACCCCTCCTGCCGGGAGGGATGACACCAGCAGCCGGTCTCGTGATCGTTGACCACGCCCACGGCCTGTAGGAACGAATAGACGATGACGGTCCCTACGAACCCCATCCCCCGGCGCTTCAAGTCCGCCGAGATCCGGTCAGACAGCTCGCTACTGGCCCGGACCTCATCGTCCGTGTTCAGGACGGTCCGCCCGTCCGTGAAGCCCCAGAGATAGCGGTCGAAGGAGCCGAACTCCTCCTGGATCTCCAGGAACACCTTCGCGTTCCGGACCGCCGCCTGGATCTTGCGCCGGTTGCGCACGATGCCGGGATCCGCCATCAGCGCCTCCAGTTCCTCGGGGCCGTACCCGGCCACGAGCACAGGATCGAAGCCGTCAAAGGCCCGCCGGAACGCCTCCCGCTTCTTCAAGATCGTGATCCAGGACAGTCCCGCCTGGAAGCCCTCCAGGATCAGCATCTCGAAGAGCTTCCGGTCGCTGTGCTCCGGCCTCCCCCATTCCCGGTCGTGATAGGCGGTATAGAGCTCAGAGGCCGGATCGGCCCAGCGGCAGCGCCGCAGTCCCATATGTCATCCCCCGCTTCCTGAGGCCATTATACAGCATCCCGGCAGATCGCGCAAGGGAGAAAGCCCCGTCATCCCCGCTCCGTCCTCAAAAGGATCGACCGCCGGGTACCGCGGACAGCTCCCGCACGTCTATGGGACATACCTGCTCCACGGAGCCGGGAGGACCGGGAGCACGTGGGATCCGCGTGCGCCTCCCCGTCAGCCCTGGCCATAGTAGGCCCCGGGGCCGTGCTTGCGGAGATAGTGCTTATCCAGCAGCTCCTGCTGCATGGCCCCCAGGCCCGGCGTCAATACCATGGCGTGGAAGTCCATGAAGGCGCATTCCTCCAGCACCACGGCGTTGTGCACCGCGTTGAAGGGGTCCGTGCCCCAGGCGAAGGGCCCGTGGCTATGGACCAGCACCGCCGGGATCTGGGCCGGGTCCAGGCCCCGCTCCCGGAAGGTCTCGATGATGACGTTCCCCGTCTCCCATTCGTAGCGCCCGGCGATCTCCTCCGGTGTCATCTCCCGGGTGCAGGGGACCTCGCCGTAGAAGTAATCCCCCTGGGTGGTCCCCTGGGCCGGGATCCCCTTCCCCGCCTGGGCGAAGGAGGTGGCCCAGCGGCTGTGGGTGTGGACGATGCCGCCCAGGGCCGGGAACGCCTTGTACAGCGCCAGGTGGGTATCCGTGTCGCTGGAGGGCTTGTAGCGGCCCTCCACCCGCTCCCCGGTCTCCAGGCTCACCACCACCATGTCTTCGGGCCCCATCTCATCGTACTCCACGCCAGAGGGCTTGATGACCATCAGGCCCTGTCCCCGGTCGATGCTGGAGACGTTGCCCCACGTGAAGGTGACCATGCCGTATCTTGGCAGCAGCAGGTTCGCCTCGCAGACCTGCTTTTTCAATCCTTCCAACATAATATGTACCTCCTCAACAGCCCAGGGGCCGCCCTCGGGCGGCCCCTGTAGGCGTTCATTTCAGCTTCCAGGCCAGGTCGGAGAGGAACAGGTCGTGTTCCAGCCCCTCCACCGTGGTGTCCTTGGTGATGTGGACGAACTCGATGTCCATCATATTGGCCCAGTCCTTCATCTGCTCCGCCGTCACGTCGTAGCTCAGGACCGTGTGGTGGGCCCCCCCGGCGGTGATCCAGCACTCCACGCCGGTGGTCAGGCTGGGCTCCGCCTGCCACATGACCCGCGCGACAGGCAGGTTGGGCATGGGCAGGATGGGCTTGACGCAGTGGATATCCTGGCAGACGAGGCGGAGCCGCCCGCCCATGTCGATGAGGCTGACCACGATGGCGTCGCCGGGCTTGCCCTCGAACACCAGCCGGGCCGGGTCTCCCCGGTCCCCGATGCCCAGGGGGTGGACCTCGATCCGGGGCCGGTCCGCCGCTACGGAGGGGCAGACCTCCAGCATGTGGGCCCCCAGGCTGTGCTCCTGTCCCTTCACCAGATGATAGGTGTAGTCCTCCATGAAGGCGGAGGCCCCGTTGCCGCCCTCGCCCATGGCCTTCAGGATGGCGGTCATGGCGGAGACCTTCCAGTCGCCCTCGCCGCCGTAGCCGTAGCCCTGGGCCATCAGGTCCTGGCTGGCAAGGCCCGGGAGCTGCTCCATGCCCCAGAGGTCCTGGAAGGTGTTGGAGAAGGCCAGGCACCCTTCCGCGTCCATCATCTTCTTCATGGCGACCTCTTCCCGGGCCTGGTAGCGCACCTGGTCCACCCGGTCGGTGGCCATGTCGTACCGTTCGGCGTAGCGGGCCATCTGCGCGTCAATCTCCGCCTCGGTGACGGCGTCCATGACCTTCACCAGGTCGCCCACGGCCCAGGTGTTCACCTGCCAGCCGAGCTTGGCCTGGACCTCCACCTTGTCGCCCTCGGTGACGGCGACCTCCCGCATGTTGTCGCCGAAGCGCATGACCTTCATGGACTTGGAGACCGCCGCGCCCACGGCGGCTTTCATCCAGCTGCCGATGCGGGCCCGGACGTCCTCGTCCTGCCAGAACCCGGCGATGACCTTCCGGGGCCTGCGCAGGCGGGCCCCGATGAAGCCGTGCTCCCGGTCGCCGTGGGCGGCCTGGTTCAGGTTCATGAAGTCCATGTCGATCTCCTCATCGGGGATCTCCCGGTTGTACTGGGTGGCGAAGTGGCACCAGGGCTTCTGGAGGTCCGCAAGGCCGTTGATCCACATCTTGCTGGGGCTGAAGGTGTGGCACCAGGTGACGATCCCGGCGCAGGAATCGTCGTAGTTGGCCTCCCTGCAGACCTGGGCGATCTCCTGGTTGGTCTTGGCGGTGACCTTGTAGACCAGGGGATAGGGCAGCGCCGCGCTCAGCTCCTCCGCCATCTCGGCGGCCCGGGCGGCGACGGTGTCCAGCACCTCCGGGCCGTAGAGAAACTGACTGCCGACGACGAACCAGAACTGATATCGTTTCATAGATGTTCCTCCTTACAGGTGTTCCACAGCGGCCCGCTCCACCTCGAGCAGAGCCTTGTACCGCCGGATGTAGGTATCGAAGCCCTCGGCCAGGGCGGCGCTGGGCCGGATGGTGGTCCCGGCGGCGCCCGCGAAGACCCGTCCGGCCAGGAAATCCTCCAAGGGCTCGCCCTCCGCCCCCCGCAGCATATACGCGGCAAGCAGGGCCATGCCGTAGGGCCCGCCCTCCCCGGCCGTCTCCATGCAGGTGACCGGGGCATTGCAGGCGGCGGCCAGGTAGCTCTGGCCCACCACCGGGGTCTTGAACAGGCCGCCGTGGCCCGTCAGGGAGTCGATGGCCACGCCCTCTCCCGCCAAAATGTCCATGCCGATCTTCAGCGTGGCCATAGTGGCGTAAAGCTGGGCCTTGAAGAAGTTCGCCAGGGTGAACCTGGCCTCCGGGGCCCGGGCCGTCAGGGGACGGCCCGCGTCCATGTGGGTGACGCCCTCCCCGGCCAAATAGTTGCACACCAGTACGCCGCCGCAGTCCGCCTCTCCTTCCAGGCTCTTTTCGTAGAGCTTGGTATAGAGCTCGCCGGCGGAGGGATCCGCCCCGAACAGCCGGGCGGCCTCCCCCAGGACCCCCACCCAGGCGTTGGTGTCGTTGGTGCAGTTGTTGCAGTGGACCATGGCGACGGGGGCCCCGGCGGGGGTGGTCACCAGGTCGATCTCCTCATAGACCTTTCCAAGAGGCTTTTCCAGCACCACCATGGAGAAGATGGAGGTCCCGGCGGAGACGTTGCCCGTCCGGGGGGCCACGGCGTTGGTGGCGGTCATGCCGGTGCCCGCGTCCCCCTC
>NZ_CAJUBK010000113.1 GCF_910584465.1 uncultured Oscillibacter sp.
GTCTGCTGGGCCACAGCGGCAGCGGCAAGACCGCCCTGGCCGAGAGCCTGCTCTATATGACCGGCGTCATCGATCGGATGGGGCGCGCCGCCGACGGCAACACCGTCTGCGACTACGACCCCGAGGAGGTCCGGCGCCAGATCTCGCTGTCCCTCACCCCGGCGCCCCTGGATTACAAGGGCTGCCGCATCAACCTGCTGGACACCCCGGGCGCCTTCGACTTCGCCGGGGAGGCCATGGCCGCCCTCCGGGCCGCCGACGCCGCCGTCATCGTCTGCTCCGCCAAGGACGGCGTGTCCGTGGGCCTGGAGAAGGCTTGGAAGTACTGCGAGGAGCGGAACATGCCCCGCTTCATCTATATCTCCAAGACCGACGAGGACAACAGCGACTACAACGCCACCTTCGAGGCCCTGCGGGACCGCTTCGGCAAGAAGATCGCCCCCGTGGTCGTCCCCATCTGGGACGCGGACAAGAAGGTCACCGGCATCATCGACGTGCTGAACAAGCGGGCTTATGAGATGCAGAAGCTCAAGCGCGTGGAGATCGAGATCCCCGCCGACAAGGCCGACGTCATCGCCGAGTTCCACGACGCCCTCAAGGAGTCCGTGGCCGAGACCAGCGAGGAGCTGATGAACAAGTTCTTCGACGGGGAGGACTTCACCTACGCCGAGATGATCCAGGGCCTGCGCCAGGGCGTCCGGGAGCTGAGCCTCTTCCCCGTCCTCTGCGGCTCCGCCATCAACTGCCTGGGGTCCCTGATGCTGATGGACAACATCGTGGACCTCCTGCCCAACCCCGTGGAGGGCAATTACCACAAGGCCACCAACGCCGAGGGCGAGAGCGAGGAGTTCGTCGTCTCTCCCGGCGGCGTGCCCACCGCCTTCGTCTTCAAGACCATCTCCGACCAGTACGGCAAGTATTCCTTCGTCAAGGTCCTCTCCGGCTCCATCACGCCGGACATGCCCATGGTCAACGCCCGCACCGGCGAGAAGGTGAAGCTGGGCCGCCTCTACACCATCCGGGGCAAGAAGAACGCCGAGGTCAAGGAGCTGGTCTGCGGCGACATCGGCGCGATCGGCAAGATGGACATCAAGACCGGCGACACCCTCTGCGACGAGCGGAAGGTGGTCAGCCTGAAGAACATCCCCTTCGCCGAGCCCTGCTACTCCGTGGCCATCGTCCCCAAGACCCGGGGCCAGGAGGACAAGATCGCCCAGGGGCTCAGCCGCCTCAACGAGGAGGATCCCACCTTCTCCGTGGTCAACAACGCCGAGACCCACCAGATGGTGGTCTCCGGCGCCGGCGATATGCAGATCGACGTGCTGGTCAGCAAGCTCAAGGACCGCTTCAAGGTCGAGTCGGAGCTGAAGCCCACCCGCGTGCCCTACCGGGAGAAGATCCGCAAGACCGTCCAGAAGCAGGGGCGGCACAAGAAGCAGACCGGCGGCAGCGGCCAGTTCGGCGACGTGTGGATCCGCTTCGAGTACAACCCCGACCAGGAGGACATGGTCTTCGCCGAGGAGGTCTTCGGCGGCTCCGTGCCCCGGAACTTCTTCCCCGCCGTGGAGAAGGGGCTGCGGGAGGCGTGCGTCCACGGCCCGCTGGCGGGCTACCCCGTGGTGAACCTGAAGGCCGTGCTGTACGACGGCTCCTATCACCCGGTGGACTCCTCCGAGATCGCGTTCAAGACTGCGGCGCAGCTCTCTTATAAGGCCGCCCTGCCGGAGGCGAACCCCGTGCTCCTGGAGCCCGTGGGCGAGCTGAAGGTGACGGTGCCCGACAACTACATGGGCGACGTCATCGGCGACCTGAACAAGCGCCGGGGCCGCGTCATGGGCATGGATCCCACCGGCGACGGCAGCCAGGTCATCTCCGCCGAGGTGCCCATGGCCGAGATGGGGAGCTACGCCATCGACCTGCGGTCCATGACCCAGAGCCGGGGCGCCTTCACCTTCCACTTCGTGCGCTATGAGGACTGCCCCCCCGCCGCCCAGGAGAAGGCCATCGCCGAGGCGAAGGCCATGGCGGAGGGCTGATGGCCCGGGCCTGAGAGAGCCTCGAAAACGTTTCAAAGGGTCTGAAGAAGCCCCGCTCCGAGAGGAGCGGGGCTTCTTTCGTTTTGGGTCACTTCCCGGCCCGGTAGAGGAAGGTGACGATCTGGCCCCGGGTGCAGTTGCTGCTGGGAGAGAAGGTATCCGGCCCCGTGCCGTTGGTGATGCCCTTTTCCACGGCCCAGGAGATGGCCTTTACAGGACTCTCGGTCACATAGATCTCCGGATGCACGTCGGAGAAGGAGGCGATCTTTGTGGGCTCCGGCATGCCTGCCGCCCGCCATATGAAAGAGACCGCCCTCTCCCGGGAGCAGGGGATATCAGGGTCCAGATCCACCCCCTCGCCAGCGATATCCTGGCTGACGGCCCAGCCGAGGGCGGCGTTCGTGTCGGACTGACCCGCCGTCGCGCCGGGACGGCCCGCAGCCCGGTAAAGGAAGGTGAGGATCTGGCGGATGGTGCACGTGTTATTGGGGGAGAAGGAGGAACTGCTGGTGCCGTTGGTGATCCCCTTCTCCACCGCCCAGGCGATAGCGTCTTTATAGGGGGAGTTGGCGGCTACGTCGGTGAAGCCGCCGGAGACACCGGGCGCGGCGGGAGAGGCATCGTCCACGAACTTGACCAGGAAGGTCGTTTCCTTTTCCTTTCCGGCCTGTACGTACAGCATGCTGCATTCGTCGACACCGAGGGAGGTCTTGAGAGACCCATCCAGCTTGAGGCCCTCACTGGGGATCGGATAGAACGACCCGTCATCATACTCATACTCATTTTTCGAGGTCTGCCAGGCCGGCATATACCAATGCCTTATGGTCTCCATATCCCCCGCGGCGGAGAGAGTGCTCCCCACAGGCACTACGTATATTTTACAGGGATCTCCGAAAGCTTTGCCGCTCTCTTCCGATATGACATCGGAAAGCGTGATGGTCATGTCGCCCGTCGGGGTCTTTATGGATATAGGTGCCGCAAAAACGGGGACAGAGAGGCTCAGGCACACCGCCAGAGCCAGTGCCAGGGACAGGAGTCGCTTTTTCATGCTGTTTTCCTCTTTCCTATAAGATTTCCAGCGGACGGTGCCCCTCCCGGCGGGAGAGGAGGTAAAAAGAGCTCCCCGCCGGTCGGGCGTCCGCCGGAAACATAAGAGCGGTGCCGAGCTTCGAAAACTCAGCACCGCGTAAGATCATGCGGACGCACGACTTAAAAGCCCCCTCCCCTTGCAAAAGTGAGGGGAGATGGGTATAATAAGCCCGTGGTGCAGTCTTGCAACTGCTGTGCTGAGTGGATGTGTCACTCGTACAGGGCCGCTGGGTGGTTCCAGCACCCGGCGGCCTGCCGCAATTATGTTCCCAGCCCTTATTCTACTCCGCCCTGCCTGAGATTGCAAGGGCCATTCGAGAAAAAGGGCGGGCCCGGGGAATTTGAACAATTTTTTAAATCTCAGCAAAAACTCGATTTTGTGATATTTGCAACTAGCACTCCCCGTTGGAAACTGCTATACTCATGTCGATACTTGAAAAGCAAGTGGGAACACGAATTTCTTTAAGGAGGATCATATTTATGAAGAAGTGGGTCTGCCCTGTCTGCGGATACGTCCATGAGGGGGACACCGCCCCCGAGAAGTGCCCCCAGTGCGGCGTCGCCGGTTCCAAGTTCAAGGAGCAGGGCGCTGACATGACCTGGGCCGCCGAGCATGTGGTCGGCGTCGGCAAGACCTTCGGCGCGGACGTCCCCGCCGAGGCGCAGAAGGAGATCGTCGACGGTCTGAACGCCAACTTCACCGGCGAGTGCACCGAGGTCGGCATGTACCTGGCCATGGCCCGGGTGGCCTTCCGGGAGGGCTATCCCGAGATCGGCATGTACTGGGAGAAGGCCGCCTATGAGGAGGCCGAGCACGCCGCCAAGTTCGCCGAGCTGCTGGGCGAGGTGGTCACCGACTCCACCAAGAAGAACCTGGAGATGCGCGTCGAGGCCGAGAACGGCGCCACCGCCGGCAAGTTCGCCCTGGCGAAGCTGGCCAAGC
>NZ_CAJUBK010000114.1 GCF_910584465.1 uncultured Oscillibacter sp.
AGTCCAGCCCGCCGGAGAGGCCCACCACGGCGGTCTTCGCCCCGGTGTGCTCCAGGCGCTGCTTCAGCCCCAGGGACGCCAGCAGCAAGATCTCCCGGCAGCGGGCGTCCCGGTCCTCCTTCCCCTCGGGGACGAAGGGCATGGGGGAGACGCAGCGGGTCAGCTTCGTCCTGCCCTCTGTCAGGCTGAAGGTCTCCTCGCAGCCGTCGTTCCCCGTGCCCTCCCCCAGGGCCTGGGTCCGGCGGCGCTCATAGCAGAGGCGCTGGACGTCGATCTCGGAGAGCAGCAGGCCCCCCTCGAAGCGGCGCTCCGCCAGCAGGGTCCCGTCCTCCGCGATGAGCTGATGGGCCCCGAAGACCAGATCCGAGGTGGACTCCCCCGCCCCGGCGCTGGAATAGGCATAGCCGCAGAGGAGCTTGGCGCTCTGCATGGTGACCAGCTGGCGGCGGTAGGCGTCCTTGCCCACCAGGTCGTTGCTGGCGGAGAGGTTGCCGACGATCGTGGCCCCATCCCGGGCCATTTGGACGGAGGGGGGATCCGGGGCCCACAGGTCCTCGCAGATCTCGAAGCCCAAGGCCAGGCCCGGCACGTTCTCGCACCGGAAGACCTGTCCCGCGCCGAAGGTGACGAACTCCTGCCCCAGCAGGGGGAGGCTCTCCGGCTCCGGCGGGGCGGGGGCGAACCAGCGCTTCTCGTAAAACTCGCCGTAGTTGGGCAGGTGGGTCTTGGGGACGACCCCCAGGATCTTTCCCTTTTGTATGATCACAGCACAGTTATACAGCTCGTTGTGGACCCGCAGGGGCATCCCCAGGGCGGTGACCACCTCCAGGTTCCTGGTCGCCGCCAGGACGGTCTTCAGGGCCTCTTCCGCCTCCCGCAGGAGCGCGTCCTGATAAAAGAGGTCGCCGCAGGTGTAGCCCGTCAGGCCCAGCTCCGGCAGGACCAGGACCTTGGCCCCGGCCTTCTCGGCGGAGCGCATCATCTGAAAGGTCTGTTCGGCGTTGTACGCGCAGTCCGCCAGCCGCAGCTTCGGCGCGCCGCAGGCGACGGAGATGAATCCATCCTTCATGTTTGGACCCTCCCTCATGGAATTTTCGACAGCCTTATTCTATACTCTTTGCCCGCGTTTATCAAGGGCCCCGCAAAACGAAAAACGGACCGCAGAGCGGTCCGCTGTTCCTTCATTCGGCGGCTCCCTCATCCTTCCGCAGGGCCATGTATCCCATACAGGTCCCGCTGACAGCGCCGCTGTCGATCCCGGCGATGGTCTGGCGGGACCTCTCCTCCCGCTGGGTGTCGAACGCCGCCTGTCGGGCGTCCACCTCCCTTTGGGCGGCGTCCATGGCCTCCTGGGCGGTCCGCTTGGCCCGGTCCTCTGCGGTCCTCAGCCGCTCCATGCCCGCCTCGCCCAGGGCGTACCGGTCCGCCACCAGGACGCCATGACCAAAGCGCATCCTTTTCAACTGGTCATAGGCCATACGGGCCTCCTCCTGGCCCATGCCCTTGGGGGCCGGGGGGAGCGGCGTCCCGGGGAGGAACACGTCCTCCATATAGGGCATCATATAGGTCTTAAAAAGATGGTCCATGGCCTTAGCGTCGTCCATGCCCTGAAGCTTGGCGTGCTCCGGAGCGTAGTAGGATTCCACCTCCTCCCGGATCTCATCGAGATCGGTCACCAGAGCCTTGAAATAGGCGTCATGATAAATACTGTGGTCCGCCTGGGCCTCCAGGGTGGGGAGCTTGAAGCCGTCGGGGATGTTGATGGTGAGCCTGCCGGAGGCCAGCTTCTCCGCCGCCTCGTGGGAGAGGCCGCTTTTTTCCATCTCCGCCGCGATGGCCGCCTGGCGGCCCTCCTCGGAGATCGTCACAGTATCGCCGCTGGGTCCTCCCCTTCCCTGCTCCGCCGGCTTCACGCCGGAGACGACCGCTGTATAGCCATTCCGCCGGACCGTCTGGGTCCAATCGGTATCCCTCACTTCCATGGACTGTCCTCCTTCCCGTCCTCTTATATAAGCTATCGGCAGCGTCCCGGGGGATCATAATACCCCGGGGAACGAAAAACGGACCGCAGAGCGGTCCGTTCCCCGTGTGTGTTTATTTTAGGAGGGAGAAAACGCATCGGGCTGGGAGTACCCTTTGCTTGAGTATCAAGATACCCGAAACTCTTTGCGAAATTATGAGTTGCCTGTAAACAGTTTATGAATGTTGCGGGCGGGCCCGGAGCGGCGCTCGGCGGGCGGGCCCCTGTCTCAAAGATCCCTCACCTTCCGGCTCTGCGCCACGGCCATCGCGTCGCAGCGCTCGTTGAACGCGTTCTCGGCGTGGCCCTTGACCCAGTGGTAATGCAGGGTATGGATCTCCGTCAGATCCAGCAGACGCTCCCACAGGTCCGGGTTCAGGGCGGGCTTCTTGTCCGACTTCACCCAGCCCTTGGCCCGCCAGCTCTTGGCCCAGCCCTTGCTCAGCGCGTCGATGACGTACTTGCTGTCGGACCACAGTTCCACCACGCAGGGCTCCCGCAGGGCCTCCAGGGCCGCGATCACGCCGGTGAGCTCCATGCGGTTGTTGGTGGTCCGGGCCTCGCCCCCGGAGAGCTCCTTCTCATGCCCCCCGTAGATCAGGATGGCCCCCCAGCCCCCGGGGCCGGGGTTGCCGGAGCAGGCCCCGTCGGTATAGATCGTCACTGTCTTCATAGCCGCTCCAAGATCTCCCGCCGCTTCTCCCGGTACTCCTGCTCATCGATCAGGCCGGCCTCCCGCAGGCCCTCCAGCTGTTCCAGGCGGGATCTGGCGTTCAAGTCCGCCGGCCCCTCCCTTCGATCCGCCTCATCCTCGATGTGGATCTCCGGCCCGGAGTAGGTCTCCCCGAACGCCTGATAGAGGTCCATGCCGGTGATGCCCACGGCCACCAGGGTCCACAAGACGCCGAAGGCCCCGAGATGCGGTATGGCTCCCGTCACTCCGATGAGGACGAAGATCCCCCCCACGAGGGCGCCGAAGATGCTCTGGCTTTTGCTGGGGCGGTAGGTGACTCTCCTCCTCATACCGGATCCTCCTCCGGCGTCGCCGTCTGGGCCGCTTCCTCCCGGTCCGCCAGGGCCATGGAGATCACCCGGTCCCCCTCTTCCTTGAATCGCATGACGATCACGCCCTGGGTGGCCCGGCCGCACTGCTTGATGGCGTCCACGTGGGTGCGGATCAGGATGCCCGCCTGGGTGACCAGCAGCAGGTCCTCCGTCCCGTCCACGACCTTCACGCCCACGATGCCGCCGGTCTTCTCCGTCACCATATAGTTCTTGATGCCGCCGACCCCCCGGTTCGTCACCCGGTACTCCTCCACCGGGGTCCGCTTGCCGAAGCCCTTCTCCGTGATGGAGAGGACGGTCTTCCCGGCAGCGGCCCGGGCCGCGCCCACCACGTGGTCCCCCTCCCGGAGCTTGATGCCCCGGACGCCCACGGCCTCCCGGCCCATGGGACGGACGTCGTTCTCGTCGAAGCAGACGGCCATGCCGCCGTGGGTGGCGATGAGGATCTTCTTCGTGCCGTCGGTCTCCCGCACGGACACCAGCCGGTCCCCCTCGTCCATCCGCAGGGCGCGGATGCCGCTGCTGCGCAGGTTCCGCAGGGCCTGCACCGGCAGGCGCTTCACGGTGCCGTTCCGGGTCACCATGAAGAGGTACATCTCCTCCTCCCCGCC
Source organism: uncultured Oscillibacter sp. (assembly GCF_910584465.1). GTDB lineage: Bacteria > Bacillota > Clostridia > Oscillospirales > Oscillospiraceae > Oscillibacter. The sequence goes on from NZ_CAJUBK010000114.1 coordinate 3,697, forward strand.
GGCCTCCCGGTAATGGATCATGGCCTGGACCCGCTCGCCCTGCTCCACCTGGAGGATGTTGACGATGTTGGTCCCCTTGGCCGTCTTTCCGGAGACGGGGATCTGATAGCCCTTCTTCCGGTACACCTTGCCGGTGTCGGTGAAGAAGAGGATGTGGTCGTGGGTGGAGGCGGTGAAGAGGTCCGCCACGGCGTCCTCCTCCCGGGTGGTGATGCCCTTCTTCCCCATGCCCCCCTTGGACTGGGCGGCGTACTCGCTGACGGGGGTGCGCTTGATATAGCCCGCCTGGGTCAGGGTGAAGACGCACTGCTCCTCCTCGATCAGGTCCTC
>NZ_CAJUBK010000115.1 GCF_910584465.1 uncultured Oscillibacter sp.
ATCAAAAACGAAAGGGACCCTTCCTGGGTCCCTCTCGTAACGCTCTTCCTTCCCGCCGATGTCGTCCCCTCTCCTTTTTCGACAGGCTGGAACGGCGGCGGGATCCCCCGCCGCCGCTTTCCATGTTCGATCAAAGTTCGATCAAAACGCCACTTTCTTCACCAGCGCGACCAGGCACAGGATGATGGCGCAGGGGACATACACATACCGCCCCACGTTGTACCAGACGGCTCCCGGGGCCTTCCCCGCGCCCCGGCCCACCTCGTCCATCAGGTCCTCCCGGCGCATGATCCAGAACCAGCTCACCGCGCCCAGGGTCGCTCCGATGGGGATGATGTAGATGGACACGATGTCCATCCAGGGCCCCCACTGGAAGATCGGCTCCATGTTCACCCCGATGCCCAGGCACACCACGCACAGCAGCACCAGCATCGCCTTCCGGCTCAGCCCGGAGAAGCGGTGCAGCAGGGACTCCCCCACCGCCTCGAACATGTTCTGGAGGGAGCTGACCCCGGCGAAGATCATCGCCACATACAGGATGACGGCGAACAGCCGCCCCAGGGGGATATCCTGCAGGATGCGGGGCAGGGTGACGAACAGCAGCGAGGGCCCCGCCCCGATGTCCAGCCCGTAAGCGAAGCAGGCCGGGATCATCACCAGGGCGGCCACCAGCGCGGCGACGGTGTCGAAAAAAGCCGTCCGCTTCGCCAGGGCCGCCACGTCCTCCGCCGAGTCCAGATAGGCCCCGTAGACGATCATGCCGCTGCCGGTGATGGACAGGGAGAAGAACGCCTGCCCCATGGCCCAGATCCAGACCATGGGATCGAGCAGCTCCTCCCACCGGGGGGAGAACATATAGCGGTAGCCCTCCGCCGCGCCGGGGAGGAAGGCCACCCGCACCGCCAGCACCAGGAAGATCAGGAAGAACAGGGGCATCATGATCTTGTTGCTCTTCTCGATGCTCCTGGCCCCCAGCAGGAGGGTCAGCAGGGTCCCCACCACCACCACGGCGTGGAAGGGGACGACGGAATACCCCGCCAGGGAGAAGCTGTCGAACCAGGCGGCGGGCTCCGCCGTCATCAGCGTGCCGGTGAGGGAGTCCGTCAGGGCCTTGAGCACGTAAGCGATGATGACGGCATAGCCCAGGGCGATGCACATGGACCCCGCCAGGGGGAGCCAGCCCAGGATGCCCCCGGGCTTCCCCAGCGCCTCCTTCCGCGTGGCCCAGGCCATCTCATAGGAGCCCAGGGTCCCCGTCCTGGCCCGGCGGCCCACGGCGTATTCGGCGGTGAGCCCCACCGTGCCGAAGAGGATGATGAAGACCAGATAGGCGATCAGGAAGGCCCCTCCGCCGTTGCTGCCCATCTTGGCGGGGAAGCCCCACACGTTGGCCATGCCCACCGCCGAGCCCACCGCCGAGAGGACGAACCCCCACCGGTTGCTGAACTGCCGCTTCTTTCCTCCTCCATCCATCGGACCGTTCCTCCTCATACGTTCTTCTTTGCTGAAAAAATGGCGGGTCTCCCGAAAGGCCCGTCGCTTTTGGTATTTGCAGCTTTAAAGCATCATAGCACAGATCCCGGGAAAAGGGAAGCCCCGATCTTCCGGGGATACACATTTTTACGAAAAGCGCCCGCCCGGCCCGGACGGGCGCTCACGCTCCCTCAGCTCCTGGCCCGCTCCTCTTCCACCAGCGCCTCCAGGAGCTCCACCGCCGTGACGATCATGTTGTCGCAATGGGCGGTGACGCCCAGCCGCCGGGCGGCGGGGTTCTTCTCCGTCACGCCGGGCCGGGCCCTGAGCAGGTCGCCGCAGCGGGTGTAGCCGAAGACCTCGAAGAAGCGTCTGCGGAACTCCTTCGTGATGCGGTAGAGCTCCCGTTTGGCGGCCTGGTCCGTCCCGTCGGCGTGGGGGAAGCACAGTCCCAGGACCAGCACCCCGCCGCTGACGGCGCCGCAGGCCTCCTCGTGGCTCCCGCCGTAGCCGCCGCCGAAGCCGCCCAGCAGGGGCAGCACCTCCTCCGGCGTCCGCCCGGCCAGATCGGCGCAGGCCCCCGCCACGGACTGGGCGCAGTTCCAGCCCTCCTTGTGATACTGATATGCCAAAGCACAGCGATCCATATGACGATCTCCTTTCCTGGGCCCCGGGGCCGGGGCCTGTTCCCATGGGGTATAGTATACCAGGCCGGGCCGGGGATGGCAACCAGGAAAAACGGCGCCTCCCCGTTTGGGGAGGCGCGCCGCGTTCATCTCTCTTCCGCGGTGAAGTACACGAAGAAGGTGTCGCCCTCGCTGCCGTCGTCGAACAGCTCCATATGGGAGACGGAGAAATCCTTCTCATCGGCGGGCACGTCGAAGACCAGGGTCCCGGTCCGGGACTCGCCCACCGCCAGCTCGTACTCGGCGGGGAGCTGCTCGTCGGCCACGGTGTCCAGATCGGTGCCGTCCTCCCCCTCGGTGATGGGCCAGGCGTATTCGTCGCTGTCCGCGCTGGCGGTCCACTGGCCCTGGAAGTCGTCGTCCCACATGGGGAGGGACTCCTTGAAGGTGTTCTTGATGGTCAGCTCCACCACCAGGACCTTCTTGCCCTCCGGGGCGGTGTGGCCGTGATACTCGGAGGTGGTGTAGGCGCTGTTGACGGTGAAGTCCATGAAGGTGGAGTGGATCGTATCGCCCAAGCGGCCCTCGCCGTAGCCGTCCTCCGCGTACACGTCGCCGGTGCCGGTGCCGGAACCGCCGGAAGGAGCGGCGCTGCCGCCGCCGGATCCCCCGCCGCAGGCGGTCAGGGCCAGGAGCATCAGGAGCGCCAGGGTCAAAGAGAGCAGTTTTTTCATATCAGGACATCCCCCATTCTGTGTTCTCGTCTTTCTCTGCCGTGGAGGCGCGGGGCTGTTGGAACGCAGGATCCGCAGGGACAGGCCGGACGTCTCGCACGCATAAGGAATCATACTACGAACTCCATTTCAAGTCAATATCGGTGGCGCGAAAATGTCCCCGGGCATAGGCTGGGGAAAGCGGATCCGGGGAGGGCGGCAGTATGGGGAAGACGGTGTACATCTGGGGCGAGCCGGGGCGGTTCGCCAACTACCGGCGCTGGGTGGAGTCCGCCGGAGGCCGGGCGGTCTTCGGCGCGGAGAGCGGGGGCCGGGCGGCGGCGTGGGACGCGCTGCTGCTCCCCGGCGGCGGGGACCTGGAGCCCTGGCGCTATGGGCAGGAGGGCCTCGCCTGCCGGGGGCTGGAGCCGGAGCGGGACGAGGCGGAGCTGCGCCTGCTGGCGGAGTTCACCGCGGCGGGGAAGCCGGTGCTGGGGGTCTGCCGGGGGCTCCAGACGGTCAACGTCTTCTTCGGCGGGACCCTGGTCCAGGACGTCCCCGGCCACGGCGTCCTGGAGGACGGGACGGACCGGATCCACCGCGTGAGGACCGCCCGTTCGCCGCTGCTGCCCCTCTGCGGGGAGCGGGCGCCGGTCAACAGCGCCCACCACCAGGCGGCGGACCGGCTGGGCAGCGGCCTCCGGGCGGCGCAGTGGTCCGGGGACGGCGTGGTGGAAGCCCTGTACCACGAGCGTCTGCCGGTGTGGGCGGTGCAGTGGCATCCGGAGCGGCTGGCGGACCGGCGGCCGGGGAGGCGGCTGATGGAGGCGTTCCTGGGGCTGGGCTGAGAAAAATTCCGAAAGATCGCCGAAAAACCTTCTCAGACCGCTTGACAGCGGATGGGTTCCATGGTATGATATCGAAGCTGACGATTTCCAGGGAGGGCTATGCAGGTGTAGCACAATGGTCAGGGCACCAGCCTTCCAAGCTGGGGATGCGAGTTC
>NZ_CAJUBK010000116.1 GCF_910584465.1 uncultured Oscillibacter sp.
TACGCCTCCCGGACCTTCTCGTTGGCCAGCAGCTCCGCGCCGGTGCCGGACATGGTGATGCTGCCCGTCTCCAGCACGTAGGCCAGGTCCGCGATCTTCAGGGCCATGTTGGCGTTCTGCTCGATCAGCAGGACGGTCACCCCCTGCTTGTTGATCTCCCGGATGATGGAGAAGATGTCCCGCACCACCAGGGGCGCCAGGCCCAGGGAGGGCTCATCCAGCATCATCAGCTTGGGCCTGGACATCAGCGCCCGGCCCACGGCCAGCATCTGCTGCTCGCCGCCGGAGAGGGTGCCTGCCAGCTGCCAGCTCCGCTCCTCCAGCCGGGGGAACAGGCTGTAGACCCACCGGACGTCCTGCTCGATGCCGTCCTTGTCGTTCCGGAGGTACGCGCCGATGCGCAGGTTCTCCAGCACCGACATGTCGGCGAAGACCCGCCGCCCCTCCGGGCTCATGGCGATGCCGGAGCCGATGATCTTATCGATGGACTTGCCCAGCAGCTCCTCCCCGTTCCACTGGATGGAGCCGGAGGACGCCTTGACCAGGCCCGTGATGGTCCGCAGCGTCGTGGATTTGCCCGCGCCGTTGGCGCCGATCAGCGTGACGATCTTGCCGTCCGGCACCTCCAGGGAGATGCCCCGGAGGGCCTGGATGCCGCCGTAGCTGACACGGAGGTCTTCGATCTTAAGCATCCTCACTCACCCCCAGATAGGCTTCGATGACCCGCTCGTCGTTCTGGATCTCCGCCGGGCTGCCCTGGGCGATCAGCTTGCCGAAGTCCAGGACGTAGATCCGGTCGGAGATGTTCATGACCAGGTTCATGTGGTGCTCGATGAGGAACACCGTCAGATGGAACCGGTCCCGGATCTCACTGATGAAGGCGGTCAGCTCCTCGGTCTCCTGGGGGTTCATGCCCGCCGCCGGCTCATCCAGGAGCAGCAGCTTGGGCTCCGCCGCCAGGGCCCGGGCGATCTCCAGCCGCCTCTGCTTGCCATAGGGCAGGGACGTCGCCAGCTCATCCCTCACGTCCGCCAGCCCCACGGTCTCCAGCAGCTCCTCCACGTTCTCCCGCTGGGCCGCCTCTTCCCTGCGGTTGAGGCGGAACGCGGCGGAGAAGACGTTGCTGGTGGCCCGGCAGTGCTTGGCGATCAGCACGTTGTCGAACACCGTCTGGGACTTCCAGAGCCGGATGTTCTGGAAGGTCCGGGCCATGCCCAAGCGGGTGACCTTATCCGGCGTGGGGGCCAGGACCTGGGTATACTCCCCGGCGTGCTGGCCCTTATACTGGGCCTTCATCTTCCCCTGGGGGTGGTTCTCCACGATCTTCTCCCCCTGGAACCAGACCGCCCCGTTGGTGGGCTGGTACACGCCGGTGATCACGTTGAAGGCCGTGGTCTTGCCCGCGCCGTTGGGGCCGATGAGGGCGACGATCTCCCCCTCGTCCACCGTCAGGTCCAGGTTATCCACCGCCACCACGCCGCCGAACTGCATGGTGACGTTCTCTACGTTCAATACGTTCGCGCTCATTTCGCCGCGCCCTCCTTCCTGCGCCGTTTGAAGAGGTCCGGCAGCTCCTTGTCCCCCATGAGCCCCCGGCGGAAGAACAGCACCACGATCATGATGACCACGGAGAAGACCACCATGCGGAAGCCGTTGCGCAGCAGGGGCACCTTGAACGCGCCGATATAGGTCTCCGCGTCCAGGAAGCGGAGCCACCACTCGCTGGCCGCCACGTATAGGAACGCCGCGATGCAGCTGCCCGACACGGAGCCGATGCCGCCGATGACCACGATCAGCAAGATCTCATAGGTCATGGCGGTGGTGAAGGTCTTGGCCTGGGCCTGGTTGGCGAACATGGCGAACATGCCGCCGCCGAAGCCCGCGAAGAAGGAGCTGATGCAGAAGGCCAGCCGCTTGTGCTTGGCCAGGTCGATGCCCATGGCCTCGGCGGCGACCTCGTCGTCCCGGATGGCCTTGAAGGCCCGGCCATAGGTGGAGTCGATGAGCAGCACGATGACCGCGACGCAGATCCCCGCCAGCAGGAAGGCCACGAAGGTGGACAGCCGGAGCACCGTCTCCCCGCCGGCATTTTGGATGTTGAAGCTGGTGAAGGTGGGGAAGTTCTTCAGGGCGTTGGCGCCGTTGGTGATGGGGCCCAGCTTATCCCACTGGAAGATGGCCCGGATGATCTCGCCGAAGCCCAGCGTGGCGATCGCCAGATAGTCGCTCTTGAGCCGCAGGACCGGCAGTCCGATGAGCCACGCCACCGCCGCCGCCACACAGCCGCCCAGCACCAGCGCCAGGGACACGCCCAGCACCAGCCCCACAGGCCCGCCGCCCAGCAGCTCCGGCAGGGAGAAGCCGATGGCGGAGCCGTTGTAGATATAGTACACGGCCTCCTTCTGGGCCGCGGGGATGGTCAAGATCGCGTAGGTATACGCGCCCAGCAGCATGAAGCCCGCCTGTCCCAGGGAGAAAAGCCCCGTGAAGCCGTTGAGCAGGTTCATGGACACTGCCACCAGGGCGTAGACCGCGCCCTTTTTCAGGGCGGTGAAGACCATGATGTTCTTGTTGGGGTCCAGCACGTTCTCCAGGACCACCACGAGGACCAGCAGGACCGCCGCGCACAGCAGCATGGTCCGGGTGCCCTTCTTTACCGTTCTCTTCATCTCGTCCGCCCCCCTCACACTTTGTCGGTGACCTTCTCACCGAAGAGGCCCGTCGGCTTCACCACCAGGATGACGATCAGCAGGGCGAAGGTGAAGGCGTCGGAGAAGATGCTCCAGTTGGAGCCCTTGATGACACTCTCGGACAGCCCGATGATGAACGCGCCCACCACGGCCCCGGGGATGGACCCGATGCCGCCGAACACCGCCGCCACGAAGGCCCGCAGCCCCGGCAGGGAGCCGGACAGGGGGACGATGGACTGGTAATTCGTGAAGTACAGCACGGAGCCCACCGCCGCCAGGAACGAGCCGATCACGAAGGTGACGGAGATGACGGCGTCGATCTTGATGCCCATGAGCTGGGCGGTCTCGAAATCCCTGGCCACGGCCCGCATCGCCATGCCGACCTTGGTGTGATGGATGAGCTGGGTCAGGGCGATGACCAGCACCAGCACCAAAACGGGCGTCACCAGGGTGACCACCTTGGTGGGCACGCCGGCGATGGTCACCGTCTTGGAGATGCCGGGGATCTCCGGGTACATCTGGGGCAGGCCGCCGGTGATGTAGGTCGCCAGGTTCTGGAGCAGATAGCTCACGCCGATGGCGGAGATCATGACGCTCATCCGGGGCGCTTCCCGCAGGGGCTTGTAGGCCGCCCGCTCGATGGCGAAGCCCAGCAGCACCGTCAGGACCAGCATCAGGGGGACGGACGCCGCCAGGGGCAGGCTGGCGCTGAGGTAGACCATCATCAGGCCCGCCACCATGAACACGTCGCCGTGGGCGAAGTTGATCAGGCGCAGGATGCCGT
>NZ_CAJUBK010000117.1 GCF_910584465.1 uncultured Oscillibacter sp.
TCAAGCCTTTCCAAAGGCTTGCGGGGTGCAGGGGCAGAGCCCCTGCGTATCTGCCGCGCAGCGGCAGAGGATGCCAGGAGACCAGCGCTTGTCCGGCAGGGCCGGGCCGCGCATTTCGAGGCATAACGCCCTATTATACATCTGCGGACTCCTCCGCGCTTTTGAAGGGCAGCCGTATTTTCCCCGCGGTCATCTCCCCAAGGCCAGCCTCGTTCCCCTCCGCGGGCCGCTCTGCCGGATCCCCCGCCGAAAAGGTGCAAGGGCCCCCATCCTCATCATGCCTTGGCCAAACGAACAGCAAGGGCGCCTCCGGTACGGCGCCCTTGCTGTTCGGCCTGTCGGGAGTCCTTTGCTGCCCTCGCGAGCCGCTCCCGGTATTTTGAAAAGATCTTGCCGCGGCAGGACGATCCCCGCTCACGCCGTCTCAGCGGCCGGGGGGAGGGCGCTCAGCCGCCGCATCTGCCTCCGTTCCCGGGACAGCCGTGCGGGTCCTCGCCGCAATGCCCTCCGCCGTGATGCCCATGGTCATGGTGGCTGCACTGCACATCGGCCTGATAGTCCAACCTGCCGGCGAGGAAGGCCCTGACCGCCTCGTCGGCCGCACCGGTGACGCCGCCGTAAAGTTCGATCCCGGCTTGGGCCAGCGCCTCCTGCGCGCCGGCGCCGATGCCGCCGCAGATCAGCACGTCCACCTGCAGGCCGGACAAAAACCCCGCCAGCGCGCCGTGGCCGCTGCCGGCGGTATCGGCCACCTGCTCCCGGACCACCTGGCCGTCCTCCGCGTCATAGATCTTCATCTGGCTGGTGTGCCCAAAGTGCTGGAACACCTGGCCGTTTTCATAAGGTACTGCGATCTTCATCGTGTTTCCTCCTTTTCCGCACCGCTTGGTTTGCAGGGCCCACCGGCAGTCCCGGCCGCAGCCGCCCTCCGCGCCGCCCCGGCAGACGCGGTAATGGCCCCCCGCGATCGCCAGGGCTTTCCCGTTGACGAGGCTGTCGGAGATCTTGTACCGCGCGCTTTCATAGATCTCCGTCACCGTCGTCCGGGAGACCTCCATCTGCGCCGCGCACTGCTCGTGGGTCCTCCCCTCATAGTCGACCAGCCGGATCGCCTCATATTCGTCTACGGTCAGGACCACCGTGTCCCCTCCGCCCTCCCCCCGCGGGAGGAAGCCGGAACACACGGGCTCCGCGCAGACCCTGCGGCAGCGGGTCGGTCTGGCCATACAGCCACCCCCTCATAAGATACCGGCATATGTCGGAAACAGGATACACCCTTCGGCGCGAGAAGTCAAGATACTATGGAACTTATGAGCGGCTTTTCATCCGCCGGCATGGTCGCATCTTTGGCAGTGGACCATCGTGCTTCCGCCGCTCTTGTGATAATGGCCCGCCCAGCGGCAGATGCTCTGCAGGATCGGTACGACCGACCGGCCTTTGTCCGTCAGGGAATACTCCACCCGCGGCGGGATCTCGTCATAGGATCTTCGCGCCACCATCTGCGCGGCGATCAGCTCCTTCAATGCCCCTGCGAGCACGGCGTCCGTGATGTTCCCCATCTCCCTGCGCAGCTCGCTGTAGCGCAGGATCTCCTTGTCCGCCAGGACGCAGATGATCCGGGACTTCCATTTGCCTCCGAAGATCTCCAGACCATATTCAAGAGGGCAGCGGATGTCTTTTTCCAGCTTTGCCTTATACACGGTGCATCACCTCTCGCCCTCAGTATAGCACCCCCGCTTGGAATCTGCAAGTCGATACAAGATCAAAAGCGGCGGGCATGACCGCCCACCCGCGGAGCAGCGGCCAAAGGCCGGGGACGCAAAGCGTCCCCGGCCCAGCCTGTCGAAAACGTCTTTTCGACAGGCTGAGCAAGTTTTCAGAACTTTCAAAAAAGTTCTGAAAACTTTTTTATCGAAAACGAAAGGGACCCTTCCTGGGTCCCTCTCGTAACTCTCTTCCTTCCCGTCGATGAAGTCTCCTCTACTTTTTCGACACTCTGGGCCGGGGACGCAAAGCGTCCCCGGCCTTCTTCCTGCGATGCCCCGGTCAGAGGGAGGATCCCCATGGATCCGCCTCCCCGACCGCGCAGCGGCTGTCTGTGGGGCCGTGACGCCTCCGTCCGGGCGCGCCGGCCCATCCGCCCCCGCGGCGGAGCCTGGGCGGCGCGGGCCCCCGGATCACTTCACGCCCATGGCGCGGGAAATGACCATGCGCTGGACCTCCGAGGTCCCCTCATAGATCTCCGTGATTTTGGCGTCGCGCATCATGCGCTCCACGGGATACTCCCGGGTATAGCCGTAGCCGCCGAAGAGCTGCACCGCCCGCCGGGTGGCATCGCTGGACATCTCCGCCGCGAACAGCTTCGCCATCGACGAGTAATAGCCGCACTTGGGGTCCCCGGCGTCCTTGGCGGCGGCCGCCCGGTATACCAGGAGCTGGGCGGCGTCGGCCCGCGTCCGCATGTCCGCCAGCTGGAACTGCGTGTTTTGGAACTGGCTCAAGCGCCGGCCGAATTGGACCCGTTCCTGGGTGTACTTCACGGCCTCGTCGATGGCGCCTTCCCCGATCCCCAGGGCCTGGGCCGCGACGCCCACGCGCCCGCCGTCCAGGGTGCCCATGGCGACCCGGAAGCCCTTCCCCTCCTTCCCCAGGAGGTTCTCCCTGGGGACGACGCAGTCCTCGAAGATCAGGTCGCTGGTGGCGCTGCCCCGGATCCCCATCTTCTTCTCGTGCTTGCCGATGGAGAAGCCCGGGAAAGACTCCTCCACGATGAAGGCGGATATCCCATGGTTGCCCGCGTGCTTGTCGGTCATGGCGAAGACCACGAAGGTGGACGCTTCCGTCGCGTTGGTGATGAAGCACTTGCTCCCGTTCAGGATGTAGTTCTCCCCGGACTCGTCCAGCTCCGCCACGGTCTGCTGCCCCGAGGCGTCCGAGCCGGCATTGGGCTCCGTCAGGCCGAAGGCCCCCAGCTTCCGCCCGCTCAGGAGGTCCGGCAGGTACTTCATCTTCTGTTCCTCCGTGCCGAAGGCATAAATGGGATAGCAGCACAGGGAGGTGTGGGCGCAGACGATGACCGACGTGGTGCCGCAGTGCTTCGCCAGCTCCTCCACGCAGAGGGCATAGGCCAAGTTGTCCCCGCCCGCGCCGCCGTATCTCTTGGGGAACGGGATGCCCAGCATCCCCAGCTTCGCCATCTTCTCCACGGTCTCTCTGGGGAAGCGCTCTTCCTCGTCGATCTCCTGCGCCAAAGGCTTCACTTCGTTCTCGGCAAACTCCCGGTACATCTTGCGGAGCATCTGATGTTCATTGCTCAAGGTAAAGTCCATCGTATCGTCCTCCTTTCGGCTATTCGGTGCAGATCTCCCGGTCACTTGGCAGCCTTGGCGGCGCGGATGGCCTCAGTGAGGAGGGGAGTGACCTTGAAGAGGTCGCCGCAGATGCCGTAGTCGGCGATCT
>NZ_CAJUBK010000118.1 GCF_910584465.1 uncultured Oscillibacter sp.
TCGTAGGTGTGCCAGAAGAAAATGAGATCACCGGGCTGGGCGTTCGCCATGGATACGGGAGTGCAGATGTTATAGAGGCCCTGCGCCCCCAGCCGTCCCACGTTCCAGCCGGAATGATTGATGACCCAGCTTACAAAGCCGGAACAGTCAAAGGAAGTGCTGGGACTGCTGCCGCCCCAAACATAGGGGAAACCGAGGTATTTCTGCGCTTCTTCCAGCATGGCGGCGTAGGTTTCGTCCGTTACCGGCTCCCCAGGGTAGGCGGGAATCTCCACGCCGCCCGGTGTGCCGGGGATTGCTCCGCTGGTTGCGCCATCGTAGCCGGTGTCCACGAAATAGTAGGGATTCAGATATTCGCCGTCCAACATGATCTCCAGATGCAGGTGCGGCCCGGTGCTGTTGCCGGTGCTGCCCACGGCGGCGATCACATCCCCTCGCTTGACCTCCTGGCCCACGGTGACGGAAAGACTGGAGCAGTGGGCGTACCGGGATTGATAGCCCTTTTCGTCCTCTATCACCACGCACAGGCCGTAGCTGCCAGCGTCACCAGCGGACACCACCCGTCCGTCGTGTATAGCCGCAACGGGTGTACCCTGCGCCACGGCAATGTCCACGCCCCGGTGCAGGTTCTTCTCCCCGCTGATGGGGTGTACCCGGTAGCCGTAGCTGCTGGAGACGTACCCCAGCCACGGGAAGTCAAAGGGGTTTCCATACGCCTGCCGGTTGCCGAGGGTCTGCTGGTACACGTTGTAGCGGTCGGTCTGCTCACCGGGGGAGAGCGTGTTGGAAATGATCGTGGACAGCGGCGTGACCGTCAGCGTGGTTTGAAGGACGTACCAATCGTAGGGATCGCCGTCACTGTCATAGCGGGTTTCAATGATAACCTCCCGCGTAAGCTGGTACTGCTCCCCGAACAGCCGCGCAATCTCCGCCTGGACCTGCTTAAAGGTAAAGGCGTTGAACATGGTGGAGAGATAGCCCATCAGTTCGTAGGGGTTATGGCTGATCTCCCCGATGTTGTAGCGGTATTCGTCATAGCCGGGGTAATTTTCCTCGGTCTTGTCAATGTCCATCTGCAAATCCGTCTCCATTTCCGTGTAGTAGAGGTCGGAATTGCAAATGTCCTGCTCATTCGCCATATAGGAGGCGGAGATGTAGGAGGACTGGAAACCGGAGAGCATAGCGGTACAAGAGGTCATGCCAGCGGCAAAGAACACCACCACCATAGCCAGCAGAGCCACCACAGCCAACAGGGACTTGTGCGCCGCCGCGTACTGCTGGATAGCCCGGACGATCTGCCCGGTGGCCTGGGCCACATTTTGAGTAAACTGCGCCGTCTGCTTCGCCTCATGCGCGGCCTGGGCATACTTCCGCTTGATCTTCTGCTTCTGCATCCACTTGGCGAGGGCATTTTTCCGCCGCAGCTCCGGGTTATCCCGGAGGGCGGTCTGCCATGCCAGATTGAGATTCTCCTTCGCCGCCCACTGTTCTGCTTGGCGCAGGGCGCGGTAGGGCTTGGAGCGGCGGCGGTTCCTTTGCCAGCGCAGCGCCCGCCCCACGCCCTGCTCCGCAAACAATTCGCTTTTGTGGGTGGCCTCTACTGCTACATTTTGTCGCTCAGATTCATGGATTTTGCCGTGGAGCTTCATCACCGCCGCCGTTTTCGCCATACCAGTGACACGGGCGGGCAAAGAGGGCGGTCTGTACTCCGGCAAAACCTCCTGCTCAAAATGCAGACGGCGGCGGGGTCTGCCCGTCTCGCTGTCCGGCTCCGGCTGAAAGGACAGGCGGCTCTTGGTGGGAAGATCAGCCCGCGCCTGTTCCACCTGCCCCTCCGCCCGTTCCACCCGGCGCACGGCCTTCTGATAGCTCCGGCTGGGCGGCGTGGCATCCTCCTTCGGCGCGGGGGCCGGGAGACTGTCAGCGGCGGGCGGCGGGTCCTCAAATTGCAGCCGCCTCCGCTCTGAAGCAATGGGCGCGGCGGAGTGGGCGGCGAACTTTGCCGCCTGCCGCTTCTTATAGGCTCCGCGATCATCCGGCACGGAGGACAACTCCGGGGCCTTGGGTTCCGGCTGGGGGCTGTCCCGCTGGCGGGTGTCCGCCTCACCGTCAGTAGAAACGGGCGTTTCCGTCTGCTGAACGTCCTCTGACCGGGCGGCATTGGCGGCGTACTCCATAACCTGCCGCTTTTTTGCCGCCCGCCTTGCCTCTGCGGACTGTTCGGAATCAGGATCAGGGGCAGCATCCTCCGCCGTCCCTTCAAACCGCAGCCGTCCGCCGCCATCGTCCAGGAGGCGGGAGGTGCGCTGTTCAGCCGCAGGCTGGGCGGCATCCGGGGCAAACCGCCGTGTCTGCCGCTTCTTCATCTTTGCCCTGGCATCAGCGGGGGCCTTGCCGTCAGTGGGGGGCTGTTCGCCCTCTGTCGCCTTGAATTTCAGCCGTCCGCCGCCCTCCACCGGGCGGGGCGGACGCTTCGGCCCCTTGCCGGGTGGCCGGTTCTGCATGGGGGCGTCACCAGCACTCCGCATGGGGGCGGGCTGACCGTCCAGCGAACGGGCGGCGTTCGGGGTATGCTTTGCCGCCTGCCGCTGCTTGGACTTTTTACGATTGTTCCGTCTGCGCCGCCTCCGGGAAGCTGGGGGCGGGGGCGGAGGGTCCTCGCTGATGGTGGGAGCGGCCATCATGGGTGCGTCCGCCGCCATCCGCATAGAGGGAGCGTCCGGCACAGGAGTATCCGATACGCTGACCGGCTCCTGGGCAGCATAAACCGCTTCTTCCGCCGTCTGCTGGATAGGGCGGGGTTGTTTGCGCCGTTTCTTGGCAGGGGCGGCGGGGTCGCTGCCGCTGCGCTGGGCCGCACGGTGGCCCGCCGCCTGCTCCACAGCCCGATCAGGGCCGAAAGATACATCCGCCGTCCGCTGACTGACGCGCTTTTCCTCGCCGGTAGCCATGTTACGCTCCACCAGACCGTCCCGGCCCAGCCTCTGAACCGTTTTCGCCCTGGCCTGGAACCGCTTTCCGCTCATAACGCCGCCTCCGGGTGCTTATGATCTTTCTCCGGCACAGGAGCGGGACGGGCGGCAGCTTCGGCCTTTTTCTCCGCTAATGCCTGACGGATAGAGGGCTTCTGTTCTGCCTGACGTTCCGCCCGCGCCTCCCGTGCGGCCTCCGCCGACAACTCCAGATTCTCCACACCACCGATAGCGGCGAGGGTGGCGTTGTTCATACTGGACAGCAGCTTTTTAGTGGCCCGCATAGGGGCGAGGACCACAGACTGAAAGCGGCCCTCCTGCCCGCCGTCCACCGTCTGCGTCTCCTTGCCAATCATGGCGCGTCCGGCGTTCTTCAAATGACCGCCCACGCTCCGCAGCTCATGGCCGATGTTCTCCACCTTTTCAATGTTCTG
>NZ_CAJUBK010000119.1 GCF_910584465.1 uncultured Oscillibacter sp.
CGGGACCGATCCGGTCCCGCGCCGCGGTCTCGTCATGGGCCCGGCTTCAGCGCCGGGCGTGGAGCTCCTGGGACCGCTGAGGCGTCATGGCGAAATAGTCGTAGTCGATCTCGCTGCCGCTGTCGCCCCAGGTGGTGTCGATGTGGTATTCGGCGCCGTCCAGGGTGGCGACGGTCCAGATGTGGTCCCCCTGGATGATGGTGGAGCAGGCGATGCCCTCCAGCTTCAAAAGCAGGTTGTAGGCCCCGGTGTAGCCGTCGCAGACGGCGGTATGGTTGACGAAGAGGTTATAGGGGATGTGGCTGAGGGAGCTGGACCCGGCCTGGTAGTCGTAAACGCAGTTGCCGCAGACCCAGTCGTAGTAGACCCGGGCCTTCTCCATCTCCGTCATGTCCGGGCGGAGGGCCCCCTCCGCCCACAGCCGGTCATGGACGGCGATGGCGGCCTCCATGGCGGCGGTGCGGTACTGCTCCAGCTCGCCGCCGGCTCCCGCGGCGCCGAAGCTCAGGGTCAAAAGGCCCGCCCCCCGGGTGCACTGGACTTCGTTATAGCCCTGCTCGCAGTGGGCCTTCACCACGGCCAGGGACTGGTCCATGATCTGCCGGGCCTCCGCCTCGGAGACGCTGGGGTAATAGAAGATCAGGCCGCTGCGGCCCCTGGAGAGCATGTGGCGGATGGAGCTCTCCAGCTCCTCCGGACCGGAGGGGGAGAGGGTGTAGGTCCCCGGCTCCACCAGGTCCGCCAGGGTGGTCCCGGCGGCGCTGTAGAGCGCGGAGAGGTCCCACTGCAGGTCCACCCGCAGGGCGGGGTCCACCATGCGGGTGAGCATGGCGGCGGCGGCCCCGCGGGTGATGGGCGCGTCGGGGTGGAAGGAGCCTGAGGCGTCGCTGCCGGCGCAGACGCCCTTGCGGTAGAGGTCCAGGATGTCTTCTTGATAGGGGGTATACTCGGTGACGTCCGGGATGAAGCGGCGGGAGGCGTAGCCTTGGGTGACGAGCTCGTCGTGGACGGCGGGCAGGGCCTCCTCCGGCAGGACGTTGTTCAGCACATGGGCCACCTGGGCCCTGGAGGCGGGGAGGGACAGCCGGCCGTCCAGATCCGTGTCCAGCACGCCCTCGGCCTGGAGATAGCGGAGATAGGGCAGGGCGGCGGGACCGCCGCCGGCGCCGTGGGCGCTGGGGCCGGCCTCCGGCTCCGCGGTCCGGTAAAGGCTGCGGATGCGCCCGGCGAAGATGACCACCTGCCCCACGGTCAGGGGGTCCTGGAGGCCGAAGGTCCCGTCGGCCTTCCCGTTGGCGAGGCCGAACTCATAGAGGGCGGCCACGTTGTCATAGAAGGGGGAGCCTGGGTCCAGGTCGGAGAACTCCCCGGCGTAGGTGCGCTGCCTGGGGAAGCCGGCCTCCTGGGCGGCCTGCGCCCGGGGGAAGGCCAGCAGCAGCGACAGCGCCAGCAGCAGGGCGGGGATCTTTTTTTTCATAGCGTTCCTTTCGGTATGGTCAGGCGGGGATGTTCAGGTCCTCCGCCGTGCGGTCCTCCACGTAGGGGTTCAGGCGCTCGTTCACGAGGGCCAGCACCGCCTCCTGGTCGAGGTAGATATAGGGGGACTTCCAGGCGCCCGGCAGGGTGGAGAACTCGATGTTCTCCATCCCCATATTGGCCGCTTCGGTGCCCATCCAGACCAGGTTGCCCACGGTCAGCTCCGTGTCCACGTATTGGAGGAAGATCTTGCAGAAGTCGTCCAGCTTGAGGATGGAGGCGGGGGTCATCAGCTTCTTGGCCACGGCCTTCAAAAAGTCCTGCTGGGTCTGCATCCGGCCGATGTCCTGGGAGGCGTAGCCCTCCCGGAAGCGGACCACCTTGAGGGCGTCGATCCCGTTCAGGTGCCGCATCCCCTTGGAGAAGTGGATGTAGAGGTCCTGATAGGGGTCGTCATAGTCCATGTCCACCGGGATGTAGAAGTCCACGCCCCCGATGGCGTCCACCAGGGCCTCGAAGGCCCTCAGGTCCACCAGCACCGTGTAGTCCACCGGGATGCCCAGCTGATCCGAGATGGTGTCCGCCATCAGCTCCATGCCTCCGGAATTGTAGGCGAAGTTGATCTTGTGGTTTTTGCCTCCGATGTTGGCCTTGGTGTCCCGGGGGATGCTGACGCCATAGATGTAATGGGACTCCGCGTCCAGGGCCACCAGGATGTTGGTGTCGCTGCCGCCGTTGCCGTCGTCCACGCCGGAGACCAGGATGGTCCAGAATTTCGGCTTGCGCTCGTAGTGGGAGCGGAGGGCCTCCGCTTCCTCGTCGGAGAGGCCGTCCGACGCGGCGGGGCCGCTGACCTTCTGGATCATGACGGGATCGTCTTCGCCCTTTTGATCCGGGGCCCGGAAATAGACCCGGACGACGGCGCAGCACAGGCCGATGAGGATGAGCAGCAGCACCAGCGTCAGCGTCCAGGGGCTGCGCTTTTTGCGGCGGAGTCTCGAAGCCATGGGAACCTCCCGTGCGCCGCCTGGGCGGCGCGTATCTGTAAAGAGTGAGGACCGGCATCCATGCCGGGGGATGCCGGATGGGCGAAGCTCCCCCTCGCCGGGGAAGGGCGTCATCCAAAGCCATGCCGGAGCATGGCAGGGGGATCGACGCGGTATGGCGGGGGGAGACCGGCCGGACGGCGTTCAGCGGCCGCAAGGACAGGTCCTGGGTCCGTCGGCGACAGGCCCGTCCGAAAACGGGGCCGACAGGACGCCTGCTCCATTATAAGACCGTGCCAGGAAAAAGACAAGAGAAAAAATAGCGGCTCAGCCGCTATTTTTTCGGTGGAAATCCTGGGATTTTTGTTATTTTTTACAAGGGGATCAAAATATTTTCAAAAAGTTTACAACTTGGGCGGATCTTCGCCGGGCTCCTCCGGCCCCGCCTCCGGAGCTGCCGCCGGGGCCATCTGCTCCAGCAGGACCTTGATGTCTGCCAGGAGCTGGTTCTGATAGGACAAGGCGCAGCGGATGTAATGCAGCGCGGGCTCCGGCGCGGAGGCGGGAGGGAGGCTCCCGTCCTCCAGCGGGTGGGGCCAGCGGCGGACCTCCGGCTCTTTATAGACGGGCGCCCCCGGCGGGAACGGCGTCCAGATCTGCTGTCCGGCGGCCGGGGCCCGTCTGTTCACCGGGCCCCGGCCGGCCGCGGAGCTCCGGCTGACGGGGACGGTGCGCCCGGCCCGTCTGACGGCCGGGCTCCCGCTGACGGACGGGCCCCGTCCTCCGTGTTGACGATTTGCCATAAAGGGTCCCTCCTCGCGCGGCGTCAGTCGCCGCGGTATTTTTTACGGGTGGCGATGCCGCCCCGGATGTGCCGCTGGGC
>NZ_CAJUBK010000120.1 GCF_910584465.1 uncultured Oscillibacter sp.
TGCCGTCCTCGATCCGCACGATGCGGTCGGCCAGCTGGGCGATCTCGTTGTTGTGGGTGATCATGACGATGGTCTGGTGGAACGACCGGCTGGTGCGCTTCAGCAGGCCCAGCACATCGGCGCTGGTCCTGCTGTCCAGGTTGCCGGTGGGCTCGTCGGCCAGGACGATGGCCGGCTTGGTGATCAGGGCCCGGGCGATGGCGACCCGCTGCTGCTGTCCGCCGGAGAGGCTGCAAGGCATGTTCTGCAGCTTGTCCTCCAGGGCCAGCATGTCCACGATCTCGTCCAGGAACCTCTGGTCCGCCGTGTCCCCGTCCAGCTCCACCGGCAGGACGATGTTCTCATAGACGTTCAGGATGGGGACCAGGTTGTAGTTCTGGAAGACGAAGCCGATGTTGCGGCGGCGGAAGATCGTCAGCTCCTCGTCGTCCTTCTTCGCCAGCTCCTCCCCCCGGACGAGGACGCTGCCGGAGGTGGGGGTATCCAGCCCGCCCATCATGTTCAGCAGGGTGGACTTCCCGCTGCCGGAGGTCCCCACCACCGCCACGAACTCCCCCTGCCCCACCGTGAGGTCCACGCCGTCCAGGGCGCGGGTGACGTTGGGCTCGGCGCCATAGTACTTGCGCAGGCCGATGGTCTGTAACACGTTCATCTTCAACTGCTCCTTTCACGGCTGTCCGCCTGTTGCAGGACTATGGTAACGCCCAAATGTCACAGGAATGTCCGGATCGCGCGCTCATTTGTGAATTTTCTGTGAACGGTTCATCTCCGGGGCAGGAACACGGAAAAGGTGGAGCCCTCCCCGGCCCGCGAGGTCACTTTGATATAGCCGCCCTGCCGGGTGACGATCTCCCGGGCGAGGTACAGCCCGATGCCCACCCCCGGCTCGTCGTGCACGGCCTCCTCCCGATAGAAGCGCCGGAAGACGGCGGCCTGCTCGCTCTCCGGGATGCCCTTGCCGGTGTCGGCCACGTCCAGCTTGACATACATCTCCCACAGCTCCACCGACACGTCGATCCTCCCGCCCGCGGGGGTGTATTTCACCGCGTTGTCCAGCAGGTTGAACAGGGCCTCCGCCGTCCATTTGCCGTCATGGGGCACGCGCAGATCCTCCGGGCACCGCACCGTCACGGAGACGCCCTTTTTCTCCGCCCCATAGACGATGCCGCTGCAGGCCAGGGCCAGCGTGTCGATCAGCGGGCCGTCCTTCTTTTCCAGGGTGATGGCCCCGGTCTCCAGGCGGGAGGTCTTCACCATGGACCATACCAGGAATTCCAGCTTGTCGGTCTGGCTGCGGATGCCCTGCAAAAAGTCCCGCCGCTCCTGCTCCGTGACCGGCTTCGTCAGCAGCGTGTCTGTCACCATCCTCAGATTGGCCACCGGCGTCCGCACCTGATGGGAGATGTCCGACACCAGCGCCTGCAGCTCCCGCCGCTCCTCGGACGCCTGCCGCCGGTCCTCCTGCAGGATGCCGTACAGCCGGGCGAGGCGGGAGCTGATGCGGGCGAAGATGGTCTCGCTGTCGTCGGCCCGGGCCGGCCCCTCGCCGCCGATCATGCCGTCTATGGTCCGGCACAGACCGCTGGTGAAGCAGGACAGCCGCTTGGCGAAAAACAGCGTCAGGAGGGACTGCCAGGCCAGGGCGCAGGCCGTCAGCAGCACGCCGGCCAGCAGCACCCGCCCCTCGCCGGCCGCGGCGGAGAGCACGGCAGAGATCGTCAGCATGGAGACGGCCGCGCCGGCCTCCGCCAGCAGGAAGACCATCTTGACGGGGATGCGCTCCAGCTTCATCTCCGCTCACCTCCCGTCCACTGATACCCGATCCCGTAGATGGTCTTGATGTAGGTATCGCCGTCCGCCTCGATCTTGCCCCGGATGCGGCTGATGGAGGTGGTCAGGGTATGCTCGTCCACGAACCTCTCGTCCGCGTCCCACAGCCGCTCCAAAAGCCGCTGCCGGGTCAGGACCTGCCGCGGGTTCTTGCAGAACAGGTGCAGCATCCTGTACTCCATGGGGGAAAGGGCGATCGGCTCCCCGTTCAGCGAGGCGGCCTGCTCCGAGAAGTCCAGGAACAGCCTGCCGTCGTCGTAGAGGTCCCTCGCCGGCCCCCGGTGCCCCAGCATGGCGAACATGGCCCGGATCTTCCGGTGCAGGGCCTCGATGGAGAAGGGCTTGGTGATGTAATCCACCGCTCCCGCCTCATAGCCCCGGAGCTGGTCGCTCTCCTGGTCTTTGGCGGTGAGGAAGATCACCACTGTATCGGGGTGCTCCGGCTTGATCAGCCTGCACAGGTCGTAGCCGCTGCCGTCCGGCAGATCGATGTCCAGCAGCACCAGGTCATACTCCCCCCCGGCCAGCAGGCCGGCGGCGGTCCTGGCGTTCAGGGCCGAAGCGACCTCCCAGCCGTCTGAGGCCAGATCGTAAGCCAGGGTCTTATTCAAAAGAGCGTCGTCCTCGACGATCAATATCCGTTCCATCCCTCGTCCTCCTTTTGGCGTCCTCATCAGGACACGGCCCATCCGTGTACCGGCGGGCCCTGCCCGTTTGGAAGTCCGCCGGCCGGGCCCCAGGCGTTTTGGCCATACCGGCGTCAAGAGCAGTATAACAGATGAATGTCCGCGAAATGTTACAAGGGTCTGTCTTTTTCAAAAAGATCTTCCCCGGCGGGTCCCTTGCGGGACGGGCCGCGGGACGGCGCCCCCGCGCTCCGGCCGTTCGAAAGCGGCCCGTCCGAAGGATCTCCGGACAGACCGCCTGCGCTCCCCGGACCCGGGGGCCTTCAAAGACACCGCCAGAGCCTTGGACAGGCCAAGGCTCTGGCGGTGCTTTGGAGAGTGTATAGAGAGGTAAGCGAGAAGCTTACAGCTCGCAGAGTTTGAGGAGGGCCTCCCAGTTCTTGTCGACTTCCTTC
>NZ_CAJUBK010000121.1 GCF_910584465.1 uncultured Oscillibacter sp.
CGCGATATCCAAAAGACGCTTGATATGTCGCCGATACATCGTCTCCTCCTATCCTCTCGCCCTGCTCCCGGCGGTCCGCCCTGCTCTCCCGTTCCACACCATGCCGATCTCCTCCAGGCGGGCGATCTGCTGCGCCGTCAAAGTCTTGCCAGGGCGCTTCCCCCGGTAGATCTGCTTCTGCTCGTTCAGCCACTTGTTCAGCCAGATGCCTTCTGTCACCCAGCCCGCCGGGACCTCCAGGTCCCCGTGCTCCCGATAGTACGCTTCCGCCAGGCGGTACCGCGTCTCCCATGGGTCCTCTTTTTCCCAGCGCATCCCCAATCCGTCCAGCTTCGCCTTCCGTTCCGCTGTCAGGCGGATCGCCCGCCGGCCCGTCTTGAGGTCCACCTCCCGGTGCCGCCGCACCCATTTGCCCAGCGCGAAACCGTCCTCATCCACATAGGCGGCCGGGACCTCCAGGTCATGGTGCGCCTCCCACCACTTCCGCGCCTGCCGGTAGCCGTATCCCCACCGGCGGGCATAGGCATCCTCCCAGACCATGCCGATCGCGTCCAGCCGCCGGATCTGCTCCTGGGTCAGCCGTCCTTTCCCGCCTTCCCGGATCTGCCGCATCCGCCGCAGCCACGCGCCGATCTTCAGCCCGTTGGGAGCGATATGGCCGGAAGGCACCTCCAGGTCCCCGTGCTCCCGGTAATACTCCAGGCACGCCGCGTAGTTCCGCTCCCAGAGGAGGTCCAGCTTATCCCAGATCATCCCCAGCCCGTCCAACTGCCCGATCCGCTCTCCGCTCAGATAGACGCTCCGCTCTCCCAGGGCCCGCGACCGCCGCAGGCTGCTGACGAACCCCCCGAGGCGGAGCCCGTCCGCCGTCACATAGTCCGCCGGGACGTCCAGGTCCCCGTGCTCCTGCCGGTACCGGACCAGCGCCGCGTAGCAGCGGTTCCAGGCCGCGGTATACGGGTCCTCCCAGACCATGCCGATCGCGTCCAGCCTGGCGATCCGCTCCGGGGGGAGCCGTCCGTACTGCCGCCCCGCCCGGACGCTCCGCTGGGTCCCGATCCAGTTCCCCAGGGCGTAGCCCTCCTCCGTCTTATACCGCCGGGGCACCCGCAGGTGCCCGTGCTCCTCGTAAAACTGCTTCGCCAGCCGGTACATCAGGTCCCAGGACGCTGTCAGCGTGTCCTCCAATTCGTCGAACAGCCGACGGCAGTCCCGCACCTCGTCGATGACGCGGAACCGTTCGTTGACGATCCGCTCCTCTTCTCCGTAGAACCGGAAGCACTCCGCCGCGGCCCGCATCTCCGCCTCTACCGTACCGATGCTGTAGAGGTTCTCGATGTTGTTCACGACATCGAAGATCACGGCCTCCTTGGATCCGCCGGCGGACAGCGCCCGGCCGATCTGCTGCTTGTACACGATCGGCGAGACCGTCGGCCGGAACAGGATCACCCCCGACACGTTTTCCACATGGATGCCCTCGTTGAGCATGTCGATGCAGAACAGCAGCTTCAGATGCCCGCTCCCGTCCTCCTTGAACGCCTGGAAGGCGCGGCCGGTCTCCGGGTCGTCCGAATAGGCCCGGTATACATGGGGCGCGGCGTCGATCCCCCCGAACCACTCCGGGACACGGGCGATCATCTCCTCCATGTGCTTGACCCCGGCGCAGAACACGATGTATCTCCCGTCCCGCTCCCGCATGTGCCTCTCGAAGACCACGTCCAGGCCCTCCGCCTGCTCCAGGGCACGCCGCAGCGCCTCCAGCAGCTTCTCCGCCTTGTCCCGCGTCACGGCGCTCTTCGTCCGTCCTATCCGCGCCTCGTACTTTTTCAGATCGCTCTCCAGGGAGAACGCCGTCAGGACGTAGCGGGGCGGGTCCAGGATGCCCCGGGTGATGCTCTCCCCCAGGGTCATCTCCGAGGCGATGTTGCCGTCGAACAGCTCCCCCGCCATGTCCCGCTGGTTGTCCAGATACCGCACGTTCGTGGCGGACAGGCCCAGGACGGCGGCCTTCGGGTATGCCGCCCGCAGCCGCCCGACGCCCTGCCCCCACTGCTCCGCCCCGCAGCGGTGGAACTCGTCCAGCACGATGCAGTCCGGCCGGATCTCTGCGAGCTCCTCGTCCCGCATCATCATGAGCTTGGCATAGGTGAAGAACCGGATGTTCCCCGGCACGTCCCCGCCGCTGGCCAGCAGGTTCTCCTTCTGCGTCCGGAAGATATGCTCCGAGGGCGACAGCCAGCAAACGCTCTGCTCCGGATGGTCCTCGCAGAACTTGAAGGCGATGAAGGACTTCCCGGTGCCGGTGGGGTGGACCACGGCGGCGCTCCCCGTCTCGGCCAGCATCGCCGCCGCGGAGCGGTATGCCGCTTCGTTGTGCGGGAACAGCTCGATCGCCATTTTCCACGCCCCCTTTTGACCATTTGTCACAAAATCGATATTTCGTTCCTGCGAACATGTCCATGGGGAGGCTCCCGTGGGCATGAAAAAGCCCCGCGTCAAAGACGCGGGGAAAAACGCGGATGGGAAAAAGAGCCGTACAGATCTTCCTTGTCCGGCTCTCTTTCCCATACAAAAAAATTGGGTCCGGGACTTGTCAAAGTACGGTTTTTGTGATAACATGCGTCTGTGTTATGTAGACGCGCGTTTTACCGTACATCACTTTTGGACCGCGTTTTTGACGAAATATCGATTTTGTGATGAACAGCCCTGGGAGGGCTGTTCCTTTTTTACGAGATCAGCCCTAAGCGTTCGATCTGCCGGGCGTGCTCCGCCCCGGTGGAGATCAGGTAGATGCGGGTCGTCTCGATGCTGGAATGCCCCAGGAGGTCCGCCAGGCGGGCCA
>NZ_CAJUBK010000122.1 GCF_910584465.1 uncultured Oscillibacter sp.
CGTCACCCTTGCCGGGGTAGCGGATCAGGATTTCCTTTCCAGCCAGATCGGACACGTCCATGGGGCTGGTGCAGGGTTTCCAGGTCTTGCCGCCGTCTGTGGAATACTCCATATCGGGGGTGGTGTTCAGCGTCTCACCGTTGGGGTCAAAGACCAGAACGGGAGCGCCGGGATGATTGGAGATCACCACGGTAATGGTCCGGCTGGCAAAGTCGTTCTTGGTGGCGGGGAATCGGAACAGGACCGTTTTGCCCAGGTAGTCGGAAGTGTTCAGCGGCTTGGAGAGGACGGTCCAGGTCTTGCCGTTGTCGGTAGAGAACTCCACGCCCTTGTCGGAGCTGACAGTCTGCGCCTTGCTGTCCACTTCCACCCTGGGAGCCTCGCGGCGGGCGGGAATGGTGACGGTTACACCGCTGCTGGGGAAGGAATCATCATTGCCATGATTGCGGATGATGATGGTCTGCCCGGTCATGCCGGACACATCCAGGGGCTTGGTGCAGGGGTTCCAGGTCAAACCGCCATCGGTGGAGTAGTCCATATCCTCGGTGGTGTTCACCGTCTCGGTGATCGTGTCCAGAGTAACGGAGGGATTCTCCGTCCGGTTGGGAATCCGCAGCTCGGTCGGCTCACTGGCAAACTTGTCCTCCGTTGCCGCCTCCCGGACGAGGATGGTCTGGCCGGTCAGGTTGGAAACATCCATGTTGGGATCACACTTGGTCCAGGTCTTACCGCCGTCTGTGGAATACTCCATGTCAGCGGTGGTGTTGACTGTCTGCTTGTCCCGGTCAATGGTCAGATCGGGCTTCGCGCCCTTCTCCGGGATCTTCACCAGCACAGGCAGACTGGCGAAATGCTCAGAATCGTACTTTTCCCGGACAGCCAACTCCTTACCGTAAAAGCTGGACACATCCAGCCCATCAGCGGGAACAGCAGTCCAGCCGTTTTCCGTCCGGTACTCCGGCGCGGTGCCGGAGACGGTCAGCCGCTCGGCCACACGGTCAAGGTCGGCGGCGGGCGCGGCGTTCCGGGAGGGGACGATCACGGTAGCATTGTTGCTGGCGGGCTTGGTGCCGTCACAGGCATAGCGCACCAGCAGCGTGGCGTTGGTCAGCTCGGACAGGTCCATGTTGTCCAGGCAGGGAATCCAGCTTGCGCCGTTGTCCTTGGAATACTCCATAGCAGAGGTAGCGTCCATGCGCTCGGTAGCGTTGTCAATGGTCAGCGCGGGGGCCTCACCCCGGACGGGGACGGTCACAGTGGTGGGGTCGCTCTTAAAGGAATCGTCCGTAGCGGCGATCCGCACCAGCAGCGTCTCGCCCTGCCGGTCCTCCACATTCTGCTGATCGGTGCAGGGTTTCCAGGTTTCGCCGCCATCATCGGAATACTCCATATCCCCGGTGGTGTTCATGGTAAAGTCGAAGGGATTCACCTTCACATCCGGGGCGGCGGGACGCTCCGGCAGGACCTCCATAACCACGGGGCCGGGGTTGCCGGTGCCATCGTCCACCAGGCGAATATAGAGGGTGGTGCCGGGGGTCACAGCGGAGCCACTGGACAGATCATCGGTCAGGGTATAGTCCTCACCAACCTCCACCACATCGGGGTCAAAGGTAATGATCTCCTTCCGGTAGTCGATTTTATAATTCAGCCCGGTATCGGCCACGGTCCGGCCCTCCACGCTCTGGCTGTCAGAGGCGGTGAGGTTGTCCGTCTCCTTCATCCGCTGGGTGAAGGTGTAGGCGGTGTCGGGGGTCAGGCCGGTGAACTTGGGGCTGTCCTGCCAAGTCTCGCCGCCATCAATGCTGTACTCCGCGCCGGGCACGGGGTTCAGCGCGATAGTGGTAGTCGTGCGGCGGGCAATGGTGGGAGCGACAGCCATGGTCTGCGGGGCCTTGGAAATAGTCATATCCGCATAGACCTGTTCGGCGCTCAGATCGTAGGTGTCCTCGGCTACCAGATAGAACCGCACCTTATAGGTGCCAGCATCCACAGGGGCCTCGGAGGTTTCATAGGGCTTGCCGCTGGCGAGAGTGCCAACGTACATAATGCTGACGCTCCTGATGCCCTCCATGCTGGTCAGCAGATCAGTATAGGGGTACGGCTGGCGGTTTCCGTTGTAAACGGTACTGTAATCGGGCATATCCGCATCCAAGATGTTCACCGGGGTGTCGGTGGTCCTGCCGGAGACGGGCCGGGTGCCGGAGGCGGTATGATTCTCGTTCTCGGCCATGCGGACCAGGATCGTGTAGCTCTTGTCAGCCTCCAGCCCGCTGAAGGTATTGCCGGTCTGCCATGTAGCACCGCCGTCAATACTGTACTCCGCGCCGGGAATGGCGGAGACGGTCAGGGAGTGGGCGCTGCTGCTCTCCAGGGAGGCCATGGGCGTGTCCTGCCCCGCCTTACGGATGGTCAGAGTTGCGGTGTAGTTACCAGCAGCCAGGGTGTGGTTTGCATCGGGGGAGAAAATAGCCGTCACATGATAAACTCCGGCATTGGTGGGCGCGGTGGTGCTTTCCACGCCGTCCGCGCCGGTGTAGGTCAGCGCAACGGAGGCGATGCCCTCAATGCCATCGGCCCCGTGGTAACGCTGGGGAACGCCGGTGTAGGTGACAGTTTCATCCTTCAGCACAGGCCGGATAGTCCCGGCCTCGCCGCTGGCGCGGGTGATGTGCAGCACCGGGGCGGGCAGGGTTTCGGGCAGCTTGTACCCCTCCGCCGCCACAAAGTCGATGTTGACCTCATAATCGCCCACGGTGACGGGCGGGGTGGCAATGCCGTCATAGCCGGTGATGGT
>NZ_CAJUBK010000123.1 GCF_910584465.1 uncultured Oscillibacter sp.
CTGAACGCCGTCTCCCTGGCCTTCCCCCTCCAGAACCTGATGATCGCCGTGGGCGGCGGCACCGGCGTGGGCATGAACGCCCTGCTCTCCCGGTCCCTGGGCGAGAAGAAGCAGGACATGGCCGACCGCGCCGCCAACACGGGCATCTTCGTGTTCCTGCTCAGCGCCGTCGTCTTCGGCGTGTGCGGCTTCCTGCTGGCCCGGCCCTTCTTCCTGGCCCAGACGGACATCGCCCCCATCGTGGACTACGGCACGGCCTACGCCCGCATCTGCCTGGGCCTGTCCATCGGCATCTTCAGCCAGTTCTGCTTCGAGCGCCTGCTCCAGTCCACGGGCCGGACGGTGTACTCCATGATCACCCAGATCATCGGCGCGGTGATCAACATCATCATGGACCCCATCCTGATCTTCGGCCTCTTCGGCTTCCCCCGGATGGAGGTGGCGGGGGCCGCCGTGGCCACGGTCATGGGGCAGATCATCGCCGCCTTCATCGGCCTCGTCATGAACCTGCGGTTCAACCCGGACATCCACATCCGCTTCCGCGCCATCCGCCCGGACCGGGAGATCGTCCGGGAGATCTACCGGGTGGGCGTGCCCTCCATCGTCATGCAGTCCATCGGCTCCGTCATGACCTTCGGCATGAACAAGATCCTGATGGGCTTCACCGACACGGCCACGGCGGTCTTCGGGGCCTATTTCAAGCTCCAGAGCTTCATCTTCATGCCGGTCTTCGGCCTGAACAACGGCATGGTGCCCATCATCTCCTATAACTACGGCGCGGCCCGCATGGACCGGGTGCGGAGGACCTTCCGCCTCACCGCCACGGTGGCCACGGTGGTCATGGTGATCGGCTGCGCCGCCTTCAACCTGATCCCCCACGTGCTCCTGGGCTTCTTCAACCCCTCCCAGGAGATGCTCTCCATCGGCACCGTGGCCCTGCGGGTCATCAGCTATTCCTTCCTGCTGGCGGGCTTCGACATCATCGCCGGCTCCGTCTGCCAGGCCATCGGCAATCCGGTCTATACGCTCATCTGCTCCGTCTGCCGCCAGCTGGCGGCGCTGCTGCCGGCGGCATGGCTGCTGGCCCAGACGGGGATCTTGGATCTGGTGTGGTTCTGCTTCCCCATCTCGGAGGTGGTGTCCCTGGTGCTGAGCATCCTCTTCCTCCGCCGGACCCTGAAGGCGGCGGACGCCAAGACCGCCGCGCCGCAGAGCTGAGCCCCGCGATCTAAGGAGGTCTTTATGGAAGCGATCGTCACACAGCTGGCCCAGGAGCTGGGCCGGCCCGCCCAGTACGTGGACAACGTCGTCCGCCTGCTGGACGAGGGCAATACCATCCCCTTCATCGCCCGCTACCGCAAGGAGCTGCACGGGGCCATGGACGACACGGTCCTGCGGGCCCTGGAGGAGCGCCTGCGCTATCTCCGGGGCCTCCAGGAGCGGCGGGAGGCCGTGAAGAGATCCATCGAGGAGCAGGGGAAGCTGACGGAGGCGCTGTCCGCCGCCATCGACGCCGCCGCCACCCTGGCGGAGGTGGAGGACCTGTACCGCCCCTATAAGCAAAAACGCCGGACCCGGGCCGCCGTGGCCCGGGAGAAGGGCCTGGCCCCCCTGGCGGAGCTCCTCTTCGCCCAGGGGCCGGACTGCCCGGCCCCCCTGGAGGAGGCGGCGAAGTACGTCGACCCGGAGAAGGGCGTGGAGACCGCGGAGGACGCCCTGGCCGGGGCCTCCGACATCGTGGCGGAGACGCTGAGCGACGACGCGGACCTGCGCAAGTCCCTCCGGGCCCTGCTCGCCAGGAAGGGCCGGCTCTGCAGCGCCGCCGCCGTGGAGGAGGACAGCGTCTACCGGCTCTATTATGACTTCGCCCAGCCCCTCTCCCGGATACAGGGCCACCAGGTCCTGGCGGTCGACCGGGGGGAGAAGGAGGGGAAGCTGAAGGTCTCCGTCCAGATGGACCGGGACCTGGCCCTCCAGGCCCTGCGCCGCCGGGTGGTCGTGCCGGGGAGCCGGTCCATGGAGTTCGTCAAGGCCGCGGCGGAGGACGCCTATGACCGCCTGATCGCCCCCTCCCTGGAGCGGGAGGCCCGCAGCGCCCTCACCGAGGCCGCCGCCGAGGGGGCCATCGGCCAGTTCGCGCTGAACCTGAAGCCCCTGCTGATGCAGCCCCCCGTGAAGGGCAGGGTCACCATGGGCCTGGACCCGGGCTACCGCATGGGATGCAAGGTGGCCGTGGTGGACGGCACGGGGAAGGTGCTGGACACCGCCGTGGTCTACCCCACCTATAACCAGCGGAAGAAGGACGAGGCCATCGCCGTCCTGGCAAAGCTCATCGAGGCGCACGGCGTGGAGCACATCGCCATCGGCAACGGCACCGCCAGCCGGGAGACGGAGCAGATGGCGGTGGAGCTGATCCGGCGGATGGGCGCGGCGGGCCGCTCCGTCAGTTATATGATCGTCTCCGAGGCCGGGGCCTCGGTCTACTCCGCCAGCAAGCTGGCGGCGGAGGAGTTCCCGGAGTACGACGTGAACCTCCGCTCCGCCGTGTCCATCGCCCGGCGTTTACAGGACCCCCTGGCGGAGCTGGTGAAGATCGACCCCAAGGCCATCGGCGTGGGGC
>NZ_CAJUBK010000124.1 GCF_910584465.1 uncultured Oscillibacter sp.
AGCTTACAGCTCGCAGAGTTTGAGGAGGGCCTCCCAGTTCTTGTCGACTTCCTTCTGGACGTCTTCGATCATCCACTCGTTGCCGGGCTTGAACATGTGGGCGAAGCGGCCCTGGGCCTTGAGGTACTCGACGACGGGCTTCTTCTCCTTGGGCCGGTAGCTGAGGACGTACTTGCCCTCGATGACCTCATAGAGGGGCCAGACGCAGGTCTCCACCGCCAGCTTGGTGATCTCCATCATCTTCTCGCTGGGATAGCGCCAGCCTCTCGGGCAGGGGGCCATGACGTTGAGGAAGGCCGCGCCGGGGGTGTAGATGGCCTTGTGGGACTTCTCGGTGATGTCCTTGAAGTTGCCCATGAAGGTGGTCTGGGCAACATAGGGGATGCCGTGGGCCACCATGATCTTCGTCAGGTCCTTCTTCTGCTGGGGCTTGCCGGGGACCACCTTGCCCACCGGCGTGGTGGTGGTGTCGGCGAACCTGGGCGTGGAGCTGGAGCGCTGGATGCCCGTGTTCATGTACGCCTCGTTGTCGTAGCAGACGTAGACCATGTCATGGCCCCGCTCCATGGCGCCGCTGAGGCTCTGGAAGCCGATGTCATAGGTGCCGCCGTCGCCGCCGAAGGCGATGAACTTGTACGTGGCGTCGATCTTGCCCCGCTTCTTCATCGCGTGGTACGCCGTCTCCACGCCGCTCAGCGTCGCCGCGGCGTTCTCGAAGGCGTTGTGGATGAAGCTGTCCTTGTAGGACGTGTAGGGGTACATGAACGAGGAGACCTCCAGGCAGCAGGTGGCGGAGCAGACCACCGCGTGGTCCTCCGGCTCCAGCGCCCGCAGCACCGTCCGCACCGCGATGGGGCAGCCGCAGCCCGCGCACATCCTGTGACCGCCGGTGAAGCGGTCTTCCTTCATGACGTTCTCTTTCAGATTATAGGCCATTTTGACTGTTCCCTCCTTACTCGCGCACGTCCAGGTACCGGTAGGTCTCGCCCACGTCCCCGGTCCGGGCGATCTCCTCCAGGTCCGCGAACACGTGCTGGATGCTCTCCACCCGCACGTCCCGTCCGCCCAGGCCGTAGATATAGCTGATGCCCTTGGGCCCGCTGATCCCCTTGGCGTACAGGCCCGCGCAGGCTTCCGCGAAGATGGGCCCGCAGTGGGCGTTGAAGCTGTCGTCCTTGTCCATGGCGGCGAAGGCCTTCACGCCCTTCAGGGCCTCGGCGATCTCCTCGGAGGGGAAGGGACGGAAGGAGCGGATCTTGATCATGCCCACCTTCCTGCCCTGGGCCCGCAGCTGCTTGATGGCCTCCCGGGCCGTGCCGGCGGAGGAGCCGATGATGATGATGGCCTCTTCCGCGTCGTCCATCTCGTACTTCTCGATCAGCCCGTACTGACGCCCCGTCCACGCGGCGAACTCGTCCGCCACGTCCTGGATGACCTTTTTCGCGTCCATCATGGCCTGGGCCTGGGCCCGCTTGGTCTCCATGTAGTACACCGGCGTGCTGTAGGGCCCCACCGCGATGGGCTCGTCCTTGTTCAGCAGGTAGTGCGCGGGCTTGTACTCGCCCACGAACTCCCGCACCGCCTCCGTCTCCTCCAGCTCGATGTTCTCGATGGCGTGGGAGGTGATGAAGCCGTCCTGGCAGATCATGATGGGCAGGCTCACCGCCTCGCCGATCCGCATGGCCTGCAGGTAGTTGTCATACGCCTCCTGGTTCGTCTCCGCGAACAGCATCAGCCAGCCCGCGTCCCGCACCGCCATGGCGTCCGAGTGGTCGTTGTTGATGTTGATCGGCCCGCTCAGCGCCCGGCAGCTCACCGCCAGCGTGATGGGCAGGCGGTCGGAAGCCGCCACGTACAGCATCTCCGCCATATAGATCAGGCCGCAGGAGCTGGTCGCGCTGATCGCGCGGCACCCCGCCGCCTCCGCGCCGATGCACGTGGACATGGCGCTGTGCTCAGACTCCACGGCGATGAAATCCGTATCCACCTCGCCGTTGTCCACGTAGGCGGAGAAGTACTGCGGGATCTCCGTGGAGGGCGTGATGGGGTATGCGCCCATCACGTCCGGGTTGATCTGCTTCATCGCGTAGGCGACGGCCTCGTTGCCGGACAGTCTTTCTCTGATACTCATTTTATCCTAGCCCCTCCTTACTTCTCGTCCTTGACCATGGTGATGGCCCCGAAGGGGCAGACGTTGGCGCAGATGCCGCAGCCCTTGCAGAAGAAATAGTTGAAATCTCCCCGCTTGCCGTCGCTGCCCACCGGGATGGACATGTCCGGGCACACCGGCGCACACAGCAGGCACTGCTTGCACTTGTCCATGTCCAGCACCGGCTTCATCGTCCGCCAGTCCCCGGTCTCCACCACCTGGGAGGTGCCCCCCTCGAAGATGGCGCCGCCGGGCGTGATGTCCTTCCATGTGACCTGAGGGGTCATATCCTTCGCTAAGTGGCTCATCCTTCCTTGACCTCCTCCATAGAGCGTTTCAGGGCCCGCATGTTGCC
>NZ_CAJUBK010000125.1 GCF_910584465.1 uncultured Oscillibacter sp.
TGTAGTGGGAGCAGCCGATGTCGTTGTCGATGGTGGCGGGGATGCCCACCACCCGGAGGCTCATGCCGTCCCTGGCGGCCTGGCGGGAGATGGCGAGGGCCCCCCGGAAGGTGCCGTCGCCGCCGATGGCCACGATGCCGTCCAGCCCCAGGAGGCGGCAGGTGGCCAGGGCCTTGGCCCGGCCCGCCTCCTCCAGGAACTCCAGGCTCCGGGCGGTGTAGAGCATGGTGCCGCCCTTGTTGATGATGTGGCTGACGCTGGAGGAGGTCAGCGGGACGAAATCGCTGTTGATGAGCCCGTTCCAGCCCCGGCGGATGCCGATGCAGCTGATGCCCCGCGCGATGGACGAGCGGACCACGGCCCGGACCGCGGCGTTCATGCCCGGCGCGTCGCCGCCGCTGGTGAGGACGCCGATCCTCTTTACCTTCTTTTCCATAAGAAAACCCTCCTGACGATTTTCCACCGGCCCGGATCCGAGCCGACTTTTTCCTGTATATCATGATACCGCCAGAGGGGCGGGATGTCAAGTAGGGCGGGGCCCTGTCCCCGCCCGTCCTTCCGAAGCTGCCGGGCTCCCGGGGGACGGGACCCGCCCCATGCTCAGATCTGTCATCCTTTTGTTACCCCTTCCCGCTCGGGGAGCTGGTATACTGGTCTTATAAGACCGATCGGAAGGAGACCTGCCCCATGCGCCGACTGCTGATCCCCCTGCTGGCCCTGCTGGCCCTGTCCGCCTGCGCCGCTCCGGCGGGGGTGACGGAGGAAGGGCCCCCCGCCCCGCCGCCCCGGGACGCCCCCGCGGATCCCCGGGCGGAGGAAGCGCCTCCGGACGAGGCCCCTGTGGACGAGACGGAGGACCATGTGCTTTTGACCCTGGAGGCCCCCCTGGCCGACGGGCGGATCCTGACGCTGGAGGCCGTGGGGAAGGTGGAGGACGAACACACCTGCGGCGTCCGGGAGGTCCGGGTCTGGGACGGGGAGGAGCGTTTGCAGACCATCACCGCCTATGAGGCCATCGAGTGGGAGTGGGGCTCCGCCGCCGACGACCTGGCGGGGCAGTATACCGATTGCTGGTCCCCGGAGGAGACCATGGAGGTCCTGGACCTGGACTTCGACGGCAGCACGGACTTCGGCCTCTTCGGCTGGAGATGCAACAACACCATCCCGTTTTACTATTGGACCTGGGACCCGGAGGCGGGACAGTACCGATACGCCTTCACCCTCCAAGGGGCGGAGGTCCATCCGGAGACGAGGGAGCTCACCGCCGAATACAAGTCCGGCTCCGCCGGGTCCCAGTGGATCACCCGGTATTATAGGCCCGATGGAGAGGGCGGACTGTACCTCCACCGGCTGGAGCGGACCACCCTGGAGTTCCAGCCCGAGTCCGGTGAGCTGGACATCGAACGGGGCGGGGCCCTGGAGATCTGGATCCCTCCGGAGGGCGATGGGCCCGTCCGGCTGGGACCCGGAGGCGGCATGGAGGCCGTCAGCGGCCGGAGCTATGACACGGGAGACTTGGAGGACCATATGGTCCTGGTCCGCCGGGAGGTCCCTGTGATCGGCGGCGACGGCTCCCGCTCCACGGAGATCTGGGAGTCCCGGGGCGGTGAGCCCCGATCGGTCGAGCGAAAGGAGTACGCCGATGAAAACGAACCCTGACCTGCGCCTCGCCGTCACCCTGCGCCTGCTGGACGATGAGGGCCAGCGCCGCTTCGGCCCCGGCGTGGCCGCGCTCTTGTCCCGGGTCCGGGAGGAGCGCTCCCTCCGGGCGGCGGCGGGATCCATGGGCATGGCCTATTCCAAGGCGTGGCGCATCGTCCGCTCCGCCGAGGCGGCCTTCGGCTGCAAGCTGCTCCGCTCCACCATCGGGGGGAAGAACGGCGGCGGGGCCGTGCTCACCGGGGAGGCCGAGGCCCTGCTGGACGCGTACCAGGCCCTCCGGGCCGAGGTGGAGGCTTACGCCCAGGCGCGTTTCCGGGAACGCTTCGGCCCGCGTTGACCTCCGCGCCCTCCGGCGCATAGGATGTATCACATCCTGAAGCGATTGGAGGGATCCGAATATGGAACCTGTTTGTAATGAATGTGCCGAGCTCGAGTGCCAGGACTGCGGATGCGACAGCCGCCGCCAGTCCGTCACCATGTACGCCCGCGTCCTGCGGGCAAGCTGCTGCCAGCTGCTGGTCTGCGACCTGAACAGCTGCCAGGAGGTGCTGGTCCATACCAACGACGCCTGCTGCTTCCGGCCGGGCCAGTGCGTGTGCATCACCTACAGCGGCGCGATGACCATGAGCATCCCGCCCCAGATCAGCGCCGAGTGCGTGAAGATCTGGAACGGCGGCGGGAACGCCTGCTGCTGCCGCTGAACCGCCGGAGCGCCGGAGGGGGGACCCCCCTCCGGCGCTC
>NZ_CAJUBK010000126.1 GCF_910584465.1 uncultured Oscillibacter sp.
GATCTTCGACAGGCGGGGCCGGGAGGCATCGCCTCCCGGCCCGGTCTCAGTCTTTTTTCAGATGGGCGTACCACAGCAGCGCCGCCAGCCCCGCGCCGCCCAGGACGTTCCCCAAAGTGACGGGGAGGAGGTCCCCCAGGAGCCCGCCCAGGGTCAGGGGAGCCAGGTCCACTCCGGCCTGCTGGGCCAGCTGGAGGTATTGGGGATCCCGGATCGCCAGCAGCCCGGCGGTGATGTAGTACATGTTCGCCACGCAGTGCTCGAAGCCGCAGAGGACGAAGTAGCATACGGGGAGGAAGGCCCCCATGAGGCGGCCCGCCGCGTCCTGGGCGGACAGGGCCAGGAGGACCCCCAGACACACCAGGACGTTGCAGAAGATCCCCAGGACGAAGCCGTTCCAGAAGGGCAGGGCGCATTTCCCGGCGGCGAGGCGGATGGTGTGGAGCGCCAGCCCCCCGGCGGAGTAGTCCAGCTGCCCGGACCAGACGCAGCCCGCCGCCACGAGGAGGGCCCCCAGGAAGTTCCCCAGGTAGACGATCCCCCAGTTCCGCAAAAGGCCGGAGAGGGTGCACTCCCCCTCCAGCAGGCAGAGGACCAGCAGGCTGTTCCCGGTGAAAAGCTCCGCCCCGGTGACGATGACCATGCACAGGCCGAAGGGGAACAGCAGGCCGCAGACCGTCCGGGCCAGGCCCACGTCCTCCATGCCGTGGACGGCGGTATTCGTGGCGGCGCAGCCCAGGGCGATGAGGGCGCCCGCCAGCACCGCCAGGGCCAGGAGCTTCCCGGCGCTCTTCCGGGTCTTGGCTGCCCCGGCGGCGGCATAGCTCTCTAAAAATCCTTTTGGAGCAAGGTAGTGCAAGGTCCCACTCCTTTCTCGGCAGCGGTGTTCGTTCAAAGAGAAGCGGGGGCCCCGGCCGCGGGTCCTGGGCCCCCGGCCCAGGACGCCCTCTCGACCGGGGCC
The DNA here is from genome assembly GCF_910584465.1 of uncultured Oscillibacter sp. Classification (GTDB taxonomy): domain Bacteria; phylum Bacillota; class Clostridia; order Oscillospirales; family Oscillospiraceae; genus Oscillibacter. Next base: position 962 of record NZ_CAJUBK010000126.1, read on the forward strand.
GTCCCCCAAGGAGCTTAGAACAGCCCGGTGATCTTCCCGTCCTCGTCCACGTCGATCTTCTCGGCGGCGGGGACCTTGGGCAGGCCCGGCATGGTCATGATGTCCCCCGTCAGGGCCACCAGGAAGCCCGCCCCGGCGCTGACCTTCAAATTCCGCACGGTGATGGTGAAGCCCCTGGGCGCGCCCAGCAGGGCCGGGTCGTCGGAGAAGCTGTACTGCGTTTTCGCCATGCAGACGGGGAGCCTGCCGAAGCCCAGGGCCTCCAGCTCCGCGAGCTGCTTTTTGGCGGCGGGGGTCAGGACGGCCCCGTCGGCGCGGTAGATCTTTCTCGCGATGGCGTCGATCTTGTTCTCGATGGTATCCTCGGCGTCGTAGGCGAAGCGGAAGTCGCAGGGCTCCTCGCAGAGGCGGAGGACCTCCTCCGCCAGGGCCGTGCCGCCCGCGCCGCCCTTGGCCCAGACCTCGCTGAGGGCGGCGTTCACGCCCAGCTCCCTGCACCGCTCCTCCACCAGCTTAAGCTCGGCGGCGGTGTCGGTGGGGAAGGCGTTGACGGCCACCACGCAGGGCAGGCCATAGACGTTCTTGATGTTGTCCACGTGCTGGAGGAGGTTGGGCAGGCCCCGCTCCAGGGCCTCCAGGTCCTCGTTGTTCAGCTCCGCCTTGGGCACGCCGCCGTGGTTCTTCAGGGCCCGGACCGTGGCGACGACCACGACGGCGCTGGGCTTCAGCCCGGCGAGGCGGCACTTGATGTCCAGGAACTTCTCCGCGCCCAGGTCCGCGCCGAAGCCCGCCTCGGTGACGGCGTAGTCCGCCAGCCTCATGGCCAGGCGGGTCGCCATGACGGAGTTGCAGCCGTGGGCGATGTTGGCGAAGGGCCCGCCGTGGATGAAAGCGGGGGTGCCCTCCAGGGTCTGGACCAGGTTGGGCTTGAGCGCGTCCTTGAGCAGCGCCGCCATGGCGCCCTCGGCCTTGAGGTCATGGGCGGTGACGGGCCTGCCGTCATAGGTGTAGCCCACCACCATCCGGCCCAGGCGCTCCTTCAGATCCAGGATGCCGGAGGAGAGGCAGAGGACCGCCATGATCTCGCTGGCGACGGTGATGTCGAAGCCGTCCTCCCGGGGGACGCCCTGCATCCGGCCCCCCAGGCCGTCCACGATGTTCCGGAGCTGGCGGTCGTTCATGTCCACGCAGCGCTTCCAGGTGATCTTCTTCACGTCGAT
>NZ_CAJUBK010000127.1 GCF_910584465.1 uncultured Oscillibacter sp.
ACCGTCAAGGGCGCGGCGCTGTTCGCGCGGGAGCGGGACCTGCTGCCCCTCCTGTTTGAGGACAACCGGCAGGCGCTGGCAAAACGCTTCCTGGAGCTCATCGAAAAAGAAGCGGACCCGGAGCGATACGACCTGGGCGTGATGCTGCGCAGCGTGCTGCCGGAGGAGTCGCCGCTGCGGGTCGTGGAGGACGTCCGGTTCTTCAAGGACCATCCCGCGCTCACCCGGCTGGTCCTGGGCAGCGGGCATCTCGCGGCGCTGGACCGGATGACGGCTTCATTGCTGGAGGGAGGGCCTTTGAAGAGCGAGGAGGCGTTCCTCCAGCTCTACCTGACCCTGGCAGCGCTGGAAAACCAGGCCTCCGCCTTCCTCTTCGGCAAGGTCCGCCTGGCGGAGCTGTACGCCAGGGGAGGGCGCCTGGACGACTGCCGGGCGGTCTTGGAGGAGCTGGAGGAGATGGGAGCCGGAGATCTGCCGGAGGTGGCAGCGCTCCGAGAAAGCTGTGAAAGAGAGGGCCTGCTATGAAGGTCGTGATCTTAGCGGGGGGCCTCGGCACCCGCATCAGCGAGGAGAGCCATTTGAAGCCCAAGCCCATGATCACCATCGGGGAGCAGCCCATCCTCTGGCACATCATGAAGTACTATTCCAGCTTCGGCTTCCATGACTTCGTGATCTGCTGCGGCTATAAGGGCCACATGATCAAGGAGTATTTCGCGGACTATTACCTCTACCGTTCCGACGTGACCTTCGACTTCTCGGCGGAGAACCGGATGACGATCCACCAGAACATCGCGGAGCCCTGGCGGGTGACGCTGGTGGACACGGGGCTGAACACCCAGACCGGCGGACGCGTCAAGCGGGTGGAGAAGTACATCGGGGGCGAGCCCTTCCTGCTGACCTATGGCGACGGGGTGAGCGACATTGATCTGGACGCCTTACTCGAGCAGCACCGGGCCTCCGGCAAGACCGTGACCCTGACGGGCATCCAGCCCGGCGGGCGCTTCGGCGTGCTGGACCTGGACGAGGCGGGGACGACGGTCTCCGGCTTCCGGGAGAAGGCGAAGGAGGACGGCGGCTGGATCAACGGCGGCTTCATGGTGATGGAGCCGGAGGTGTTCGGCTACCTCAGCCCGGAGGAGGGCTGTATCCTGGAGCGCGCCCCGCTGGAGACCCTGGCCCGGGAGGGGAAGCTGGGCATCTACAAACACGACGGCTTCTGGCAGTGCATGGACACCCAGCGGGACCGGGGGCGGCTGGAGTGGCTGTGGGGGAGCGGGCGCGCGCCCTGGAAAGTGTGGGAGGAGACATGATCTCAGTCATCATGCTGACTTACGACCGGGAGGCGCTGGTCTCCCGGGCCATCGAGAGCATCCTGGCCCAGACGTACGGGGACTTCGAGTTCCTGATCGTGGACAACGGCTCCACGGACCGCAGCGGCCAGATCGCGGATGCCTACGCCGCCAAGGACGGCCGCATCCGCGTCATCCACCGGGCGCGGGGGAACATCGGCGCGGGCCGGAACACGGGGCTGGACGCCGCCCGGGGCGAGTACATCACCTTCATCGACGACGACGACTGGGCGGAGCCGGACTTCCTGGCGTTCCTGGTGGACCTCCTGGAGCGGCACGCCGCCGATGTGGCGATCTGCGGGGCGGCGGACAAGGCGTTCGATGAAGAGACGGTCATGACCGCGGAAGAGGCCCTGATCGAGCTGATGTGGCGGAAGAAGTACAACATGGCCTTCCCGACCAAGCTGTTCCGCCGGGAGCTTGTGGAGGACCTGCGCTTCCCGGAGGAGGGGGCCTACGACGACATCGCCCTGATGTACAAGCTGCTGGCGGGGGCGGAGCGGGTGGCCTACCACGGTCTGCCGAAGTACACGTTTTACCGGCACGAGGGCAACAACTCCGCCTGGACGACGGATCACAGCCTGCTCGACGCCGCGACCCTGGACGAATATCTGCACGCCTACCGGACGCGCACGGAGTGGCTCAGCGGCCTGTTCCCGGACAGCGCTCCGGCCTGGCGCTATTTCGAGTGGTCCTTCATGATCTCCATGGTGGAGAAGATCTCCCGCCTGCGCATCCCGGGCTGTGACAGGCAGCTCGCGGCC
>NZ_CAJUBK010000128.1 GCF_910584465.1 uncultured Oscillibacter sp.
TCGTCAGGCTGGAGCCGAGGGCCCTCCGCTTTTGCGGAGGGCCCTTGTCCTCATTCGGCGTCCTGCTCGGAGGCGTCCAGATCCGCCGGGTCCAGGAGGCGCATCATGGAGACCTCATAGGCCACCCGCTCCTCCGACCCTCCGGACTCCAGGACCTTGTGGTATGTACGGCTCTGGACCCGGCCCTCCAGGGCCAGGGGGTCCCCCACGTGGAGGCGGCTGGCCTTCACCGCCAGCTGGCCCCAGGCGATGACCGGCAGGTAGTCCGCCCGGCCGTAGCGCCGGGGAGCGGCCAGCATCAGGTCGCAGATGCTCCGGCCCAGGGGGGTCCGGCGGAACACCGGCGGCTTGCACAGCGCGCCGGAGAGGGCGATTTGGTTCTGGGGCTCGTCCAGCCCGGGCTGGAGCTCCTGGGCGTAGACCGTCAGCACCAAGCGGCTGCCCACGCCGGAGCGGTTGTTGAAGGAGCGGAGCTGTCCCCGGACCCGGAGGAGCCGGTCCGCCGCCGTCTGCGCGGCCAGGGCGCCGGGCAGCAGCACCGGCAGCACGTCCACCTGGCCGCTGAGCCGGGGGACCTGGAGGTATACGCGGTAAAACTGGGTCCCGTGGTTCTCGTGGGACCACTCCGGTTCGCCCAGGGTCAGCCCTTCCAGCAGCACTTCGTTTTTCGTCGTCATGTTGTCCACCTCTCGGTCGTGATACCGCATCATATGAGGAGGACGGAGAGATCAGAACCGGGAAAAGGCGGCGCGTATGCGCCGCCTCGGCCTGTCGAAAAAGCAGAGAGGACTACATCGACGGGAAGGGAGAGCGTCACGAGAGGGACCCGGGAAGGGCCCCTCTCGTTTTTGATCGATGAGGTTTCAGGACTTTTTTGAACGTCCTGAAACCTTGCTCGGGCTGTCGAAAAGACTTTTTGACGGCCTGAGGGCGGCGCCGTCGGCGCCGCCCTCACGAGGCCGGTCAGATCTTGATGAGCTCGTACTGCCGGGAGCCCAGGCCCAGCTTCTCCGCGTGCTCCAGGCAGGCTTCCCAGTGGGTGTCGGGATGGGCGGCCTTGAAGACGTCGCCGCAGCCGCAGTCGAAGCCCTCGTCGAAGAGCACGGACCCCGGCATGGGAGGCTGGGAGACCACCGCGTCGGCGCAGGCCTGGTCCAGGGCCACCGGGTCGAAGGAGGCGAACATGCCCACGTCGGCGGCGATGGGCACGTCGTTCTCCCCGTGGCAGTCGCAGTTGGGGGAGACGTCCAGCACCAGGGAGACGTGGAAGCAGGGGCGGCCGTCCACCACGGCCTTGGTGTACTCGGCGATCTTCTTGTTCAGGATGGCGGGGGCCTCGTCGAACAGGCAGGAGATGGCGTCCTTGGGGCAGACCGCGAGGCACCGGCCGCAGCCCACGCACTTGTCCTGGTCGATGGACGCCTTGCCGTCCGGGCCGAACTGGGGCGCGCCGTGGGCGCAGATCTTGGCGCAGGCCTTGCAGCCCACGCACTTGTCCTGGCTGACGAAGGGCTTGCCGGAGTTGTGCTGCTCCATCTTGCCCGCCCGGGAGCCGCAGCCCATGCCGATGTTCTTCAGCGCGCCGCCCATGCCGGCCTGTTCATGGCCCTTGAAGTGGGTGAGGCTCACGAAGACGTCGGCGTCCATGACGGCCCGGCCGATCTTGGCCTCCTTGACGTACTCGCCGCCCTCCACGGGGACGCTGACCTCGTCGGTGCCCTTCAGGCCGTCGGCGATGAGGATCTGACAGCCGGTGGAATAGGGGGTGAAGCCGTTGACATAGGCGGACTCGATGTGGTCCAGGGCGTTTTTCCGCCCGCCGACGTAGAGGGTGTTGCAGTCCGTCAGGAAGGGTTTGCCGCCCTGGGACTTCACCAGGTCCGCCACGGCCTTGGCCCAGTTGGGGCGGAGGTAGGCCATGTTGCCCGGCTCGCCGAAGTGCATCTTGATGGCGACGTACTTGTCCTCCATGTCGATCTCGCCGAAGCCGGCGGTCATCATGAGGCGGGCCAGCTTCTGGGGCAGGTTCTCCCGCCAGCTGGGGCAGCGGAAGTCCGCGAAATAGACCTTGGAT
>NZ_CAJUBK010000129.1 GCF_910584465.1 uncultured Oscillibacter sp.
GACCACCGCGTCCACCTGTTCCCGGAAGGTCACCCACTCCTCCTTCCGGGCGTCTAGGGCCTTGCGGCCCTTCCGGGTAATGCGGTAGTATTTTCGGGTCCGTCCGCCCTCGGCCTTCTCCCGCACTGTGACCAGCCCCTCCGCCTCCAGGCCGTGGAGAATGGGGTACAGAGTCCCCTCTTTCAGTTCAAAGGTTCTGTTGGAGCGCCGGGCCAGTTCCAGAATCATCTGGTAGCCGTACATCTCCTCCTTCGCCAGCAGGGACAGGATCAGCATGGTGGTGCTGCCACTGATCAAGCTCTTGTCGATCTTCATGGCGGCCCCTCCTCTCTACACCTTGATCATCTATGCTTATTATACATAGATGATCAATGCTTGTCAAGGACAAAAGGAACACGTCCAACGCGGTCCGCCGGTCATCCCGCTCCTCACGGCTTCTCCTTCCCCGGCAGCAGGGGATTGTACATCATAATGGCGTCGTTGGCAAAGAGAAACCGCTCCTCCAGCAGCTCCCCGGAGAGGGAAAACACCCGGCGGTACAAGGCATTGTGGCGGATGTACCCGCTCCAGGACGCCTGGTCAATCCGGGCCTTCCGCTCCACGATCTCATAACGGCAGGCGGGGGGACGCAGGGCCCGCCACTCCCCCTCCAAGTGGGTCTCCCCCACTCGCAGGCACAGCTGAAAGACCTGGTCCGTGTCGTTGCGGATCATCAGGTCCCGGTAGGGATAAGCGCAGGTGGCGCCGCTGCCGAAGGGCTGGGTGCGGCCGCTGTCCGGGAACACGTCGTGGGAGTGGCGGTACCGCTCCACGACGGTCAAGGGAGTGTGCAGGGTCATCCAGAAGATCAGGTTGGAGAGCTGGCACAGCCCGCCTCCGATGTCCCCGCCGATCCGCCCCAGGAACAGCACCATGCCCTCCCGGCAGCCCTTTCTCCGGCTGGGCCGCCCGATCAGCCGCCAATAGCTGAAAGTCTCCCCGGGATAGAGAAGCACGCCGTCCAGCTTGGAGACGGCTAATTTCAGGTTGACCACCTTGTTTTTCTGCCACCGCTGTTCCTCTTCTCTGCCCAAATTGCGGATCAGCGGCGTAGCATGGCAGAACTGCACCTCCGGCAGTCTCTCTGCCTGCCGTCGCCGGGCCCAGTGAAAGCTGAGAGAGCGCCAGAGGCAATAGCGCCGTACAGTGTAATACAGCTTCCCCATATCCGCAGACGCAGCCAGCTGCGCCGCCGGGGCGGGCGGAGTTCCTTATTTCTTCCTGTCATCTCTCCCCCTCCTTTTTTAGATATTCTAGCAGGGAGGGGGGAAGAAATCATCACAAAAGGGAGACAAAGCGGCGACAAAAAAGAGACACACTCGAAAGAGTGTGTCTCAGATGTTGGCACCACCTATTTTTCCGGGCCGTCGCCAGCCAGGTATCGTGGGCAGGAACGAGCTTAACTACCGTGTTCGGAATGGGAACGGGTGGACCCTCGTCCTAATCAGCACCAACTTCATCGGGGCGAAAACGCTTGGACATCGCTCCGTATATCGACCGGGTAGGACCCGGACAATGAACTCATCGTATGACGCTCTATTCACTTGTCAAGTGCTCCCTCTCGTGAAGGAGTGTGGTGACCCGTACCGGATTCGAACCGATGTTAACGGCGTGAGAGGCCGCTGTCTTAACCACTTGACCAACGGGCCATCGTCAGGGGACGGGAGTTGCTGAGGGTTTCCTCTGAACCAGGTGTATCCCCTGGATACACCCAGCTCAGAACTGGTGCACCTTCACGGACTCGAACCGGGGACCCACTGATTAAGAGTCAGTTGCTCTACCAACTGAGCTAAAGGTGCAGATGGTGACCCGTACCGGATTCGAACCGATGTTAACGGCGTGAGAGGCCGCTGTCTTAACCACTTGACCAACGGGCCATCGTCAGGGGACGGGAGTTGCTGAGGGTTTCCTCTGAACCAGGTGTATCCCCTGGATACACCCAGCTCAGAACTGGTGCACCTTCACGGACTCGAACCGGGGACCCACTGATTAAGAGTCAGTTGC
>NZ_CAJUBK010000130.1 GCF_910584465.1 uncultured Oscillibacter sp.
ACGAGAGGGACCCAGGAAGGGTCCCTTTCGTTTTCGATAAAAAAGTTTTCAGGACCTTCAAAAAAGTCCTGAAAACTTGCGCAGCCTGTCGAAAAGACGTTTTCGACAGGCTGGAGCTCCGGGGCAGTCCCTTAAGGGGGCTGCCCCGGAGCGTGCGCCCGGTCAGGCGGGGATCTGTTCGTCCTTGGTCACCAGCAGCTTGCTGTCCGCCACGGTCAGCGCGGCGGTGTCGCCCTCCTTCAGGGTGCCGTCCAGCATCCGCTCGGCCACGGCGTCCTCCACCTTGCTCTGGATGCAGCGGCGGAGGGGCCTCGCGCCGTACTTGGGATCGTAGCCCTCCCGGACCAGCTCGGCCACGGCCTCGTCGCTGGCGTTCAGGTGCAGGCCCATGGCCTCCATCCGGGCGGACACCGTGTCCAGCATCCGGCGGGCCACTTCGTGGATATCGTCTTCCGTCAGGGCGCGGAAGACGATGATGTCGTCGATCCGGTTCAGGAACTCCGGGCGGAAGGTCTGGCGGAGCTCCGCCATGACGGTCTCCTTGGCCTGGAGGAACTTCTTCTCCGCGTCGTCGGCGGGGGATCCCCCGTCGGTGAAGCCCAGCTTCGTCCCGGCGGTGGTCAGGCTCTTGGCCCCGATGTTGCTGGTCATGACGATGACCGTGTTCTTGAAGTCCACCGTCCGGCCCTGGGAGTCCGTGATCCGGCCGTCGTCCAGGATCTGGAGGAGGATGTTCCACACGTCCTCGTGGGCCTTCTCAATCTCGTCGAAGAGGACCACGGAATAGGGCTTCCGCCGGACCCGCTCGGTGAGCTGGCCGCCCTCCTCATGGCCCACATAGCCCGGCGGGGAGCCGACCAGGCGGGAGACCGTGTGCCGCTCCATATACTCGGACATGTCGATGCGGATGATGGCGCTCTCGTTGCCGAACATGGCCTCGGCCAGGGATTTGCACAGCTCCGTCTTGCCCACGCCCGTGGGGCCCAGGAAGAGGAAGGAGCCGGTGGGGCGCTTGGGGTCCTTGAGGCCCACCCGTCCCCGGCGGATGGCGCGGGCCACGGCCTGGACGGCCTCGTCCTGGCCCACGACCCGCTTGTGGAGGATGTCCTCCATGTGCAGGAGGCGGGTCCCCTCGTCCTCGGTGAGGCGGGTGACGGGGATGCCGGTCCAGCCGGAGACCACGGCGGCGATGTCCTCGGCGCCCACGGGGCGGTGCTGGCGGGTGCTGCTGCGGCGCTTCTCCCGCTCCTGCTCCACCTGGTCCTGGTAGTTGCTCTCGATGTCCCGGAGCTGGGCGGCGGTCTCGAAGTCCTGCCGCGCGATGGCGGCCTCCTTGTCCTTGGCCAGGGCGGCGATCTTCTCCTCCAGGCTCTTGAGCTCCGGGGAGATCTCCTCTTCCTCCATGCGGACGCGGGACGCGGCCTCGTCCATCAGGTCGATGGCCTTGTCGGGGAGGAAGCGGTCGGAGATATACCGGGCGGAGAGGGTGACGGCGGCCTCCAGGGCCTCGTCGGTGAGCTGGAGCTTATGGTGCTGCTCGTACTTCTCCCGGAGGCCCTTCAAGATCTCCAGGCTGGCCTCCTGAGAGGGCTCGCCCACCTGGACGGGCTGGAAGCGGCGCTCCAGGGCGGCGTCCTTCTCGATATACTTGCGGTACTCGTTGAGGGTCGTGGCGCCGATGACCCGGATCTCGCCCCGGCCCAGGGCGGGCTTGATGATGTTGGCGGCGTCCACGGCCCCCTCGGCGGAGCCCGCGCCCACGATGGTATGGAGCTCGTCGATGAAGAGGATCACGTCGCCGGACTTCCTCACCTCGTCCAGGGCCTTCTTGATGCGCTCCTCGAACTCGCCCCGGTACTTGGTCCCGGCCACCATGCCGGAGAGGTCCAGGGAGAGGAGGCGCTTGTCCAGCAGGTCGTCAGGCACGTCGCCCAGGACGATCTTCCGGGCCAGGCCCTCGGCGATGGCGGTCTTGCCCACGCCGGGCTCGCCGATGAGGCA
>NZ_CAJUBK010000131.1 GCF_910584465.1 uncultured Oscillibacter sp.
ACGACATCCTGGAGCGCACCGGGGCCTCCAGCGCCACCATCAGCCGGGTGAACCGTTCCCTGAACTACGGCACCGGGGCCTATGCCCAGCTCTTCGCCCGGATCAAGGACAAGACGCCATGAGCGCCTATGACGCCCTGGCCGCCAGCTACGACGGCCTGATGGCCGACGGGGACTACCGCCGCCGGGCGGCGTTTTTGGACCGGCGGCTGAAAAAGAGCGCGGCCCCCGTGCGTACCGTGCTGGACCTGGCCTGCGGCACGGGGACCATCGCCTGCCTCCTGGCCGGGAGGGGGTACGAGGTCCTGGCGTCGGACGGCTCGGAGGAGATGCTGACCCAGGCGGCGGCGAAGGCGGCGGGGCTGGCGCGCCCGCCGCTGTTCCTGCTCCAGCCGATGCCGAAGCTCCGCCTGGCGGAGCCGGTGGACGCGGTGGTCTCCACCCTGGACTCCCTGAACTACCTGACGCGGGAGCGGGACCTCCGGGAGACCTTCCGGCGGGTGCGCCGCTGGCTGCGGCCGGGCGGGCCGTTCCTGTTCGACGTGAACACGCCTTACAAGCTCCGCCGGATGGACGGGGAGCTGTATATGGACGAGACGGAGGACAGCGTCTGCGTCTGGCGGACCTTCTTCTCGGAGAAGAGGCAGATCTGCACCTATCAGGTGGACCTGTTCCGCCTGCGCCCGGACGGGGCCTGGGACCGGAGCTTCGAGGAGCACCGGGAGCGGGCTTGGAGCGAGGAGGAGATCCGCCGCTGCCTGGCCGGGGCGGGCTTCGCCTCCGTCCGGCTGACGGGGGACTTGACCGAGCGGGCGCCAAGAGCGGACGAGGACCGCTGGCAATTCCAAGCGAGCGGATGAGGGAGGACCTATGAGCGACCAACTGATACGCGCCATCTCCAAGGATGGCCTGATCAAAGTCTCCGCCGTCTCCACGCGGGACCTGACGGAGCGGGCCCGGCAGATCCACAAGACCCTGCCGGTGGCCACGGCGGCCTTGGGCCGCCTCCTGGCGGGAGCGTCCATGATGGGCAATGCCCTGAAGGAGGAAGCCGCCAGCCTGACCCTGCAGGTCAAGGGCGGCGGTCCGCTGGGGGGCCTGCTGGCGGTGTCCGACCACGAGGGCAACGTCCGGGGCACGGTGGACCACCCCGACGTCGACCTCCCCCTGCGGGAGGACGGCAAGCTGGACGTCGGCGCCGCCGTGGGCAGCCAGGGCACGCTGACGGTCATCCGGGACCTGCGGATGAAAGAGCCTTACGTGGGCAGCGTGGGCCTTTTGTGGGGGGAGATCGCCGAGGACATCGCCCTCTACTTCGTGGAGAGCGAGCAGGTGCCCACGGCCTGCGGCCTGGGGGTCCTGGTGGACCGGGACCAGAGCGTGCTGGCGGCGGGGGGCTATCTCGTGCAGCTGCTCCCCGGCGCGGATGAGGAGACCGCCGGACAGCTGGAGGCGTCCCTCCGGGCGGCGGGGGCGGTGACGGAGCTCCTGAAGGCCGATCCGGACCCGGAGTCCCTGCTGCGCCGGGCCCTGCCGGGGCTGGAGCTGGAGGTGCTGGAGAAGCGCCCCATCGCATACCGCTGCGACTGCAGCCGGGCGCGGATGGAGCGGGCCCTGATCAGCCTGGGCCGGGAGGAGCTGCGGAGCATGATCGACGAGCAGGGCGGCGCGGAGCTGACCTGCCGCTTCTGCGACAACGTGCAGAGGTTCACCAGGGAGGACCTGGAGGCCCTGCTGGCGGGCTGCTGAGGGCGGCCGGGCGGCGGCTGGGGATCCCCGCCAAAAAAACAGGGCCGATCTTGGGCAGACCCCATTGACAAGCCCGGATCCGGCTGATATACTAGGGGAGCCGCTTTGAATGGGCTTTTCAAGTGCGCCTCCGCGCCGCCCCCGACAGCGAGCCCGTAATGAAGGAGTTGAAACAAGCATGAACGCAATCATCGTGACCGGCGGCAAGCAGTACAAGGTGGCCGAGGGCGACG
>NZ_CAJUBK010000132.1 GCF_910584465.1 uncultured Oscillibacter sp.
CCAAGAAGACCTCCCCCGCCATCGTCTTCATCGACGAGATCGACGCCGTGGGCCGTCAGCGGGGCACCGGCGTGGGCGGCGGACACGATGAGCGGGAGCAGACCCTGAACCAGCTTTTGGTGGAGATGGACGGCTTCGCCGCCAACGAGGGCGTCGTGGTCCTGGCGGCGACGAACCGGGTGGACGTGCTGGACCCGGCCCTGCTGCGGCCGGGGCGGTTCGACCGGCAGATCTATGTGGGCCTCCCGGACATCAAGGGCCGGGAGGAGATCTTGAAGATCCACGTCAAGGGCAAGCCCCTGGCGGAGGACGTGGACCTGCGGACCCTGGCGCGGGGCACCGCCGGGTTCACCGGGGCGGACTTGGAGAACCTGGTGAACGAGGGGGCCCTGCTGGCCGCCCGGCGGGACCGGGACTTCATCACCATGGAAGACCTCCGGGAGGCGGAGATCAAGGTCCTGGCCGGTCCGGAGAAGCGGAGCCGGGTCATCTCCCAGCATGAGCGGGAGCTGACCGCCTGGCACGAGGCGGGCCATGCGGTGGTGATGGAGACCCTGCCGGAGCACGACGCGGTGAACCAGATCACCATCGTCCCCCGGGGACAGGCGGGCGGCATGACGATCGCCCTGCCGGAGGAGGACCGGACCTTCCTCTCCAAGCGCTATATGGAGGACCGGATCGTCGCTTTGCTGGGCGGACGCGTGGCGGAGAAGCTGTGCCTGGGGGACATCTCCACCGGGGCCAGCAACGACATCCAGCGGGCCACCAGCATCGCCCGGAAGATGGCGGCGGTGTACGGCATGAGCGAGGCCATCGGCACCGTGTCCTTCGAGGGCGGGCATGATGAGGTCTTTATCGGCCGGACCATGAGCCAGGGCCGGAGCTATTCCGAGGCCGTGGCCGCCCAGATCGACGAGGAGGTCCGCCGGCTGGTGGACGAGGCGTACCGCCGCTGCGAGGAGATCTTGACGGAGAAGCGGGGAATCCTGGACGCCGTGGCGGCCTATCTCCTGGAGAACGAGACCATGGAGCGGGACGCCTTCCTGGCGGTGTACAGCGGGGGAGGCGCGCCGGAGGCGGGAGAGGCCCCCGAGGAAGATCCGGCATAAGGGATAAAAAAGGAAAAGAAGAGGCCGGGAGCGTCACGCTCCCGGCCTTGCTGCCGAAAAAACGCGGAGACCGCGCCGACGGGAAGGAAGAGTGTGTGCGGGAGACCCAGGAAGGGTCTCCTGCACGATCGCGATCGAGAAGTTTCCAGGACTTTAAAAAGTCCTGGAAACTTGCCTCAGGCTGGCGTGAGGACGCTCACGACAGCCTGAGGCCGGGAGCGTGACGCTCCCGGCCTTTTTCGATGGATACCTGCCGCTCAGATCAGGCCCTGGGACAGCATGGTCTCGGCGACCTTCATGAACCCGGCGATGTTGGCGCCCAGCACCAGGTCGCCGGGCCTGCCGCACTCCTCGGCGGCGGTGTAGATGTTGTGGAAGATGTTGGTCATGATGCCCTTGAGCCTCCGGTCCACTTCCTCGAAGCTCCAGGCGTAGCGCATGGAGTTCTGGCTCATCTCCAGGCCGCTGGTGGCCACGCCGCCGGCGTTGGCGGCCTTGGCGGGGGCGAAGAGGACGCCCGCGTGCTGGAACTCCTGGATGGCCTCGGGACGGCAGGGCATGTTGGCCCCCTCCGCCACGGCGATGGCCCCGTTCTTCACGATGATCTTGGCGGTCTCGCCGTCGATCTCGTTCTGCGTGGCGCAGGGCAGGGCGATGTCGCAGGGGATGTTCCAGATGCCCCGGAAGCCCTCGGTATAGGTGCTGCCGGGGACCCGGCTGGCGTACTCCTTGATGCGGCCCCGGTGGCCCAGCTTGATGTCCTTCACCACGTCCAGGTCGATGCCGCTGGGGTCGTGGAT
>NZ_CAJUBK010000133.1 GCF_910584465.1 uncultured Oscillibacter sp.
AGCGATGACCATGAACGAGAAAAAGCTGAAGGTGTTAGCAGCTGAGATCCGTCTGGAGACGCTGAAAGTGATCCACAGCCGTGGGTTCGGCCACGTGGGCGGGTCGATGGACCTGGCGGACCTGATGGCGGTGCTGTACGGCGAGGTCATGAGATACGACCCGAAAAACCCGCGGTGGGAGGACCGGGACTGGCTGGTGCTGTCGAAGGGACATGCGGGCCCTGTGGCCTACGCCACCTTCGGCCTGATGGGGTTCTATCCCATGGAGGAGGCGTACACCCTGAACCAGCCCGGGACGAAGTTCCCCAGCCATACGGACCGCAAGCTCACCCCCGGCGTGGACCTGACCACCGGGTCCCTGGGCCAGGGCGTGTCCACGGCCACCGGCGCGGCCCTGGGCAACAAGATCGACGGCCGGGACAACTACGTGTACTGCGTCATCGGCGACGGCGAGGCGGACGAGGGCCAGGTCTGGGAGGGCTTCCACTTCGCCTGCGCCCATAAGCTGGACAACATCATCTACTTCATCGACAACAACGGCTATCAGCTGGACGGGCCGACGGCGGACATCCTGGCCCACGGCGACCTGGCGAAGAAGGCGGCGGGCTTCGGCCTGCACGTGCAGGAGATCGACGGCCACGACGTGAAGGCCATCTATGAGGCGATCGAAGCGGCGAAAGCGGTCAAGGGCGTGCCCAGCTGCATCGTGCTGGACACCAGCAAGGGCAAGGGCGCGACGTTCGCCGAGCCGAAGCACGACCATTCCTCCCAGCCGAAGGAAGAGCAGTGGCAGGAGGCCATCGCCGCTTCCGAAAAAGAGCTGGAAGCCGCGAAAAACGCATAAAGGAGGGTGAGAGAGATGGATGTGAAACTGATCGGCAAGCATGAGAAGGACTCCCGGGCGTGCCGGGACGGCCTGGCTCTGACCCTGAACGAGCTGATGGCCGAGGACAAGAGCATCGTGTACGTGGACTGCGACCTGATGGGGTGCATCAACACGAAGCAGCTGCGGAAGAACTACCCGGACCGGGCGTTCGAGGCGGGGATCGCGGAGGGGAACGCGGCGGGCATCTCCGCCGGTCTCGCCGCCACGGGGAAGAAGGTGTTCTTCCACTCCTTCGGCACGTTCTCCAGCCGCCGGTGCTATGACCAGATCTACATGAGCGCGGCGTACGCGGGTCTGAGCGTGCGGGTGCTGGGCAGCGACGCGGGCGTGACGGCGGCGTTCAACGGCGGGACCCACATGCCCCTGGAGGACGCGGCGATGTACCTGAGCATCCCCACGGCGACGGTGATCGACCCTGCCGACTACGACCAGCTGGCCAGCGTGACGAAGGGCCTCGTGGACGTGGAGGGCGTGAGCTTCACCCGCTTCGTCCGCAAGGACGTGGTCCGGGTCTACGGCGAGGGGAGCGAGTTCGAGATCGGCAAGGGCGTGGTGCTGCACGAGAGCGGGAAAGACCAGGCGACCATCATCACCTCGGGCATCATGGTGGACGAGAGCCTGAAGGCTTACGAGGCCCTCCAGGCGGAGGGGATCGAGGTCCGGGTCATCGACATGTTCACCTGGAAGCCGCTGGACGAGGAGCTGGTGCTGAAGGCGGCGAAGGAGACCGGGGCGATCGTCACGGCGGAGAACCACAACACCTGCTGCGGCCTGGGGTCCGTGGTGGCCAACTGCCTGGCGAAAAACCTGCCGACGGTCCAGGAGTTCGTGGGCGTGCAGGACGAGTTCGGCCAGGTGGGCCCCCAGGCGTTCCTGATGGACACCTACGGCCTGCGGGCGGCCAACATCGTCGAGGCCGTCAAGAAGGCGATCGCCCGGAAATAAAAGTTTCGGTCAAGCCTTTCCAAAGGCTTGCGGGGTGCAGGGGCAGAGCCCCTGCGTATCTGCC
>NZ_CAJUBK010000134.1 GCF_910584465.1 uncultured Oscillibacter sp.
CCGGGGCAGCCTGTCAAGGGCAAAGCCGCCGCTGCGCGGCGGTGCTCCGCACCCTTGACTGGCAGTCCCGGCTGTGCTACTCCCAAGGCGCGACGGGGGATATATCCTCCAGAGCCGCCCCCCTTTCCCCAAGAATGGGGAAAGGGGCGGGGGGAAAAGGGGCTGACCGTCCCCCTCCCAACCATTCCAAACAACATTCCAACTGAACGGAGGTTTTGAACATGAAAATGCCCCTGGCGTATGTCACCGCCGCCTGGAGCGGCGACCCCACGGAGGCGACGGAGCAGGCCGTCCGGTACTGTCGGGCGGTGTACGAGGCGGGCTTTTCCCCCATCTGCCCCACGTTGTACCTCCCCCTGATCCTGAACGACGCTGTGCCGGAGGAGCACAAGAGCAGCATTGATATGAGCCGGGACCTGCTGCGCCGCTCCCGCGTGCTGGTGGTGTGCGGCCACGCTGTCACCGAGGCGGTGAAAAACGACATCGCCGTTGCCCAGCGGTTGAAGATCACGGCCACCACCCTGGAGGGTATTCTGACGGTAAAGGGGCAGGGCCGCTGCTGACCCTGGCGAGCCTCTTTGACGGGATCGGCGTGTTCCCCCTGGCCGCCCGGCGTCAGGGGATCGTCCCCCTGTGGGCCAGCGAGATCGAAAAGGCCCCTATCTCCATTACAAAACGCCACTTCCCGGATATGGAGCACCTGGGGGACATCACCCAGCTCCACGGCGGCGAGGTCCCGCCCGTGGACATCATCACATTCGGGTCCCCCTGTCAAAATCTGTCCACCCAGGGCCGCCGCGAGGGGCTGGGCGGGGCAAAATCCAGCCTGTTCTTCCAGGCGGTCCGTATCATTGAGGAAATGAGGGATGCCACTGGAGGTCAATTTCCAACAATCGTTATTTGGGAAAACGTCATGGGAGCTCTGCTATCAGGAAACCGGCTGGATTTTAGAGCCGTCCTGCAATCTCTCACAAACGCCGAAATTCCAATGCCTGCTTCCGGGCGCTGGGCCAACGCGGGAATGGTGCGAGGCGGAGGCCGTGACGTGTGCTGGCGTCTGCTGGACGCCCAGCATTGGGCAGACCCCCGGCTGGCCCGGCGTCAGCGGGTGTTTGTCGTGGCCGATCTTAGAGGCCGACGTGCCGGAGCGGTCCTGTTTAAGCCCCGCCGCCTGTTCCCGCTACCTGCGCCTTGCGGAGACTTTGGGCTGCCCCCCGCCGGAGCAGATCGAATATCTGCTTCTGAAACAGGGGGGCCGCTACCAGTCGTCCACCCCTTTCAAGGCTACCGTATGCGGGGGGCGGCCAAGGCGGGGGACATCGGGAACTTCCTGGGGAGCTTCGGAAAACCAACTGACCCTTTTCCCACTCTGCTTGCCGGGGGGCTGACAGTGTTTGTCCTGTGGCGGGAGGGCCGGGAGGCGGAGGGGGTGATCACATGGCTGACCCCCACCGAGGGGGAGCGGGCCATGGGCCTGCCCGACGGCTGGACGGCCTACGGCCACGACGGGCGGCCCATCTCCGCCCGCGCCCGTCAAAAGGCCCTGGGAAACTCTATTGCCCTGCCCTGTGCGGAGTACATCATGGCGGGAGTAAAGGAAGAATTGGAGGGAGGGACACGAGATAGCGATACTTGAAGCCTATGTGACGAACCTGGGCAAGTACAACGAGGGCCGGCTTGTGGGCGCTCCATTGAAATTCCCTACCACGACCGAGGCTGTCCAGGACCTTTTGAAACAGATCGGGATAGACGGTATTCGGTATGAGGAAATTTTTATTGCCGATTATGACGGCAGTATGCCCCAGCTCTGCAAGCACCTGGGCGAGTATGAGAGCATTGACGAGCTGAACCATCTGGCCTGCCTGCTGTCGGAGCTG
>NZ_CAJUBK010000135.1 GCF_910584465.1 uncultured Oscillibacter sp.
GGGACGGCGGGGGACGGCGGGGGACGGCGGGGGACGGCGGGGGACGGCGGGGGACGGCGGGGGACGGCGGGGGACAGGGCGGAGTGGGCCCGGGGGAGAAAAACGGTACAGGGCCAGCCGGGAGGCTGGCCCTGTACCTTATGGTTTGGAAGATTGGATGAAAAGAAGTTTTGTCTCTTGCAATTCTTAAGATACAGGAGAGTTGTTAAGGAAACCAGCGTCAATTGTTACAAAAGTCTTAAATCTTATGTCAACCATCCCGCCGCCTCAGCCCGGCGAAGAACGCGGAGAGGAGGGCCTGGCATTCTCCCTCCAGGACGCCCCCCACCAGGGCGGGGGGATGGGGGAAATCCTCCATGAAGAGGTTGGTCACGCCGCCGCAGGCCCCGAAGGCCCGGTCCCGCGCGCCGAACCAGACCCGGCGGATCCGGGCGTTGAGGATGGCCCCGGCGCACATGGGGCAGGGCTCCAGGGTGACATACAGCTCACAGCCGTCCAGCCGCCAGGAGCCCAGCGCCTCGTTGGCCCGGGCGATGGCCTCCATCTCGGCGTGGGAAGCGGCGGCGCGCTGCTCCTCCCGCCGGTTCCGGCCCCGGCCTATCACGACGCCCTCCCGGACGATGACGCAGCCCACGGGGACCTCCCCCGCGGCGGCGGCTTCCCGGGCCAGGGCCAGGGCTTGTCTCATAAAAATCTCCTGCATGGAGCTCCTCCCGTATGAAGATTGGAATATTTGTCCAAACTGCCCATAAAGTATTATACAGGAGGGACGGCACTATGAAAACCACTTTCTTGAAAAAAAGCAGACTGAATCCGGAGCTGACGGCGCTGAAGGAGGAGCTGCAGAGCGCCCAGGGGGATCTGTCCCTGGCCTACCGGCAGTTCGACCAGGCGGTGGACCCGGAGCTGGTGGAGTCCTGCATCTACCAGATCAAGGCGGAGAAGGCCCGGTGCAACTATCTCATCCGGGCCATCAAGGAGCGGAGCCCGGAGGGCTTCGCGGCCCTGCGGCTGGAGGGCGGCGCTGTATGGACCTGAACCAGAAGATCATCGCCGCGCTGCTGGCAGGGTTCTTCATCATCGCCCTCCTGCGGGTGTTCAGCGCGCCGCTGAAACTGGCGGTGAAGCTGCTGATGAACACCCTCCTGGGCTTTTTCGCGCTCTGGGTGGTGAACCTCACCGCGGGGGTCACGGGAGTGGCCCTCGGGGTGAACGTCTGGAACGCCCTGGTCATCGGCGTGCTGGGCCTGCCGGGGTTCGTCCTGCTGCTGCTGGTGCAGTGGGTGCTGTAGAGCGGTACATATCCCCCGAAAGGGCGGAGGCGTCGTGCGGGCCCCACCGGCGGGGAAGGGGCGCGTCACGGGAGGGACCCGGGAGGGGTCCCTCTCGTTTTTGATGGACAAGTCCTCAGGACCTTTCGGAAAGTCCTGAGGATCTGCCCGGGGTGTGGGGGAGGGGCCTTCGATGCCCCGGGCCCGGTCCGCCCGGGGCCGGCCTTTGCAGGGAGGGCGGACGGCGTGGACGTTTTAAAATAGGATCTCAGAATTTTAAAGATTATCGGAGGATATCGGAGTAAATCGGAGCATATGCGGCGATAATAAAAAATCATGTTGACATTGCCGGGCAGACATGGTATAAATGACCTTGCTCCGCGAACGCGCCGGGGCTCTTGATTTGTAAGCTTGGACCGAAAATATACTGATGGAGGAAAGACCATGTCCACTTTTATGGCGAATAAGGCCAACATCGAGCGCAAGTGGTACATCCTGGACGCCGCCGG
>NZ_CAJUBK010000136.1 GCF_910584465.1 uncultured Oscillibacter sp.
CGAGTATGAGAGCATTGACGAGCTGAACCATCTGGCCTGCCTGCTGTCGGAGCTGTCCCAGGACGAGCTGGCAGTATTCGAGGCCGTCATGGACAGCGGGGAGTATACCGGCAGCGTGAAAGATTTGATCAATCTCTCTCAAAATCTGGACCGCTACAATTTTTATTCCGGCGTTCACACCGAGGAGGACCTGGGGCGAATGTATATCCAGGAGTTTGAAGCTGTTCAAGTGCCGGAGGGTTTGATTGACTACATCGACTATGAGGCATACGGGCGGGACGTGCGGATCAACGAGAGCGGCCACTTCGCCCCCGGCGGCTATGTGGTAGGGGATAATTCTTTTACGGAGCATTACCACGGGGTCGAGGACATTCCCGACGAACACCGGGTATTCTCCATGCCTAAAGTGCCCATCCGGGAGCAAATGGCCGCCTATCAGGAAATGGCGAAACAGGCTCACCCGCCCGCCGAGCGCCCCGCGCCCAAGGCGGACCGGGAGGAGCGGTAGCCCTCTGGACACCGTGTCCAGAGGCGGGAGGTGATGATTTTTGGTAGATGAAGATATTTCCCGGCGGACGATAGCTCTTTCCATCCGAACGGGGAAGTTGACGGCGCGGACGCTGGCCTGGGCGCTGCGGGCGGCGGGCCGGAAGATCCAAAAGGAGCGGCAGGCCCACAAGACGCCCCACGGCAGGCAGACCATCCGACAGCTAATGAAGCAGGGCGAGGCTACCAACAGTCTCCCCGTGGAGGCCCCCAGGGAGTTTGACCGGGTGGCCCGGCGCTGGAATGTGGACTACGCCTTTTACAAGAACGGCGAGGGAAAGTATCTGCTGTTCTTCAAATCCAAGCAGGCCGACGCCATCACCGCCTGTTTCGGGGAATACTCCCACTGTATCATGGACCGGCCCAGGGCGCGGCGCGTCCCCATCCTGGAGCGGATGAAGCGGGCCGGGGAGCTGGTGCGGGGCCAGGAGCGGACCCAGGAGCGGAAAAAGGAGGCGGCCCGTGAAGAAAGGTAGCTTGAAAAAATACCTCCTCCCCAACCTGCCCTACCTGTTCATGGCCTGGGCCTGTTTGAAGCTGGGGACGGCCTACCGGCTGGCGGCTGGGGCCAATGTTGGGCAAAAGCTGGTGGGCATGATGGCGACGATCAACACGGCCTTTGCCTCCCCCGCCCCTGGGCTGGACCCGGTGGACTGGCTGGTGGGGATCGCGGGGGCGGCAGCCATCCGACTTTTCGTCTACGTCAAGGCCAAGAACGCGAAAAAATTTCGCCGTGACGAGGAGTACGGCAGCGCACGTTGGGGCGGTCCTAAAGACATAGCCCCTTTCGTCGATCCCAAGTTTGAGAAAAATGTGATCCTCTCCGGGACGGAATTTCTCACCACCAACACCCGGCCCAAGAACCCGGCCAACGCCCGGAACCTCAACGCCTGCGTCATCGGCTCCAGCGGCTCCGGCAAGACCCGGTTCTGGCTCACCCCCCAGCTCCTCCAGGCCCACTCCTCCTATGTGGTGGTGGACCCCAAGGGCGAGGTGCTGTCCCAGGTGGGGTATTTCCTCCAGAAGAAAAAAGGGTATAAGATCAAGGTTTTCAACAGCATTGATTTTTCCCGCTCTATGCACTATAACCCCCTGGCCTATATCCAAAACGAGGCGGATATTCTGAAATTCGTGAATACCCTGATCGCCAACACCAAGGGAGAGGGCAAGGAGGGGGACCCGTTCTGGACCAAATCGGAGACGCTTTTATACTGCG
>NZ_CAJUBK010000137.1 GCF_910584465.1 uncultured Oscillibacter sp.
CCCTGATCCGCTGGATGGAGCGGGGCGAGGGCTTCATGGGCGACGAGAACAAGACGAACAACAAGCAGTATGAATACCCCCACATCATGCAGAGCGCCGACGGATGCATCCACCTGACCTACGCCGCCTTCACCCGGAAGGCCATCAAGTACGTCCGCTTCACCGAGGCGGACGTCATGGGCGCGAAGCGGGAGACGGTGGGGCTCTACAATCCCACCGCCGCGCAGTCCCGGTGATCCGCGCCTCCGCGGGAGGCGCGGGGGGATGAGACGGACGCCCGCCGCGGATCTGCGGCGGGCGCTCCTGAAAAATAGGAGGAGACCGCGATGGAAAACAAATTCGAGCTGGCCCACCTGGGCATCAACACCTCCAGCGCGGAGGAAGCGGACCGCCTGGCGAAGCTGCTGTGCCGGATGTTCGGCCTGGAGCCCCGCCACGGGCAGAAGTCCGAGTTCGCCGGGAGTTATTTCGAGTGCATGAAGGCGCCCTTCCTGGGGACCCACGGCCATGTGGCCATGGTGACGGCGGATCTGCCCGCCGCCGTGGAGGAGCTGGAGGGGGAGGGCTTCACCTTCGATATGGACACCGCCGCCTACACGGAGGACGGCAGGCTGAAGAACGTGTACCTGGACGGTGAATACGGCGGCTTCGCCATCCACATCCTACAGCGGTGACCCGGGAGGGGATCTGCTGAAGGACGCGGAGACGGGAGGAGAGGACGATGCTGGAGAGCTTCCTCGCGGCCCTGCGGGTGGTCGTGCCCATGGCGCTTTTGATGCTGGTGGGCGCGGGCGCGCGGAGGATGGGGGTGGTGGACCGCCCCGCCATGCGGAGCGTGGACAAGCTGGCCTTCCGGATATTCATGCCGGTGCTGCTGTTCAAGAACATCTATGAGACGGACCTCTCCCGGAGCTTCGGGCTGGAGGAGGCCCTCTTCGCCGCGGCGGCGGTCACGGCGATCTTCCCCCTGGCCCTGCTGTTGCCCCGGAGGCTGGTGGAGGACCGGCCCAAGGCCGCCGCCATCGGGCAGGCGATGATGCGGGCGAACTATATCCTCTTCGGCATCGCCGTGGCGGAGTCCATCTACGGCGAGGGCAACGTGGGCCCCGTGGCCCTGCTGGGGGCCGTGGCGGTGCCCCTGACCAACGCGTACAGCGTCGTCATCCTGGAGGTGGGCCGTTCCGGCCGGGCGGAGCCGGGGGAGCTGCTGTGGTCCATCCTGAAAAACCCCATGGTCCTGGCGACGCTGGCGGCGCTGGGGATGATGGCCCTGCCCTTGCGCATCCCGGAGCTGCTGTGGGGCGTCATCGAGGACATCGCCGGCGTCACCACCACCATCAGCTTCCTCTCCCTGGGCGTCAGCCTGGACCTGGGGGAGGCCCGGGCGGACCGCCGCCCGCTGGCGGTGGGGGTGTCCCTGCGGATGGTCCTGATCCCGCTGGTGTTCCTGCCCCTGTCGGTGGCCCTGGGCTTCCGGGGGCAGGGCCTCTGCGGCCTGATGGTCCTGTTCGCGGCGCCCAGCGCCGTGGCGTCCTATCCCATGGCGGTGGCGATGGGGGCGGACGGCCCTCTGGCGGGACAGCTGGTCTGCGCCAACACGGTGCTGTCGGTGTTCACGATGTTCTGCTGGACCTTCCTGTTCAAGAGCCTCGGGCTGCTGTGACAGGGGAGGAGCCGGGGACAGGAAGTGGAAAAGCAAGGTAAAAAACAAGGAAAGGAGCAGCGGCATGGGACCGGTCCCATG
>NZ_CAJUBK010000138.1 GCF_910584465.1 uncultured Oscillibacter sp.
TGGCGCGCGCACACTGGCGCGCCCGATCCCTTCTCGCAGAAAGGAGGTGATCCAGCCGCACCTTCCGGTACGACTACCTTGTTACGACTTCACCCCCCTCGCGGCGCGGGCCTTCGACGGCGGCCCCCTCGCGGTTGGCCTGCCGGCTTCGGGCCCGCTCCACTCGGATGGTGTGACGGGCGGTGTGTACAAGGCCCGGGAACGTATTCACCGCGCCGTGCTGATGCGCGATTACTAGCGATTCCGGCTTCACGGAGTCGGGTTTCAGACTCCGATCCGAACTACGGCGGGATTTGAGCGCTCCGCTCCGCCTCGCGGCCTCGCCTCGCCCTGTCCCCGCCATTGTAGCACGTGTGTCGCCCCGGACATAAGGGCCATGATGACTTGACGTCGTCCCCGCCTTCCTCCGGCTTGTCGCCGGCAGTCCCGCCAGAGTGCCCGACTCTACTCGCTGGCAACCGGCGGCAGGGGTTGCGCTCGTTGCGGGACTTAACCCAACACCTCACGGCACGAGCTGACGACAGCCATGCAGCACCTGTCCGCGGGCGCGTTGCCGCGCGCGCGCGTCTCCGCGCGCTCCCCGCGGATGTCAAGCCCGGGTAAGGTTCCTCGCGTACCATCGAATTAAACCACATGCTCCACCGCTTGTGCGGGCCCCCGTCAATTCCTTTGAGTTTCACCCTTGCGGGCATACTCCCCAGGCGGCGCACTTAACGCGTTCGCTTCGGCGCCCAGGCCATGCCCGGACACCCAGTGCGCATCGTTGACCGCGCGGACTACCAGGGTATCTAATCCTGTTCGCTCCCCGCGCCTTCGCGCCTCAGCGTCAGTCGTCCGCTGGAAGCCTGCCTTCGCCATCGGTGTTCTTCCTGATATCTACAGATTTCACCCCTACACCAGGAATTCCGGCTCCCCCTCGGCGACTCCAGCCGCCCAGTTCCCGGAGCAGTCCGGGGGTTGGGCCCCCGCCTTTCACTCCGGGCTTGAGCGGCCGCCTACGCGCCCTTTACGCCCAATGATTCCGAACAACGCTCGGGGCTTACGTGTTACCGCGGCTGCTGGCACGTAATTAGCCGCCCCTTATTCGCGGGGTTCGGTCGCCGCCGCGGCATTCCCTCCGCGGCTCCTTCTTCCCCCGCAAAAGGACTCTGCAACCTTCCGGCCTTCCTCGTCCACGCGGCGTCGCTCCGCCGGGCTTCCGCCCGTTGCGGAATATCCTTAGCTGCTGCCTCCCGCAGGAGTCTGGGCCGTATCTCAGTCCCAATGTGCCCGTCCGCCCTCTCAGGCCGGGTACCCGTCGTCGCCTAGGTGGGCCGTCACCCCGCCTACAAGCTGATGGGACGCGGGCCGCTCCCCCGGCGCGGCCTAGGCCGCCTTTCGCCACGGGGCATTCCGTCCCCGCGGCATCGTCCGGTATTACCCCCGGTTTCCCGGGGCTGTCCCCGTCCGGGGGGCGCGTCGCCCACGCGTTACTCACCAGTCCGCCGCTCTCATCCGTGGCAAGCCACAGAATCCCGCTCGACTTGCATGCTTAAGACGCGCCGCCAGCGTTCGTTCTGAGCCAGGATCAAACTCTCCATTATCCTTCTCAACGCCCTCAACGGGCGGTGAAATCCTGTTAAA
>NZ_CAJUBK010000139.1 GCF_910584465.1 uncultured Oscillibacter sp.
GCCGCCAAGCGGGAGATCGTCAACGTGTTCCTCTCCCTCCCGGACGACGACATCATCATAGCGGACCCGGAGGGGGAGTATTACCCCCTGGTAAACCGGCTGGGCGGTCAGGTGGTGCGGCTGTCCCCGTCGGCCACGGCGGGGACATTCATCAACCCCATGGACATCAATCCCAACTACGCCGACGACGAGGACCCCCTGTCCCTCAAAAGCGATTTCATCCTCTCCCTGTGCGAGCTGATCGTGGGCGGGCGGAGCGGGCTGGCTCCCGTGGAAAAGACGGTGATCGACCGCTGCGTGCGGACCATCTACCGGCCCTATCTGGCGGACCCGGCCCCGGAGCGTATGCCCATTCTCCAGGACCTCTACGACGAGCTGCTGAAACAGTCCGAGCCGGAGGCCCGGCGGGTGGCGTCCGCCCTGGAGCTCTACTGCACCGGCTCCCTCAACCTCTTTAACCACCGTACCAACGTCCAGGTCAATTCCCGACTGCTGTGCTTCGACATCAAGGCCCTGGGGAAGATGCTGAAAAAGATCGGGCTGCTGATCCTCACGGACCAAATCTGGGGCCGGGTGACGGAGAACCGGGACCGGCGGCGGGCGACCTGGGTGTATCAGGACGAGTTTCACGTTCTGCTGGCGGAACCCCAGACGGCGGCGTACAGCGTCGAGATATTCCGCCGCTTCCGCAAGTGGGGGGCTATCCCCAGCGGCATTACCCAGAATGTGAAAAGCCTGTTGGAGAGCAGCGAGATCGAGTCCATTTTCGGCAACTGCGATTTCCTCTATATGCTGTCCCAGGCCGCCGGGGATCAAAAGGTGCTGGCAAGCCACCTGGGGATCAGCCCGCACCAGCTCTCCTATGTCACGCACTCCGGCTCCGGCGAGGGGCTGCTTTTTTATGGGGACACCACCATCCCCTTTGTAGACCACTTCCCCCAGGACACCGAGCTCTATACCCTCTTGACGACCAAGCCGGAGGACAAGGCCAATGGGCAAGGGTAAGGCCCGGCCCGGCTCTGGACACCGTGTCCAGAGGTCCGCGCACAAATCCAAGCTCCACCAGGAGAGTGAACGGGCCCGGCCCTCCGAACGACTGCGGCAAGAGGGGAAGAAGCGGAGCGCCCAGGGGCAGACGCGGGCGGAGCAAAGCGCGGTCAAGGCGGAAAAGGCCAAGCTCCGCATGGGTGCGGCCCAGGAGAAGCTGGCGGCCCAGGCCCCGGCCAAGCCCCCCGGCCCGGTTCGCCGGGCCGCTGGGGCGGCTGGCTGGGGCGTTCACGGCTTCGTCCACGGCAAGGTGTACGAGGTGGAGCACGAGAACGTGGGGACCGAGGGGGCCCACCACTCCGAGCTTGTGGGCGAGGCCGTGGGGCGCTGGGGGACCCGCCGTGTGCGGCAGGCCGTCCGGGACCACCCGGCCAAGGCCGCCGCCCGCGCCGAGCGACGGTATGTCAAGGCCACAGCGGAGCACCGCTTTCAAATGGAGCTGGAAAAGCACCCGGACCTGGGCAAGAACGCCCTGGCCCGGTTTGCTCAAAAGCAGCGCCAAAAGCGGCAGTACGCGAAACAGGCGCGGGAGGCCGCCAAGCAGGGGGCCAGGGCCGCCGAAAAAACCGCCGTC
>NZ_CAJUBK010000140.1 GCF_910584465.1 uncultured Oscillibacter sp.
GACGGCCTCTACCGTCCTCTGAGCGGATACGTCCGCCTTATCATACTAAGGCGGCTAAGATCCCACATAGACTCCCACATGAGAACGATAAAGAAAGGACCGATGAAAATGAGTTACAGACATGCGTGTGTCATCGACACGGACCAGCACTATAGGACTTTCGTGCTGGTCCGGACGGAGCCGGACCCCATGACCGGCCAGGACTGTGAGACCGTGATGCACTATACCCTCCGGGAGGACGAGCGCCTGATCGATGCGGCCCCTCCCGTCCTGCGCCCCCATGCCGGCGCGGAGGGCTTCGTCCGCCCCGGGTGGGACGGCGGGGAGTGGATCGAGGCCGCCTCGGAAGAGGAGGTCTCCGCCTGGGAGGCGGAGAACCCGGACCCCAACGCCAAGACGCTGGAGGAACTGAGGGCGGATAAGCTGGCGGGACTGTCCGCGGCCTGCAACGCCGCTATCACGGCGGGCTGTGACGTGGGGCTGTCCGCCGCTTCCGGTCATATCTCCCTGACGGCGGAGGACCAGATCAACCTCTCCACGGCCCTGACGGCGGTGGAGCAGGGGGCCGAAGGCTATCCCTACCACCTGGACGGCCAGCTGTGCGCCGTCTTCCCGGCGGAGGACATCCGAGCCTGCGCCCGGGCGGCGACGGCCCACAAGCTGTATCAGACCACCTACTACAACCACCTGGCCGCGTGGGTGCGCCGGGTGCAGACGGAGGAGGAGCTGGAGGCCGTTACATACGGCGTTCCCTTGCCGGAGGACCTGGCGGCCAATATGGCGGCGGTCCTGGCGTCGGCGGGAGGGCCTGCGGATGTGTGATCTCCACGGCCATATCGTCCGCTGGATGTTCGGCGGCGTGCTGTACGGCATCCTGGAGGTCCTGTATCGGGGCTACACCCACTGGACCATGATGCTGCTGGCGGCGCTGGTGTGCATCCCGCTGGACCTCGCCAACGAGCGGATGCCCTGGGCGCTGCCGTTGTGGTCCCAGGCTGTGCTGGGCGGGCTGACCATCACGGCGGCGGAGCTGGCGGCGGGGCTGGTACTCAATGTATGGCTAGGGCTGGATATTTGGGATTACAGTGCTCTGCCCTGCAACCTTATGGGACAGATCTGCGCCCGGTTCACCGCTTTGTGGTGCCTGCTGGCGGGGCCGGTGATCGTGGCCTTCGACTGGCTGGACTATTGGCTTTGCAATGGGGAAAGGCCCCGGTACCGGTTGATTTGAAATAAAAAGCCGCCCGGATAGGGCGGCATGGATTGACAAAAGGCGACAGATAACGATATAATGGGTCCGCTCTGAAAGGGGCAGGGGCGCTGCACAAGACGGCGGGCGGTTGGTCACTTGACCCCGAAAGGGGGTGACAGTATGCCGATTACTTTGACGTTTCACATCCTTCATTGGACTGTGACGATCCAGGTAAAAAGCGGAAACCGCCACCGGGCAGGGTGACGGTTTCGTTTGATTCCTAACCATTGTTTGGGCTAACCGCTTGCCGCAGCGCCCTCTATGACCTATTATACCGTCTTGCCCGCTTTTGTCAAGTGGGCAGGGCGGTTTTTGCTGTAGTCACTGTCTGAAGCAGCGCCTTTGGCCGCCTTAGTATGATAAGGCGGA
>NZ_CAJUBK010000141.1 GCF_910584465.1 uncultured Oscillibacter sp.
CACCACGCCCAGGTTGGGGAACAGGGTGGTGAAGTGGTAGTTGGCGATCTTGGGCTGGGCCTTGCTGACCACGGACAGCAGCGTGGACTTGCCCACGTTGGGGAAGCCCACCAGCCCCACGTCCGCCAGGAGCTTCAGCTCCAAGATCACGTCGCGGCTCTCGCCGGGGAGCCCCGCCTTGGCGAAGCGGGGGACCTGCCGGGTGGGGGTGGCGAAGTGGCTGTTGCCCCAGCCGCCCCGCCCGCCCCGGCAGAGGACGAAGGGCTCGCTCCCACTCATATCGGCCATGATCTCGTTGGTCTCCGCGTCCCGGACCAGGGTGCCCCGGGGGACCCGGATGACCAGGTCCTCCCCGTTCCTGCCGAACTTCCGTTTGCCCTGGCCGTCCATGCCGTTCCCGGCCGCGTATTTGCGCTTGTAGCGGAAGTCCATCAGGGTGGACATGTGGTCGTCCACCTCCAGGATGATGGAGCCGCCCCGCCCGCCGTCGCCGCCGTCGGGCCCGCCCGCCGCCACATACTTCTCCCGGTGGAAGGCGATGGCGCCGTTGCCGCCGTCTCCGGCCCGGACCGTGATGCGGGCTTTGTCGATGAATGATGAGGCCATCATGATCCTCCTCGATAAAGATAGGGATCGTATCGGCCCCCGTCCCCGGGGGCCGATGGCCCTCCCCGCCCGGACGGGCCGGGGAGGGATGCCTTAGAACTGCGGCAGCTTCGCCACCGCCGCCGCGCAGCGGGGGCACAGCGTCGGGTGCGCCGCGTCCGTCCCCACGCTGGGCAGGATCTTCCAGCACCGCTCGCACTTGCCGCCCTCGGCCTTGGCCACCTGGATCTCCAGGCCGCCGCCGCCCTCTTCCAGTCCCACCTGGGAGACGATCAGCACGTCCGCCAGCGCCTCCGCCCCCATCTTGGGCAGGGCCGCGCCCTTCAGCGTCACCTTCGCCTCCAGGCCCTTGCCGATCTCCTTCCTGGCGCGGGCGGCCTCCAGCGCGCCGTTCACGGCGTCCCGGAGGGAGACGATCTCCTCCCAGCCCTCCATGGCCTCCGCGCTCAGCGCGTAGTCCGTGAAGGGCGCGTTCATCTCGTTGAACAGGACGTTCCGCCCGTCGTCGCCCGCCCGGTGGGGCATGGCCTGCCAGATCTCGTCACAGGTGAAGCACAAGATCGGGGCCATGATCCGGGTCAGGGTGTCCAGGATCAGGAACAGCGCGGTCTGGGCGCTGCGGCGCGGGGCGCCGTCCACCTCATCGCAGTACAGCCGGTCCTTGATCACGTCCAGGTAGAAGTTGGACAGCTCCACCACGCAGAAATCGTTCACCGCGTGGGTCGCCACCAGGAACTCGTACTCGTCATAGGCCGCGAAGCACCGCTCGATCAGCGCGTTCAGCCGGGTGAGGGCCCAGCGGTCCAGCTCCTCCATGTCCCCGGGGGCGGTGAGCCGGTCCGGGTCGAAGCCGGCCAGGTTGCCCAGGCAGTACCGGGCCGTGTTGCGGAACTTCAGGTAGTTCTGGCTCAGCTGCTTGAAGATCTCGTGGGAGC
>NZ_CAJUBK010000142.1 GCF_910584465.1 uncultured Oscillibacter sp.
GTATGATAAGGCGGACGTATCCGCTCAGAGGACGGTAGAGGCCGTCCGGACCTCGACACGGGATGTCACCGTCCCGGCGGAAGGATTGGCTGCGTTCATTAATTCCCTGCCCCGGCTGCTGTCGGACCACTATGGGATCACGGTATCCAGTGGGGCTGTCCATCCGACGCTGAAGTTCCAGGGCTTCTACGGCCCCGGTTCGATCTGGCTGACCGCCGATGGGGACGTGACCTTAGAGGACGGAGCCTCGATCGAGCGGTCTTCCGCTTACATCCGCCTGATCGGGCTGAAGGTCCGTTTGAGGGAGCCGAACTGGACGTCTGCTTTGGTCTATGCAGAAGACGCTCCGAATGTCAGCCTGGAGTCCCTGGACATCGACGGAGAGAGCACACAGGGGCAGTACGGTGTGTCCGCAGTGCTCAGCAAAGTGGTCATAGTGAACAGCACCATCAGCAACGTGGGCGTTGCTGTCCGCGCCTCCGGGAGCTCTGTCGTATCCGCGAACGGTGTGACGGGTTCCGGGAACAAGGTCGGCGGGAGGGTATATCGAGGCGGCGTACTGCTGCTGAGTGAAGGGACCCCCGATCTGCTGGGCGGGGCATCCAACTCGAAAACGGGCGGTATCATCGTCAAGAGCGACGGGACGCTGTTATGAGGGAGGGAGACAGTATGACTTTGTATTTGTACAAGATCGGGACGGATAGGCCGGTACTGATGATCGAGGACGTCGTATCCTATACGGACAAGGAGGTCCGGACGAAAGACGGCGGCATCTACAGTCCTTTGGCGGAGGATCACGAACTGTCCTCCAGGCCCGACTGTTCCGAAGCGCTGCGTGCCGGCTGGCAGCAGATGCGGCAGGGCCAGGACATCCCCCTGTGCCTTTCCCCTGAGGCGACGGCCATCCTGGGCCAAGCCAACCACTTCCGGCGAAGCTCCGAAGGCCTTGTGGTCCTGAACGTGGCCGTTTCCACCGATGGCTCCGGCGGAGGGGCCATCAGGGCCGCCATGCTGCCGGAGGGCTACCGTCCCCGCGCTGCCGTCGGCTCCGGGGACGTCACCGTCCATCCGGACGGCACGGTCTGGGCCGGCGGCAGCGGGGCCGGGAGCGTTTGCTTCTACTCCGCTCAGCCGGTCGTGAAGAGCAGTTCGCGGTAGATGTTGCCGATCGTCCCCTGCTCCTGCGTGCTGACCGTGATCCTCCCGTCCACGCCGATGTTGATGAGCTGGTCTTTCAGCCAATAGTAGTCGTAGGCCGGGACATGATAAGATACCAGCGGGCGGTATCCTTCCGGCAAGATCGCGATCAAAGTCCCGTTGGGGACCGGGGCAGCGCCACCCTTCAGGCCACAGCTCAAGATCAGGTGTACGACCCCCATCGCGTCTTTGCGGTACTTGCTCCCGATCGTGTAATTGCCCAAAAGGTCGGAGGCTGCCAGGGGCAGCTCATACCACTGCGGATCCCCCGCGTCCGCCTTATCATACAAAGCCGTCCTAACGGCGTTGTCCTGTTCGGTCAGGAA
>NZ_CAJUBK010000143.1 GCF_910584465.1 uncultured Oscillibacter sp.
CATGCCCATCGAGTCCGCCATCATCAAGCAGAACAAGCTCAACCGCAAGGCCATGAGCGTGCCGGAGTTCCGCTCCGCCTGCCACGAGTTCGCCCAGCACTACGTGGGGGTCCAGATGGACGCCTTCAAGCGCATCGGCGTTGTCGGGGACTGGGAGCACCCCTACCTCACCATGGACCCCGGCTTCGAGGCCGAGGAGGTGAAGGTCTTCGGGGCCATGTACAAGAAGGGGTATATCTACAAGGGCCCCAAGCCCGTGTACTGGTGCCCCCACGACGAGACCGCCCTGGCCGAGGCCGAGATCGAGTACCAGGACGACCCCGTCACCACCGTCTACGTGAAGTTCCCCATGCACGACGACCAGGGGAAGCTCCCCGGCTATGACAAGGCCCGGATGTTCTTCCTCATCTGGACCACCACGATCTGGACCCTCCCCGGCAACCTGGCCATCGCCATGCACCCGGACGAGAGCTACGCCCTGGTGAAGGTCCCCTCCGGCGACATCTTCATCCTGGCGGAGGCCCTGGCGGAGAAGGTCATGGGCGTGGGCGGCTATGACCGCTTCGAGATCCTGGAGACGCACCCCGGCTCCTTCTACGAGGATATGCTGGCCCACCACCCCTTCATGGACAAGACCAGCCGGCTCATCGTGGCGGACTACGTCACCATGGACTCCGGCACGGGCTGCGTCCACACCGCCCCGGGCTTCGGCGCGGACGACTACAACTCCTGCCTGCGCTACAACATCGAGGTGGTCGTCCCCGTGGACGACCAGGGGCGGCACACGGACTACGCCGGGAAATACGCCGGCATGACCACCGACGAGTCCAACCCCGTCATCCTCCAGGACATGAAGGACAGCGGCGTCCTCTTCGCCTCCGAGGATATCGTCCACAGCTACCCCCACTGCTGGCGCTGCAAGAGCCCCATCATCTTCCGGGTGACGCCCCAGTGGTTCTGCTCCGTGGAGTCCTTCAAGGACGAGGCCTGCGCCGCCGCGGACGACGTCCGCTGGGTGCCCAAGTGGGGCATCGACCGGATGAAGTCCATGATCCGGGAGCGCTCCGACTGGTGCATCAGCCGCCAGCGCCGCTGGGGCCTGCCCATCCCCGTGGTCTACTGTGAGGAGTGCGGCAAGCCCGTGGTGACGGAGGAGAGCATCGCCGCCATCTCCCAGCTCTTCGCCAAGGAGGGCTCCAACGCCTGGTTCGCCAAGGAGGCGGAGGAGATCCTCCCCGCCGGGTTCGCCTGCCCCCACTGCGGGGCCAAGGGCGGCTTCGAGAAGGAGACGGACACCCTGGACGGCTGGTTCGACTCCGGCTCCACCCACTACGCGGCCATGAAGAAGGACCAGGGCTTCTGGCCCGCCACCATGTATATGGAGGGCCTGGACCAGTACCGCGGCTGGTTCCAGAGCTCCCTGCTGACCGCCGTGGGCGCCTTCGGCAAGGGCGCGCCCTTCAAGGAGTGCGTCACCCACGGCTGGACCGTGGACGGCGAGGGCAAGG
>NZ_CAJUBK010000144.1 GCF_910584465.1 uncultured Oscillibacter sp.
CAGGGGCTCCACGTGGGCCACGCCCGGCCCTTCACCGCCATGGACATCATCTGCCGCAAGAAGCGGATGCAGGGCTATAACGTCCTCTTCCCCATCGGCTACGACGCCTTCGGCCTGCCCACGGAGAACTACGCCGTCAAGAACCACATCCACCCCGCCAAGGTCACCCACGACAACGTGGAGAACTTCCGCAGGCAGCTGCGGATGCTGGGCTATTCCTTCGACTGGGACCGGGAGGTCAACACCACCGACCCGGAGTATTACAAGTGGACCCAGTGGATCTTCCTCCAGATGTTCAAGAAGGGCCTGGCCTATAAGGCGTCCATGCCCGTGAACTGGTGCACCAGCTGCAAGATCGTCCTGGCCAACGAGGAGGTCGTGGAGGGCGTGTGCGAGCGCTGCGGCGGCGAGGTCATCCGCAAGGAGAAGTCCCAGTGGATGCTGGCGATCACCAAGTACGCCGACCGGCTGATCGACGACCTGGACACCGTGGACTTCATCAACCGGGTCAAGATCCAGCAGCGCAACTGGATCGGCCGGTCCGAGGGCACCGAGGTGGACTTCACCGCCACCAACGGCGACAAGCTGACGGTCTACACCACCCGGTGCGACACGCTGTTCGGCGTGACCTATATGGTCATCTCCCCGGAGCACCCCTTCCTGGAGCAGTGGAAGGACCAGATCCGGAACTGGGGGGAGGTGGCCGCCTATCAGGCGGAGGCCGCCCGGAAGTCCGACTTCGAGCGGGGCGAGCTGAACAAGGAGAAGACCGGCGTCCGGCTGGACGGCATCGAGGCCGTCAACCCGGCCAACGGCAAGCACGTGCCGATCTTCGTCGCCGACTACGTGCTGATGGGCTACGGCACCGGCATCGTCATGGGCGTGCCCGGCCACGACCAGCGCGACTGGGACTTCGCCACGGCCTTCGGCCTGCCGATCGTGGAGGTGGTGAAGGGCGGCGACGTCACCAAGGGGGCCTTCGCCCTCAAGGACGACACCGGCATCATGGTGAACTCCGGCTTCCTGGACGGGATGACGGTCAAGGAGGCCATCCCCGCCATGAAGGAGCACGTCACGAAGCAGGGCTATGGCCGGCCCAAGACGAATTTCAAGCTCCGGGACTGGGTCTTCAGCCGCCAGCGCTACTGGGGCGAGCCCATCCCCCTGGTGGACTGCCCCAAGTGCGGCTGGGTCCCCCTGCCGGAGGAGCAGCTCCCCCTGCTGCTGCCCGAGGTGGAGAGCTATGAGGTCACGGACACCGGCGAGAGCCCCCTGGCGAAGATGACCGACTGGGTGAGCACCACCTGCCCCAAGTGCGGCGGCCCCGCCCAGCGGGAGACGGACACCATGCCCCAGTGGGCGGGCTCTTCCTGGTATTTCCTCCGCTATATGGACCCCCACAACGACAAGGCCCTGGCCTCGAAGGAGGCCCTGGACTACTGGTCCCCCGTGGACTGGTACAACGGCGGCATGGAGCACACCACCCTCCACCTGCTCTACTCCC
>NZ_CAJUBK010000145.1 GCF_910584465.1 uncultured Oscillibacter sp.
TCCCTTCAAAGATTTTGGGGAACACCTCGGTCAGCGTGACCGGGCGGTCCATCCGCCGGACGGCGACCCGCGTGGGGCGGAGCTCGTTGCGTTCCAGGATGCCGGAGACGGCGTCCCCGATCTGCTTGGAGAAGGGCACCGCCGCGTCCGGGCAGGAGATCTGCACGTCCACGCTGGTCCCCTGGGCGGTGAGGATGACGTCGAACAGCCCCAGGGACTGGACGTCCATCTTGAACAGGAAGCGCATGGACTTCTGCCCTCCGCCCGCGGCGCGGCCCTGTTCATCCTCGGCGTTGGGGTCCACCCACAGCTCGGAGAAGAGCATCCGCCCGTCCCACTGCAGGGGGATGAGGTAATGGTTGATGGGCATATAGACGCTCTCGTTCACCAGCATGGCGGCGATGAGGTTCTGGAACGCCTGCTGGACCTCGGCGCTGCCCTCGCCCCGGAAGGCCCGGGCCGCGGCGGCGGCCAGATGGTCGGAGAACTCGACGGCCTTGGAGCCCGCGTCCCCGGCCCCCCGGCTCCGGAGCAGGAGGAGGAGGGACTGGTCGTCGATGCCGCCCAGCTGGCTCTTCAGCGTGCCGTAGCCGCTGAGCTGGTGGAAGCTTTCCAGCAGCTTCTCCTCCGAGCCGTTCTCATACCGGGCCACGTTCAGCGCCAGCATGGTCAAAAGGGCCCGGGGCGTGCCCATGTCATGGGTCCGCTCCACGTAGGAGGACATGTAGGGGAAGATCTCCCGCTGGAGCAGGGAGAGGTTCCCCTTCCGGTCCCCCGCGGCGATGCCGTTTTGGAGCTGGGCCATCAGGTCCCGGAGCTTCTCGGCGAAGCTGGCGGGCATGGCGTCGGCCATGGACTGGAGGTCCCGGAGGAGGTTGCCCTCGATATGGCTGGTGGAATCGAAGTCCACGTAGGTCTTGAGGAACTGGAGGATGTCGTTCTGGACGCCGCTGGAGGAGGCCCGGTCATAGGCGTTGCGCAGCAGGGCGAACAGGGCGCCGCCGAAGCGGGTGCCGGTCCTGAGCTGGCCGCTGAGGAACTCCGTCAGCTGGCCCTCGTCCATGCGCAGCATCTCCAGCAGCCGGCCCAGCTCCTCCGCGATGCCGGAGCTGAGGCCGGAGGAGACGACGATGCCCTCCCGTCCGGAGAAGATGCGGGCGAGGCTCTGCGCCAGGGAGGGGGTCTCCCGCAGCCGCTGGAGGAAGGTCTGGAAATTGGAATCGTACCGGATGCCGCCGTCCCCCTGCAGGTTGCTGCCCTGCTGTTCGGTCCGCCCGTCGGCGCGGACGACCTTGCTGGGATCGGGGACGTTTTGGATTTGTGTATTTTCCGGGGAGAGGGTGACGTTCCGGTTGACCGTGGCTTTGTCGTAACCGGGCACCGGATTGGTGGCGCCGAGCAGATCGGGCATTACTTTGACACCTCACAGAAAAAACTTGCCGCCGCTACTTATTTTTTTAGCGCAACAGGTCGATAGTAATGAAAAAGGCTGATAAGGT
>NZ_CAJUBK010000146.1 GCF_910584465.1 uncultured Oscillibacter sp.
GACAGCCAGCTGCTGGCGGCCTCCTCCGCCTTCTCGGAGAACATCGTCCAGGAGGTCTTCGGCGTGAAGCTGACGGAGAAGCAGACCATGCTGACCGCGCGGCTGACGGTGGTGGTCATCGCCGTCATCGCCCTGTTCCTGGCCTCCGACCCGGACAGCAACGTGTTCCAGATCGTGTCCTTCGCCTGGGCGGGCTTCGGCGCGGCCTTCGGCCCCGCCATCCTCTGCGCCCTGTTCTGGAAGCGGAGCAACCGCCAGGGCATCATGGCGGGCCTCATCGCCGGCGGCGCCATGATCTTCATCTGGAAGTTCCTGGTCCGCCCCCTGGGCGGCGCGTGGGACATCTACGAGCTGCTGCCGGCCTTCGTGGTGGCGCTGATCGCCATCGTGGCGGTGAGCCTGGCGACCCCGGCCCCCGGCGCGGGGATCGAGGAGCTCTTCGACGAGGTGCGGGAGAAGTGAGGGGACACCGGGGAGCCGCCCGGAGGGGATCTGCGGACGGTTTTTTCCCCGCCCCTCTTGACAAACGGTCCCCTTCCCCGTACAATAGGGCCTGTTGAAAGACGATGAAGGGGAAAAGACAGGGGACGCCCGCCCTCAGAGAGCCGGCGGATGGTGCGAGCCGGCGGAGGGGCCCCTGTGCATGACTGGCCCCGGAGCCTCCCGCCCGACAGGTAGGGCGGGCCGGCCTGCCCCCGTTACCGGGCCCGGAGGGCCGTCTTTGGCGGCTGAACAGGGTGGTACCGCGTTTTGACCGACGCCCCTGGCCGTTCCGGCTGGGGGCGTCTTCGTCGTGTTTGGGAAGGAGGAGCTTATGAGCGCAGGGTTTGGGATGGGGGGCTTTGGCAGCCTGATGTTCACGTTCGTCCCGATCTTCATCGCAGTCGTCTTCGTGCTCGTCATAGGAGGTATGATCGTGTTCGCGGTCCGGGGCGTCCGTACCTGGAGCAGGAACAACGCCTCCCCC
Organism: uncultured Oscillibacter sp.; assembly: GCF_910584465.1. GTDB lineage: Bacteria > Bacillota > Clostridia > Oscillospirales > Oscillospiraceae > Oscillibacter. The sequence continues at coordinate 968 of NZ_CAJUBK010000146.1, forward strand.
CGGCTGACGGTCCCTGCCCAGGTGGTCACCAAACGGACCGACGTTTCCCACCACCACCATCACGGTGCCGGGACCGGGATGGGGCACGTCCACACCTCCACCTGGTACTACGTCACCTTCCAGGTGGAGAGCGGGGACCGGATGGAATTCAGCGTCAGCGGCCCGGAGCACGGCCTGCTGGCCGAGGGGGACCGGGGGGACCTCACCTTCCAGGGGACCCGGTACCTGGGCTTCGAGCGGAGCTGACCCGCTGACCCATAGAGGGATATCCATTTTCATCATGATAAAGGAGATCACACATGAAGTACGATTTCACCGCCATCGAGAAGAAATGGCAGGCCAGGTGGCTGGAGGAGAAGCCCTTCACCGCCGTCAACGGGGACACGAGCCGGGAGAAGTTCTTCGGCCTCATCGAGTTCCCCTACCCCTCCGGACAGGGGCTCCACGTGGGCCACGCCCGGCCCTTCACCGCCATGGACATCATCTGCC
>NZ_CAJUBK010000147.1 GCF_910584465.1 uncultured Oscillibacter sp.
AAAATATCGGAGGTAAACGACTATGAAACGACCCCTTGCTTACATCACCGCCGCTTGGTATGGCGGCGACACGGAAAATGCGGAGCTGGCCGCGCAGTACTGCCGGGCGGTCTACGATGCGGGCTTTGCCCCTATCTGCCCGGCCTTGTTCCTGCCCCTTTTCCTCAATGACGCGGTTCCCGAGGAGCACAAGAGCAGCATCGACATTGGCCGCGACCTGCTCCGCCGCTCCCGGGTGCTGGTGGTGTGCGGGCATACCGTCACCGAGTCCATGAAGAACGACATCGCCGTGGCCCAGCGGCTGGGCATCACCGCCACCACCCTTGAGGGCATCCTGACCGTCAAGGGCCAGGGCCGCCGCTGACGTGGCCGCGCTGTTCGAGGCGTACATCACCAATCTGGGGAAATACAACGAGGGCGAGCTGGTGGGGGAAACGCTGAAATTCCCCACCAGCCCCCAGGCGGTGGAGGCGCTGTTAAAGAATATCGGCGTGGACGGCATACGCTACGAGGAATTTTTCATCACCAGCTTTGACGGCGATGTGCTGGGGCTCTATGACTATCTGGGCGAGTATGAAAATCTGGACGAGCTGAACCATCTGGCCTGCCTGCTCTCGGAGCTCCCCCAAAGCGAGATTGAAAAATTCGAGGCCGCGCTCCATATGGGGGCGCATACCTCCAGCGTGGCGGACATCATCAACCTTGCGGAAAATCTGGACTGCTTTGAATTTTACCCGGAGATTGAAAGCGAGGAGGATTTGGGCCGCTATTTTGCGGAGGATTTGCCGATCCCCGCCGAGCTGAAAGACTACTTTGACTATGAGGCATACGGGCGGGACATATCCATCAACGAGGACGGCCACCTTGCCCCCGGCGGCTATATCGTCCAGACGGGCGATATTAAGGAAGTCTACCACGGGATAGAGGATATTCCCAAGGAGCACAAGGTTTTTGCCCTCCCCCGGCTCTCCATCCGGGAGCAGATGGCCGCCTACAAGGAAGTGATTGACCGTTCCTCTCTGGAGGCTGAACGCAAGCACCCGGAAACGGGCCGGGAGGGGCGGTGACTTCGAGACAAAATGTCCCAAAGGCCGGAGGGCCTATCCCCCATGAAAGGAGGCGGTTTTGATTGATTGACGAGGATGTTTCCCGGCGCACTATCGCGCTATCCATGCGGACGGGAAAGCTGACGGCCCGGGTGCTGGCCTATGCGCTCCGGGCGGCTGGCCGGAAGATACAAAAGGAACGCCGGGCCCACCAGACGCCCCACGGCAGGCAGTCCGTGAAAAAGCTCATGGCCCACGGCGCGGCCACGAACAGCATCGAGCTCACCGGGGCCCCAAAGGAATTTGACCGGGTGGCCCGGAAGTGGAATGTTGACTATGCCTTTTACAAGACCGGGCCGGACAAGTATCTGCTGTTCTTCAAGAGCGGGCAGGCGGACGCAA
>NZ_CAJUBK010000148.1 GCF_910584465.1 uncultured Oscillibacter sp.
CGGCGTCCACCAGCCCGCCCTGGTGCGTCCCCGTGAGGGCGGGGGCTATGAGATCGTAGCGGGCCATAGGCGGCAGCGGGCTTGCGAGCTGGCGGGCTACAAGAATATGCCCTGTATCGTCCGGGAAATGACGGACGATCAGGCAATCCTTGCTATGACGGACGACAACCTGCGCCACCGTGAAACGATCCTGCCCAGTGAAAAGGCGGCGGCCTTGCAGCAGCAGTACGAGGCCATCAAGCACCAGGGGGCGCGGGGCGACGGCGCGGACATTGGCAAGCTGTCCCTGGACAAAGTGGGTGAGCGCAACGGCATGAGCGGCAAGACGGTCCAGCGGTACATTTATCTCAATGACCTTGTGCCGGAGCTGAAACAGCTCATGGACGGCGGCAAGATGTCGTTCACCCCCGCCGTGGAGATTTCCCGTATCAGGACCGAGCACCAAAAGTATATCGCCGTCTCTATTGAGGGGCAGCAGTCGTCCCCCTCCAAGGCCCAGGCCAAGAAGCTGCGGGAGATGGACGAGAAGAACCAGCTCAACCCGGACGTGATCGACGCGGTGTTGAGCCAGGAGAAGAAAAAGGAGGATTTCGACGTGATCATCAGTTCTGCGGAGTTGGCCCAGTTTTTCGGCAAGGACAAGACGCCCCGTGAGATGAAGGACCAGATCATGGCCCTGCTGGGGGAGTGGAAGGACAAGCAGCCCCCGGAGCTGGGCAAGGGCACGAAGAAAGTGGATCGGGAGAAGTGAGCGAACATCTGGACACCGTGTCCAGATGTTTTTCGTTCCCCCTGTTCCCGCTTCATTCATGCGCCGTCCCCTTGTGAGTAGGACGGCCCTGGTGGTATATCCCCCGTCGCCGCGCCACCCATAGCACAGCCGGGGCCCCCTGTCAAGGGCAAAGCCGCCGCTGCGCGGCGGTGCTCCGCACCCTTGACAGGGGGCCCCGGCTGTGCTACTCCCACGGCGCGACGGGGGATATATCCTCCAGAGCCGCCCCCCTTTCCCAAGAATGGGAAAGGGGCGGGGGGAAAAGGGTTGAACGCTTCTCTCCAAACCATTCTGTTTGTACCTATCCCCAACACTCTATCCTATATCTGAAATGGAGGTCTTACCAATGAAAATGCCCCTGGCGTATGTCACCGCCGCATGGAGCGGCGACCCCACGGAGGCGACGGAGCAGGCCGTCCGGTACTGTCGGGCGG
>NZ_CAJUBK010000149.1 GCF_910584465.1 uncultured Oscillibacter sp.
GGGCAAAGAAAAAGCCCGGCGGCCACCTGCTTTCCCGCCCGGACGGGCAGTATCACCGGCGCTGGAGGGCTTGACTTCCGTGTTCGGGATGGGAACGGGTATGGCACCTCCGCCATGGCCGCCGGGCGCAAAGGTCCGGCAAAAGAAGATCTGGGGACGGGGAAACTGCCTCGAGAAGCCGGAAGCGGCGACATGGCCAAGCCTCCCGGCCGGTTAGTACCGCTCGGCTGTGCGCGTCGCCGCGCCTGCGCCTGCGGCCTATCTAGCCCGTGTTCTGCGGGCGGCCTTCGGGCGGGCTCGCTGGCCCGCGGGATGACTGTCCTCGGGGCGGGCTTCCCGCTTAGATGCTCTCAGCGGTTATCCCTTCCCGGCGCGGCTACCCTGCCTTGCGCCCCTGGCGGGACGACAGGCACACCGGAGGCCGGTCCGCCCCGGTCCTCTCGTACTGAGGGCGGCCCCCCTGTGTCATCCGACGCCCGCAACAGATAGGGACCGAACTGTCTCGCGACGTTCTGAACCCAGCTCACGTACCGCTTTGATCGGCGAACAGCCGAACCCTTGGGACCTGCTCCAGCCCCAGGATGCGATGAGCCGACATCGAGGTGCCAAACTTTCCCGTCGATGTGAACTCTTGGGGAAAATCAGCCTGTTATCCCCGGAGTACCTTTTGTCCGTTAAGTGACGGCCCTTCCACGCGGCACCGCCAGATCACTAGGACCCGCTTTCGCGCCTGCCCGGGATGTCTCCCTCGCAGTCAGGCCCCCTTGTGCCCTTGCGCTCGCGCCCCGGTTTCCAATCGGGGTGAGGGGACCTTCGCGCGCCTCCGTTGCCCTTTGGGAGGCGACCGCCCCAGTCAAACCGCCCGCCTGCCGCTGTCCCCGCGCCGGCTTCACGGCGCGGGTTAGAAATCCCGCCCGGCAGGGCTGGTATTTCACCGCCGGCTCCCCCGGACCTGACGGCCCGGGCTCGCAGCCTCCCAGCTATCCTACACGTGCCGGACAGAATCCCAGCGGCGGGCTGCGGTGAAGGTTCACGGGGTCTTTCCGTCTAATTGCGGGTATCCGGCTTCTTTACCGGAACATAAATTTCGCCGAGCCCCGCGTCGAGACAGCGCCCAGAATCGTTGCACCATTCGTGCGGGTCGGAACTTGCCCGACAAGGAATTTCGCTACCTTAGGACCGTTATAGTTACGGCCGCCGTTTAC
>NZ_CAJUBK010000150.1 GCF_910584465.1 uncultured Oscillibacter sp.
GGCCCGCAAAAATGCTTGTTGGGGAGCCTCCCCAAACCCGGCTCTTTGGGACAAAATGTCCCAAAGAGGTTGGCTGCGTCACCGCCGCTATCGCGTCTGTTCCTTATCGGTGCGCCCGTCCGTAAGGCCGAGCAGATGGTCGATGTTGGCCTTGACCGCCACGGCCTCCCGCATATCCCGCTGGGCCTGCCGATACTCGGCATAGAGGGCCTTTTTCTTATCCGCCAGCTCCCGCCGCTGTTTTTTCAGCGCGTCCATTTTGGGGAGCTTTTCACCGCCTAACAATTCATTCATAGCGGCCCGGGCCGCCCGGTAGGTGGCAAGCTCCGCCTCGTGCTCGGCCAGATACTTTTTCGAGTACCGGGCCGCCTTGTAGCCGTCAAACACGGGCCGGGCCTTGGCATAGTCCACCACGGCCCCCATCAGCCCGGAGACTTTGGAGAGGGCGGCCTCGGTGGTCTGGAGCTCCCCGGCCAGCGCGTGGGCCCGGTCAACCGCCGCCGTGGTCTTTGCCGCCAGCGCGTCATAGTCGGTGAGATTGTTCTCCTGCAAAAACTGGAGGGCGGCGGCCATCTGCTTTAGGTTGTAGACTTTCGCCCAGCGTTCATAAGCCGGGCCCTTGCCCTCGGCCATGCGCTGTTGAATGTCAATGATAAGCCCCACCTGCCGGGGCGGGGGCGGCGCGTCCTTGGGGAGCTCCGGGAGGGGCCGCTCCCCGGCGATAACCGCCCGGATGTCCTCGGGGTCAAAGCCCGCGCCGAGGGTGGATGCCCGGAGCCGGGTGTACTTGTCCTGCCCCGGCGCGAGGAACGACACCACGCCGCCCCGCCCGCGCTTGACGGCAAAGCCGGACTCCTCCATCAGCCGGAGGAACGCGGCAAAGTCGGCGGGCTTTTTTTCAAGGGCCGCGATGATTGCCAGCCGCACCCGCTGTTGAGCGGAGGGCGGTTTTTCCCCTACCCACTGGCCATAGTGGAGGAAACGGCCCTTGCTGTGCTGTTTGGGATTTTGTATCACGGACAAATCATGCTCCAGACATACCCGGTCAGACAGCCGCCGGAGGGCAAAGCTGGAGCCGAGGAAATTATGGAATTTCCGGGAGCAGTCAAAGGCCGTGGAATTGAAATAGATGTGGTTGTGAATGTGGCCCTTGTCGGTATGGGTGCAGACGAAAAA
>NZ_CAJUBK010000151.1 GCF_910584465.1 uncultured Oscillibacter sp.
ACAGGAGGGGCAGCAGGTCCCGCTCCCGCGCGAACAGCGCCGCGCCCTTGACGGTGAGCACCTCACAGCAGTCCGGCACCAGGGGGCGCAGGAGCGCTCCCAGGGCGTCCGTGTCCGAGAACTCTCCGCTGCACAAGGCGTCGTCCACGATGTCCTGCAGCTTCGCACGCCAGGTCTCCTGCTCCCGGCAGCGGCAGGAGAGCGCCGCCAGGGTCCGGGGGTGCGACGTCATCCCGGCGCAGATCCGCAGCTTCTCATCCGCCGCCATCCGCGTCCCCCGCAGCACCTCCAGGGACCAGTCCATCTCGAAGAAGTACCGCTCTTTCACGTACTCCTCCATGGTCCCATCCAGGACCCCATGCCTGCGGAAGTACTCCTCGAGCTTCTGGCAGAAATAGACGTTCGATTTGAAATAACTGTCCGTATATCGGCGGGACAGGCTGCCCGAGTATCTCCGGTAATGGTAGGGCGCGTACTGGTCGATGCCGATCCGCTGGCAGCGGTCCAAATAGTTCAGCATCATCAGCGTATCGGACCGCCATACCATGCCCTGCCTCCAGATCTCGGCGTCCTCCGGGGCCCCCTCCATGGCCAAGACCTTCTCCATCGGCCTGAGCGAGGCCCAAAGCGCCCCGGCGAAGGGACCGATCACGGGGAAATTCCGGGCGAAGCCGTCGCCGGTCAGCAGCAGCGGCTCGTCCCACTGGCGCAGGACGCTCGAGGTCCCCTCCCGCTGGAGATACTGGACCGCGCCCGTCAAGGCGAAGTCCAGATCGTTCTCCTCGGCGAAGGGCACCAGATGCTCCAGATAGTCCGGGTCCCACCAGTCGTCGGAATCCAGGTAGGTGACGTACCTCCCTGAACCCTTTTCCCGCAAAAAGCGGTAGAACATATGCGAAGTGTGCGTGTTCCGTTCCATGTGGATGGGGATGATCCGGCTGTCCTCCTCCGCGTAGGCGTCGATGAGGGCCGGGGTCCCGTCCGTGCTGGCATTGTCGATCAAGATCCACTCGAAGTCCCGGTAAGTCTGGCCAAGGACGCTCTCGATGCACTGCTTCAGATATCCCCCCGGGTTGTACGCCTGGGTATAGATGGTCACCTTTGGCATAGGCTCACCTCGATGTC
>NZ_CAJUBK010000152.1 GCF_910584465.1 uncultured Oscillibacter sp.
CCAGCCGCCGGGAGATGGCGAAGGCGTTGGACTTGCCGGGGATGCCGATCAGCAGGCGGTATGTGGGACTGAGGGTCTCCACGTCGAACTCGCAGGAGGCGTTCTCCACCCCGGCGGTGGTCATGGCGAAGGTCTTCAGCTCGGCGTAATGAGTCGTGGCGGCGGTCTTGGCCCCGGCGGACCGGACATGCTGGATGACGGCGATGGCCAAAGCCGCGCCCTCCACCGGGTCCGTGCCCGCGCCCAGCTCGTCGAAGAGGACCAGGCTCTCCTCGTCCGCCTCCTCCAGGATGCCCACGATGTTGGTCATGTGGGCGGAGAAGGTGGACAGGCTCTGTTCGATGCTCTGCTCGTCGCCGATGTCGGCCAGCACCCGGTCATAGACCGCCACCGCGCTCCGGTCCGCCGCCGGGATGTGGAGGCCGCACTGGGCCATCAGCGTCAGCAGGCCCAGGGTCTTCAGGGAGACCGTCTTGCCGCCGGTGTTGGGCCCGGTGATGACCAGCGTGTCGAAGGCGTCCCCCAGCTCCAGGTCGATGGGCACCGCCGTCTTGGGATCCAGGAGGGGGTGCCGGGCTTTGCGCAAGTGGATGGCCCCGTCCCGGCGGATCTCCGGGCGGACGCCGTCCATCTTGTAGCTGAGCTGGCCCCGGGCGAAGATCAGGTCCAGGTGGACCAGCGCGTCGTGGTCCCACTGGATGTCCTCCCGGTGGGCCGCGGCCTCGGCGGAGAGCTCCGCCAGGATGCGCTCGATCTCCTTCTGCTCCTTGGCCTCCAGCTCTACGTACTCGTTGTTGGCCTGGACCACCCCCATGGGCTCCACGAACACCGTCGCCCCAGAGGAGGAGATGTCATGGACCAGGCCGGGGAGGTTCCCCTTCTGCTCCGCCTTCACCGGGACCACGAAGCGGCCGTCCCGCTGGGTGATGATGCTCTCCTGGAGGACCTTGGAATAGCTGGGGGAGGAGATGATGCGCTGGAGGATCTGGCGGCTCTTGGCCTGAGCGGCCCGCATGTGGCGGCGGATGTCCGCCAGCTCCGGGGAGGCGGCGTCGGCGATGGTGTCCTCGTCGGGGATGCA
>NZ_CAJUBK010000153.1 GCF_910584465.1 uncultured Oscillibacter sp.
ACGCTACGACTCTTTCGTACTCATATTTGACGGTCCTAGGGGCCAGCTCGGCGTAGATGAGCGTGGTCTTGGGGTCGGTGTGGCCCAGGAGATGCTGGATGATGGTGATATCCATCCCGCTGTTGAGGGCGTTGCTGGCGAAGGTATGCCGCATCAGATGCGGATGGATGCGCATGGGCTCCCCGGCCCGCTCCCCGATCTTCTGGAGCGCCTTCTCCACCGCCCGGGGCTTCATGGCTTCGTAGGGCGCTCTGGAGCTGGCGAACAGTGCCTCGCCGCCCCGCCTCCGGCCCAGGTACTCCTGGAGCATGAGCTTGGCCCGGACGGAGAAGTAGACCGTCCGCTCCTTCCCGCCCTTGCCCAGCACCACCACGCTGCGGCCCTGCCAGTCCACCGCGCCGACCCGGACGCCCACCAGCTCGCTGAGACGGCAGCCGGTGGACACCAGGAACTCCACCAGGGCCTTCTCCTTGTAGGTCCGGCAGCCGTCCCGGAGCCGCTCCAGCTGTTCCGCCGTCAGGGGCCGCCGGGCCTTCGCCCGGTCGATCTTCAGGGACTTGATCTTCCGCATAGGGTTCTTCCGGATCACGTCCTCCACATCCAGCCAGCTGAAGAAGGAGCGCAGGGTGTTGATATGGGTCTGGATGCTGGAGTCCTTCAGGCCGCGCTCCGCGAGATGCCCGATGTAGGCCCGGATGTCGTCCGTGGCGATCTTGGTGATATGCTTGTCCACCTGGGCGGCAAAGGCCATGAGCATCTCGCGGTAGTTCTTCAGCGTCTTCGGGGACAGCCCGTCGATCTTCTTGGCCGCGAGGAACGCGCAGATCCGTTTTTTGAGATCGCTCCGCTCCCTCTGGGGCCCCCGGGCGATGTTGTAGCCCGCCAAGATCGTCTCGATCTCCGCCGTCTTCTCGGGGACCAGCCCGCAAAGCTTATCCAGCAGTTCCTTTTTCGCGTCCATGATCGTGCCCTCCTGTTTTTCTGTCCAGTATAGCAGATGGCGGGATATCAAGCACGCCTTAGTATGATAAGGCGGA
>NZ_CAJUBK010000154.1 GCF_910584465.1 uncultured Oscillibacter sp.
AGTATTCTTCCATGGATATCATATCCCTCTTCCAGGAGATAAAGGCGGCCGCCACGGGCGCCACCGGAGCCACCGGAGCCACCGGGGCCACCGGCGCCACCGGCGTGACCGGTCCTACCGGCCCCACCGGCCCCAACGTCACCGCCACCTCCGCCTTTGCCGCCAATACCAGCGGCACGGTGCTGGCCGTGGTCGTAGGGGGCACCTTGGTCCCCCTGCCGGACAGCCAGCAGCTGTCCCCGGACATCACGGTCAACGGGACCAGCACGGTGTTCACTGTGAACACGGCCGGACGCTATCAGCTCTCTTATAACGTCAACACCACCGCGTCCCTGGCCAGCGGCACCCGCCTGCTCATCAACGGTACGCCCAACACGGCCTCCACCGTGGCGCCGGCGGTGTCCCTGAGCCACTTCGCCAATGAGATCTTGCTGGATCTGAACGCCGGGGCTACGGTATCCCTGCAGATGTTCGGCATCCTCTCTGCGGCCACCCTGCTGCCCGGCTCCGCCGGAGCGACCCTTTCCATCACCCGTCTGAGCTGAGGAGGGATGTCTCATGTCAATGCCATCTTTCCCTCAGATCGATCCCCCGCTGACCCGGGAGGGGAGCCTCAATGAGATCATCGCCTCCATCGCCGCCGAGGAGCTCAGTCTGAGCCACATCCTCAACGCCGAGGGGGAAAAGCTGCAATATGTGCTGGGCACCCTGCCGGGCCTGGGAGAGGCGGCGGCCTTCGAGGAGGTCATGCGGGTCAACCAGAGCGTGCAGGATACCTTGTCCGATATCATGGAGCAGCAGATGCTGCTGACCAGCAAGCTGAGCGCCGTCTTGAACGCCCCGGTCCTGCCCGGCCCCGCCGGGCCTACCGGGCCCGCGGGCGCGGCCGGCCCCGCCGAAGGCCCCACCGGGCCCACGGGCCCCACCGGAGCCACCGGACCGGATGGTCCGATCGGCGCCGCCGGGGCCGCCGGGGCCGCCGCCCGATCCGGGCTGCTGCGGGCCGCTCGG